>NZ_AP038333.1:0-321838 GCF_047159385.1 Alteromonas sp. D210916BOD_24
ACCGTAAACGCTGTCTACTAGCTGTGTGTGAATTTAATTCGTGCGTAGCGAAGCTAACGCGCTAAGTAGACCGCCTGGGGAGTACGGCCGCAAGGTTAAAACTCAAATGAATTGACGGGGGCCCGCACAAGCGGTGGAGCATGTGGTTTAATTCGATGCAACGCGAAGAACCTTACCTACACTTGACATGCAGAGAACTTTCTAGAGATAGATTGGTGCCTTCGGGAACTCTGACACAGGTGCTGCATGGCTGTCGTCAGCTCGTGTCGTGAGATGTTGGGTTAAGTCCCGCAACGAGCGCAACCCTTGTCCTTAGTTGCCAGCCTTAAGTTGGGCACTCTAAGGAGACTGCCGGTGACAAACCGGAGGAAGGTGGGGACGACGTCAAGTCATCATGGCCCTTACGTGTAGGGCTACACACGTGCTACAATGGCATTTACAGAGGGAAGCGAGACAGTGATGTGGAGCGGACCCCTTAAAGAATGTCGTAGTCCGGATTGGAGTCTGCAACTCGACTCCATGAAGTCGGAATCGCTAGTAATCGCAGGTCAGAATACTGCGGTGAATACGTTCCCGGGCCTTGTACACACCGCCCGTCACACCATGGGAGTGGGATGCAAAAGAAGTAGTTAGTCTAACCTTCGGGAGGACGATTACCACTTTGTGTTTCATGACTGGGGTGAAGTCGTAACAAGGTAACCCTAGGGGAACCTGGGGTTGGATCACCTCCTTACCATTACGTCGAAAGACGCACTTGATGCAGTGCCTACACAGATAGTCTTGTTTAAAAATGAAGAACGACACAAGTTTATGGGGCTATAGCTCAGCTGGGAGAGCGCCTGATTTGCATTCAGGAGGTCAGCAGTTCGATCCTGCTTAGCTCCACCACAGGCTTGTAGCTCAGCTGGTTAGAGCGCACCCCTGATAAGGGTGAGGTCGGCAGTTCAAGTCTGCCCAAGCCTACCATTTTCTCCTTATACGGCGTTATCGAATCGCTCACGTGCTGTTAGCACGCTACGCAATCCGATGCCTTGTCTAAGAAGAAAATAGATGGCAAAAAGATGTGTCAAAACGGAAGTTGAATCCTAATGAATATTTACTGTTTTAGTAAAGATTGATTAGGGTTTTTTACCCTAGGGGTAGCAACGAAACTCTTGAGAGTAATGTTGGTCCTCCTTGCGCAAAAGTCACGATGCTACGCATCACGATTTTGCACAATAGTTCTTTAACAATTTGGAAAGCTGATATTAATAGTAATCAATCAAAATTGAGTAACTGAGAAATCGAAAGATGACTTTTTACTCTACTTGACTGAATTGCTTGTTATCAATCGATGATTTGATAGCAAGGCAATTCTTCCGATTAGCTTGTCATGCATACAACAATACTCAATCCCGGATTCAAAAGGCGGGAAAGCAATCATCTATTAGGTTGAAAAACGTAATGGGCGATGGTTTGGGGTTTAGGCAAGCGGGTAGACGAGTGAGCGAAGGCGCATACATAAACGTATGTAACTGAGTGAACGAGGAAAAGCCGCGAAGCATAAAGTCCAAAACAGAAGGCTATTTGGGGTTGTATGGTTAAGTGACGAAGCGTATACGGTGGATGCCTTGGCAGTTAGAGGCGATGAAGGACGTGTAAGTCTGCGAAAAGCTGTGGTGAGCCGACAAAATGCATTTGAACCACAGATGTCCGAATGGGGAAACCCACCTGTTTACAGGTATCGTTACATGAATACATAGTGTAACGAGGCGAACGAGGGGAACTGAAACATCTAAGTACCCTTAGGAAAAGAAATCAACCGAGATTCCCCTAGTAGCGGCGAGCGAACGGGGATCAGCCCTTAAGCTGTTTAGAGTGTAGTGGAATCCTTTGGGAAGAGGAGCGATACAAGGTGATAGCCCTGTACACGAAGCGTTCTTTACAGTGAAATCGAGTAGGTCGGGACACGTGTTATCTTGACTGAATATGGGGGGACCATCCTCCAAGGCTAAATACTCCTAACTGACCGATAGTGAACCAGTACCGTGAGGGAAAGGCGAAAAGAACCCCTGTGAGGGGAGTGAAATAGAACCTGAAACCGTATACGTACAAGCAGTGGGAGCCCCATCACTAAGTGCCTCGGCGCTCAGTGAGAAGCTCACCTGATGTAGCGCAGCGCTTGCTAAGCAGGTTGTGCGTTTTTTACGAACCGTCTCGCAGCGTACATAAAAGTACGTGAGAAACGGAAGCGTCAAAAACGATACAAGATGCAACGCAAGGGCAAGCGGGACATTTAGTGATGGGGTGACTGCGTACCTTTTGTATAATGGGTCAGCGACTTATATTTAGTAGCAAGGTTAAGTGAATAACGGAGCCGTAGCGAAAGCGAGTGTTAACTGCGCGTTTAGTTGCTAGGTATAGACCCGAAACCCGGTGATCTAGCCATGGGCAGGTTGAAGGTTGAGTAACATCAACTGGAGGACCGAACCGACTAACGTTGAAAAGTTAGCGGATGACTTGTGGCTGGGGGTGAAAGGCCAATCAAACCGGGAGATAGCTGGTTCTCCCCGAAATCTATTTAGGTAGAGCCTCGGACGAATTCCATTGGGGGTAGAGCACTGTTAAGGCTAGGGGGTCATCCCGACTTACCAACCCTTTGCAAACTCCGAATACCAATGAGAACTATCCGGGAGACACACGGCGGGTGCTAACGTCCGTCGTGGAGAGGGAAACAACCCAGACCGCCAGCTAAGGTCCCAAAATATTGCTAAGTGGGAAACGATGTGGGAAGGCACAGACAGCTAGGAGGTTGGCTTAGAAGCAGCCACCCTTTAAAGAAAGCGTAATAGCTCACTAGTCGAGTCGGCCTGCGCGGAAGATGTAACGGGGCTAAGCAATATACCGAAGCTGCGGCAGCATGTTTACATGCTGGGTAGGGGAGCGTTGTGTAAGTGGATGAAGGTGAGTTGTAAAGCTTGCTGGACATATCACAAGTGCGAATGCTGACATGAGTAACGATAATGGGAGTGAAAAACTCCCACGCCGGAAGACCAAGGTTTCCTGTCCCATGCTAATCAGGGCAGGGTAAGTCGGCCCCTAAGGCGAGGCAGAAATGCGTAGTCGATGGGAAACGGGTTAATATTCCCGTACTTATATAATCAGTGATGGAGGGACGGAGAAGGCTAGGCAAGCTTGGCGTTGGTTGTCCAAGTGAAAGTGTGTAGGCTGAAAACTTAGGTAAATCCGGGTTTTTTTCAAAGTCGAGACACGAGACGAGCCACTACGGTGGTGAAGTTGTTGATGCCCTGCTTCCAGGAAAAGCTTCTAAACTTATGATTATATGAACCGTACCCCAAACCGACACAGGTGGTCAGGTAGAGAATACTAAGGCGCTTGAGAGAACTCGGGTGAAGGAACTCGGCAAAATTGTACCGTAACTTCGGGAGAAGGTACGCCCCTGTTTGTGAACACTTCGCGTGGTAAGCAGATGGGGGTCGCAGTGACCAGGTGGCTGGGACTGTTTATTAAAAACACAGCACTCTGCAAACTCGTAAGAGGACGTATAGGGTGTGACACCTGCCCGGTGCCGGAAGGTTAATTGATGGGGTTAGCGTAAGCGAAGCTCTTGATCGAAGCCCCGGTAAACGGCGGCCGTAACTATAACGGTCCTAAGGTAGCGAAATTCCTTGTCGGGTAAGTTCCGACCTGCACGAATGGTGTAACCATGGCCACGCTGTCTCCACCCGAGACTCAGTGAAATTGAAATCGCAGTGAAGATGCTGTGTACCCGCACCTAGACGGAAAGACCCCGTGAACCTTTACTACAGCTTGGCACTGAACATTGAACCTACATGTGTAGGATAGGTGGGAGGCTTTGAAGCATGGTCGCTAGATTATGTGGAGCCGTCCTTGAAATACCACCCTTGTATGTTTGATGTTCTAACATAGGTCCCTTATCGGGATTGTGGACAGTGTCTGGTGGGTAGTTTGACTGGGGCGGTCTCCTCCCAAATAGTAACGGAGGAGCACGAAGGTTAGCTAATCACGGTCGGACATCGTGAGGTTAGTGCAATGGCATAAGCTAGCTTAACTGCGAGACAGACACGTCGAGCAGGTACGAAAGTAGGTCATAGTGATCCGGTGGTTCTGTATGGAAGGGCCATCGCTCAACGGATAAAAGGTACTCCGGGGATAACAGGCTGATACCGCCCAAGAGTTCATATCGACGGCGGTGTTTGGCACCTCGATGTCGGCTCATCACATCCTGGGGCTGAAGTCGGTCCCAAGGGTATGGCTGTTCGCCATTTAAAGTGGTACGCGAGCTGGGTTTAGAACGTCGTGAGACAGTTCGGTCCCTATCTGGTGTGGGCGTTGGATGATTGATGGGAGCTGCTCCTAGTACGAGAGGACCGGAGTGGACGAACCGCTGGTGTTCGGGTTGTCATGCCAATGGCATTGCCCGGTAGCTACGTTCGGAACGGATAACCGCTGAAAGCATCTAAGCGGGAAGCCGGCCCAAAGATGAGTCATCCCTGACCTTTAAGGTCTGGAAGGGTTGTTATAGACGATGACGTTGATAGGCAGGGTGTGGAAGCGTTGTAAGGCGTTAAGCTAACCTGTACTAATTGCCCGAGAGGCTTAACCATACAACGCCCAAGAAGCTTTTTACCTACAAGCACTTGCTGCGCAAGTGGGCGTAGAAAATTATTTAAACGTAAAACGTGGTTTTACTGATAATTTTCTTACTCGCTAAAGCAGAGCAAGGTTGAGGTAAGTTTGCTTGAGAGCGTTGTAACGACAAGCTATATGTTTAAGTAGAGTGAAAAGTAGTTACTCACTGATTGAATTGATATCCAGTTTTCTAGATTGTTACCAGTTTTTCCTGGCAGCCATAGCGATACGGTACCACCTGACTCCATTCCGAACTCAGAAGTGAAACGTATTAGCGCCGATGGTAGTGTGGGGTTTCCCCATGTGAGAGTAGGACACTGCCAGGTCCTAATAAAAGAAACCCGCCTAACGGCGGGTTTTTTGCTTTAAATAGAAGCCACAGCATTTTATGCATATAGGCTAAAAGAATTAAAGTGAAGTTGATAAGCCATCAGCTTTACGCAGTCAACGTTACTGCAAACCAGTTTTTCCTGGCAGCCATAGCGATACGGTACCACCTGACTCCATTCCGAACTCAGAAGTGAAACGTATTAGCGCCGATGGTAGTGTGGGGTTTCCCCATGTGAGAGTAGGACACTGCCAGGTCCCATTAAGATTAACCCGCCTAACGGCGGGTTTTTTTCTTTATACAGATGCCAATGAATTTTATGCATACAGGCTAAATAATTAAAATGTATGTACTCAAATTGGCTTAAATACTACGCTTAAATCTAGTTCCGATCTATTACGGCAAATACCCACTACACTTCCTGAAACATTTCGCTTCTTGAACTACTACTTCTATTTAAGTAGGTTAAAACAACCAAAACCGAAAGAGAGAATGCGTATGTCAGACAAAATAATATTAGAGGCAACATTTAATCCGGCGGTTAAACAATATTGGTTGATTACACTTTTAGTTGTTTCTGTATTGTCCGTATTTGGCATTTTATTTCTATTATTTACTGTCCCCATTTTTTTATTCATCAGTGGCAAAGCTCTTGAAGCTATGTCAGCAACTATCACTGAACGAAAGTTGGTTGTAAAACGTGGAATATTTAATAAAGAAGAGAAATCTATTCCCCTTGAAAAAATCACCGATGTTGCGATGATTCAAGGCCCTATTATGCGCATGTTTAATTTGTACCGCCTATCATTTGAAACTGCAGGTCAGTCAGCTAACGGTGCACTTGTGTCTTTGATTGGTATTGATGAAGCTGCTAATTTCAGAGAGACAATTCTTACTCAAAAAGACAAGGTACTGTCTGGTATGCAATCAAACAATACGGCAAATACAACTGAATCTGGAGAAGCCAACGCCGATATGGCGACGCTTATCAATAGCGTTAAACGGATTGAAACATTGTTAGAAAAACTGGCTAATAGTCAGTGAGAACTGCCCAATTGCGCTAAATAGCACATAACAAAAAGCCAGCAGTTAAGCTGGCTTTCTTGTTACATCATACGTGTTACTTAGCTTTACCTTGCTTGGCAACAGCATCCATCATTGCTTTAATCGCGTCCGGATCGCCAAGGTACTCTTTAGAAATTGGCTTTAAGTTCTCGTCTAGCTCGTAAACAAGTGGTACACCGGTAGGAATATTTAGACCAAGTACTTCCTCGTCAGACATGCCATCGAGATATTTAACTAAAGCGCGAAGGCTGTTACCGTGCGCTGCGATAATCACGCGCTTGCCCGCTTGAATGTCAGGGCGAATAACGTCATGCCAATATGGCAGTACACGTTCGATAGTCAATTTAAGGCTTTCGCCGCGAGGGAGAATGTCAGCGTCAACATGGCTATAGCGAGGATCGTGCCCTGGAAAGTGCTCACTTTCAGTTTCAACAGCCGGCGGCGGAATATCGAAACTACGACGCCAAATTTTAACTTGGTCTTCACCGTGCTTGGCTGCAGTCTCTGCTTTGTCCAAACCTGTAAGTGCACCATAGTGGCGTTCATTCAAACGCCAGTGGCGCTCAACGGGCAAATAGTGCTGGCCCATTTCTTCAAGCGCAATATTGAGTGTCTTAATTGCACGCAGAAGAACAGACGTATACGCCTGATCAAATGCAAATCCAGCATCTTTAAGTAGCTGACCAGCGGTTTTTGCTTGCGCTACGCCAGTGTCAGTTAAGTCAACATCGTGCCAGCCAGTAAAACGGTTTTCCAAGTTCCACTGACTTTCTCCATGGCGAATAAGTACCAATTTATACATAGTTGGGTTACCTGCTGGTTTAGAGTAAAAATGTCTGGTTCAATCCTTCAGTTGGACGTTCAGACGTATATTTAGAAACTGTCGTTATCATCCTAGATAGTCAGCGAAAAATCCAGTTCAAGACATGACAAAAATGCTGCTAAGACTCGATCTTTAAGTTAGTGAGACGTGCTATGCCGCTCAGAGAGCGGCAAATATTAGATAAATCGGCTCAAATCTGGGTGGGCAACCCCTAACCACTGTTTCATAGCGGGTTCTTCTATAAAGCTAAAATCGGCGAAGTCAAAGCCTGGTGCGACAGTGCAGCCGACCAAAGAATACTCTCCCATAGTTTGTGCGGCTTGAAAATTACCTGCTTTGACTACTTCCACATATTCATTCGTTTCGCCTCCGATCCTGCGCTCCCACAACTGCTGCTTGTCCAATTGATAAAGCTGTAAAGGCGCACCTTCATAGTGATTCCACACTTCATCGTGGAGCACACGATGAAAGCGACTGACCTGACCTTTTAGCAGCAAAAAGTAAATGTGAGTCAGTGCGGGCCGTGTTTCCGTGTGTACGAATGAATTTATTTCGTGATCAGAGCGAAAAACCTGACGGTAATAGCCACCTTCAGGATGTGGCGCTAGCTTGTATTTCTTTATTAGAGAGTGGGGCATGAGTGTGTCATTTTTTTATGGCGCAAGCGCTCTTTTAGTACCAAATTATAAAAGGCGTTTGGCGCTATTCTTTTTAGGTCTAGCATACCGTTAGTTGGATTATATGAAAATAGCGTTGTAGCAAATATGTAAACGAAAAGTAATTCGTATCAACTTGCTGAGAGTAAAATGTTGAAGCAAAACTCAGTGATGCCACGAGTTTGTCATCGCGATGTGTAATGCTTCACAAACCGCACTTACGTTTTATGACTTGTACTTAGCGCCTTTTACTTTTTGTCATAGCCCTTTAACTTAGCCCTTTAAGCCTGCACGTCTGTTTCGCGATTATAAGGCTTCCATTTAGACCAAAAACTGTACACCAAAGATCAACAATCTCGAGTTATATGGGATATATCAAGTGAACCTTTTTTCACGTACACGCCGTACAAATACTAGGCTAAGCACGACGTAGCAGAACAGTTAACGGTTAACTACGCTATAACGATAATTTAAGTGTTGCTTAGTATTTTGAACAACAGGCAAATAAGGATGGAGAGCGTATGACATACAAGTCTTTTTCGCAGCTTGAAGTGAATGGCAAAACCTTCAACGCGGTTAGTTTCGATAAAATTGGAAGTAAGTACGAGTTAGACCGGCTCCCATTCTGCATTAAAATTCTTCTTGAAAACTTAATACGCCACGAAGATAAAGAGTTTGTGAATAGCAATGATATCGAACAAGTGGCTAAGTGGGATACACACAACCATGTAGACCACGAGGTTTCTTTTGTGCCTGCTCGAGTAATTCTACAGGACTTTACCGGCGTGCCCGCAATTGTCGACCTTGCCGCCATGCGTGACGCAGTAAACCGGTTGGGCGGCGATGCACAAGCTATTAATCCCTTAAACCCTGTAGAGCTGGTCATAGACCACTCGGTCATGGTTGACTACTTTGCACAAGAAGATGCGCTAGAGAAAAATACGGATATTGAGATTAAACGCAATAAAGAGCGTTACCAGTTTTTAAAATGGGGCCAATCGAGTTTTGATAACTTTAAAGTTGTTCCGCCTGGTCGCGGGATAGTCCATCAGGTTAATCTAGAGTACTTAGCGCGGTGTGCCTTCACTAAATCTGAAGGCGACAAGACGCTTGTCTACCCTGATACATTAGTGGGGACTGACTCACATACCACGATGATCAATGGTCTTGGCGTACTCGGCTGGGGTGTTGGCGGTATTGAAGCAGAAGCGGCCATGTTGGGGCAGCCTGTGACTATGCTACTCCCTAAAGTCGTAGGCTTTAGGTTGTCGGGTAAGCTACCGGCAGGAGTGACCGCCACAGATATGGTTTTGACCATTACTCAACAGCTTCGCGAGCATGGCGTTGTGGGCAAGTTTGTTGAGTTTTACGGGCCAGGTCTTAAACATCTTACTACTGCTGATAGAGCTACCATCGCTAACATGGCGCCAGAATACGGGGCGACGTGTGGCATTTTCCCCATCGACGACGTCGCACTCGACTACTTGCGGTTAACGGGAAGGGATGAAAATCACATTGCCCTAGTGGAAGCGTACGCGAAGTTCTCAAGTTTGTGGCATGATGACCATTGTAAAGATGCACAATACCACGAAACCTTGGAACTGAATTTAGAAGACGTGGTACCGTCTATTGCCGGTCCAAAGCGCCCGCAAGATAAAATTGCGTTGACCGATGCCGCTGAAGCTTTCAAAGAATGGCATCGTACACAAATTGACGTAAAAGTACTGGATGAGGAAACTGATCTCATCGCTGAAGCGGGGTTAGGGACGTCAGACGACGTGGACGAGGAGCACGATTCTTTTGTCGAATTCAGAGGCAATAAATTCAACCTGGAAGACGGGGCTATCGTTATAGCAGCAATTACCAGCTGCACTAATACATCAAACCCGTCAGTACTTGTTGGCGCAGGCTTACTAGCAAGGAATGCCGCTGAAAAAGGGCTCACTCGTAAACCATGGGTGAAAACATCGCTTGCACCTGGTTCTCAAGTGGTCACCCAGTATTTAGAAGATGCGGGTTTAATGAAACCACTTGAGTCTCTAGGGTTTAATTTAGTCGGTTATGGTTGTACTACCTGCATCGGAAATTCCGGTCCACTACCCGATGCTATTACCGATGCGATCAGAAAAGCAAAGCTTACCGTAACGTCAGTGTTGTCAGGAAACCGAAACTTCGAAGGACGTATCCACCCAGATGTCGCGGCTAATTATCTGGCTTCCCCGCCTTTAGTTGTCGCCTATGCCTTAGCCGGTAATATGAACATCGACATTACGAAGGAGCCGCTTGGCCAGGCGAGAGACGGTAGTTTGGTCTATCTGAAGGACATTTGGCCAACAGAAGAGGAAATTCAGCAATACATAGCGGAAAACGTGACAGGCGACTTGTTTAAGGAAAAATACGCAGATGTATTTAAAGGTAGCGGAGAGTGGAACGCACTAGATGTAAGTCAAACTTCTGTCTACGATTGGCCCGCCTCGACCTATATAAAGCACCCACCATTTTTTGAGGTCATGGGAAAAGAGCCCGCGGCCCTTCATGCTATTTCCAATGCCCGTTGTTTGGTAAAAGTCGGTGATTCTATAACCACGGATCACATCTCACCAGCAGGCGCCATCGCAGAAGATAGTCCTGCAGGTGAATATTTACAGGAACTTGGCGTGTCATCTAGTGACTTTAATTCGTATGGCTCTAGGCGAGGTAACCACGAAGTCATGATGCGAGGTACGTTTGCAAATGTGCGTCTTCAAAACCAATTAGCGCCGGGGACGAAAGGCAGTGCTACGACTCACTTCCCCAGCAAAGATCGCATGTCTATTTTCCACGCGGCTATGCGGTATAAAGAGGAAGGTGTACCCGCAATCGTAATAGGTGGCAAGGAATACGGCACCGGTTCCAGTCGTGACTGGGCTGCAAAAGGACCGTCGCTAATGGGCGTGAAAGCTGTGTTGGCTGAGAGCTACGAACGAATTCACCGCTCGAATTTGATTGGTATGGGTATTTTACCGTTACAGTTTAAACCCGGCGACAGCAGCAGTTCACTTGGTATTAAAGGGGATGAACTGTTTTCGATAAATGCCGTAGAACGTGGTCAAAAAGAAGTCGAAGTATCGGTTACATCCGAAGCGGGTAAAGTGAAATCTTTTATGATGGATATTCGCATAGATACATCTAATGAATTCACTTACTTCGAAAATGGCGGCATTCTTCACTATGTAATTCGAGAATATTTACGTAAATAGTATTTTAACAAGCGCTAATATGCCCAGTGAATTGCTGGGCGTATTAATTTTTATTCGCCGCCTACAATTTGAACTTGTGCTAAGTCAGTATCTCCTTTAAGCACTTTATAAATTGCGTCTTGCACCAATGTTCGCATGCCGTCTTCACTAGCCTGAGCTTTCATTTCACTTACGCTCGCTTCTTTATAGACCAATGAGCGCAGCGCCTGTGTCATGCCAAGCAGTTCATGTACACCGGTGCGACCCTTGTAACCCGTATTGCCACATTCTTCACACCCTTTTGCCCGGTAAAGTTCTAGTCCGTCAGAAATATTCAGTTCTGCTAAGTGCGCCTTTCCATACTGTCGTTCGATAAAGGCGATATCGGTATCACTGGCGGTGTATTTTTCTTTACAATTGCCACATAGCGTTCTAATTAACCGCTGGGCAAGAATGCCTACACACGCATCCGAAAAGTTAACTGGATCTAAGCCTAAGTCCAGCAATCGGGTAATGGTCTCGGGTGCAGAATTGGTGTGTAGTGTCGATAGCACTAAATGGCCAGTTAGTGATGCTTCGATACCTGCGTGGGCGGTTTCTTTGTCGCGCATCTCACCAATTAAAATAATGTCAGGGTCAGCACGTAAAAACGCTCTAAGCGCATTGGCAAACGTGAAGCCTATTTTGGGGCTTACCTGAACTTGCTGTAATCCCGGCTGGGTTATCTCTACAGGGTCTTCCGCGGTCCATATCTTCTTTTCTGGTGTATTGAGATACCCTAAAATAGCGTGCAATGTCGTGGTTTTGCCTGAACCTGTTGGGCCTACTACCAATAGTATCCCGTGAGGTTTCTTGATCATCTCTTCCAGGCGTGCGCGAGTTGTCGGTGATAAGTTCATTTTGTCTATAGGCATGGCACCACCTGAGGCGAGAATACGCATAACCACACCTTCCCCAGCTACTGTGGGAATGGTCGCAACCCGAACTTCTACAAGCTGCCCATTCATTCTAAAGGCAAGCTTGCCATCTTGTGGCACGCGCTTTTCGGCAATGTTCAGGTTAGACATGATTTTGATCCGCGCAATCACGGCATTGTGATGGGAGTTTGGAATTTGGCTCATGTCGCGGCATATGCCATCAACTCGCATGCGCACCCTAGTAGGTGCATTTTTCTCTGGATCAATATGGATATCGGAAGCATTTAAACGCTTTGCATCATGGAGAATTCGGCTTACCAGTCGCACAACTGCAGGGGCGTCATCAGATAGTTCATCAACGTGATCTTCACTGTCTTGAGACGAAGAGCTGATTTCATCAAGAATTTCGCTCATTTCACCTGGACCGCTGCCGCCGCTACCTTCACCTAGGTATTGCAGCACAATGCTAGGTAGACTCACCGCAATATCATAGCTTTCTATACCCATAGCGCGCTCAATTTCCATTAATAAAGCAGCGTTGTTGGGCTCTGCCATCAGCACAATAGGATTGTCGTGGGCATCGGCAATAACTGCGACAAAATTGCGCTTTAAATAAGAGACATTTAAACGACTTTCATTTTCAAATTTGTGATATTTGTCGGGCAAATAGGCGATGTATGGGACTTGGTAATGTACAGAAAGTGAATTGCCTATTTCATGTTCGGGAATGCGAAGCTCAGACGTCAGGCGCTGTACTAGGGCACTGGTATCTGGAGTTGCCTCTTGCATTTCTTGCAAAACAGACTCTTCAAGTAAATCTTTATGAACTAATAAATCAAATGGGTTGTGTGTACCGCCCAGTTCAAATCTGAACTTATCGCCCAGAATTAAAGCCAGTGCGTTTCCTTGTTTTAAATCCTCCTCGGTGAAAGCACCTTCGTTCTTATTAATAATCTGAATGACACCCATCAGCACGCCAGCATTCATAATAGGGACACACAATATATTGCGGGTCTTGAAGTCGTTGTCTTTGTCAAATTTGTCGGCAAAGCGCAAACGCGGATGTATGTTCTGTAGGAGTAAGGGGTTGTACGGGTCGTCTATGACGAGTGATTTTTGAGATAGCGCCACATAGCCTGCTATAGACATGGGACTAATCGGCACCTTTATTTCCAACGTTTCCTTTCCGGTTTTAAAGCGAGCGACTAAGTCCTGATGTTGCCGACGACGCTGGAAAATACTCATGCGTTGCGCACCAAATAGCTCGAGTATAATTGGCTCTAACAATCCATATGCATCGAGTAACGTCGAGTGATTATTGAGGATGTGCTTTATTTGCGCAAAAGTGTGTTGATTATTCATTACTTCCACAATTTTAATGATGTGATGGTCCGTTACTTCAAGTACTAAAAGTTTATAGTAACGTAAGAGCAATAAACGCTATATATAACACGAAATTAAATGTACTGCCGATTTATCCCTTCCGCAAACGATAGATTGCTACTACAGGATACAAAAGCCCACCAAATAAAGTGCATAAAAAGCGATCTATCACTTGCAATGTATCATCCTTTCTGTATAATTCGCGCCCACTGTCCTGTATAGGGCATAAGTTTTTAGCCGCGACCTCACTGCTTTTAGGGTGGTTGCCGAAGTAACAGATTTGTCTTTACGATTAGCCTGTTGCTGGCGTGCTAGAAAAAAGAACAGGGTTCCGATTGGGAACCATCGGTTTACGCACATCCTTTCTTTCCTAGATAAATGGAAGAGAAAGGGTGAATTTTTTTGTTCTTTCGATTGGAGCTTAATCGATGCCAAATCAAAGAATTCGCATTCGTTTGAAAGCGTTTGATCACAAGTTGATCGATCAGTCTACGGCTGAAATCGTTGAAACTGCGAAACGCACTGGTGCTCAGGTAAGTGGTCCTATTCCTCTACCTACTCGCAAAGAACGCTATACAGTTCTGATTTCTCCGCACGTCAACAAAGACGCGCGTGATCAATATGAAATCCGTACTCACAAGCGTTTGGTAGACATCATCGAGCCAACTGATAAAACAGTTGACGCGTTGATGCGTTTGGACTTGGCTGCTGGCGTTGATGTTCAAATCAGCCTGGGCTAATAAGAGAGGGTTATAACAATGGCGATTGGTCTAGTCGGTCGTAAAGTGGGTATGACTCGCATCTTCACTGAAGATGGCACGTCTATCCCTGTGACTGTTATTGAAGCGACCCCAAACCGCGTTACTCAGGTTCGTACTGAGGAAACTGACGGTTATCGCGCTCTTCAGGTTACTGCTGGAACTAAGAAAGCTAACCGCATCAACAAAGCTGAAGCAGGTCACTTTGCTAAAGCTGGCGTTGAAGCTGGACGCACTCTAGTAGAATTCCGCCTAGAAGACAACGAAGGTGCCGATATTGAAGTAGGCAGTGAAATCACTGTTGAAATCTTTAACGACACTAAAAAGATTGATGTAACTGGTACATCAAAAGGTAAAGGTTTCCAAGGTGCTATCAAACGCTGGAACTTCAGTTCTCAGCGCATGACACACGGTAACTCTTTGTCACACCGTGCTCCTGGTTCAATTGGTCAAAACCAATCACCAGGTAAAGTATTCAAAGGCAAGAAAATGGCTGGTCAGCTTGGTAACAAGCAAGTGACTACTCAGTCTTTGGAAGTTGTACGTGTTGACGTAGAAAATGGCCTTATCCTAGTTAAAGGTGCCGTACCTGGCGCAACTGGCAACGATGTTATCGTTAAGCCAGCTGTTAAAGCGTAACGTCTGGGGAGTGAACTGATGGAATTAACATTGAAAGATGCGCAAAGCGCTCTTGAAGTATCCGAAGCGACCTTTGGACGTGAATTCAACGAAGCCCTGGTTCACCAGGTAGTTGTAGCTTACGGTGCAGGTGCTCGTCAGGGTACAAAAGCGCAGAAAACTCGCGCTGAAGTTCGTGGTGGCGGTAAGAAGCCATGGCGTCAAAAAGGTACTGGCCGCGCGCGTGCTGGTACAATCCGTAGCCCAATCTGGGTTGGCGGTGGCCGTGCTTTTGCAGCGAAGCCTCGTGACTTTGACCAAAAAGTTAACAAGAAAATGTATCGCGGTGCAATTAAGAGCATCCTGTCTGAACTAATCCGTCAAGACCGTTTGGTTGTTGTTGAGAAGTTCGGTGTTGACGCACCTAAGACTAAAGCACTTATTTCTGCACTTAACGAATATGAACTAAATGATGTTCTAATCGTTACTCCTGAAGTTGATGAGAACTTGTTCCTAGCGGCACGCAACTTGTACAAAGTTGACGTACGTGACGTAGCAGGCATCGACCCAGTGAGCCTGATTGCATTTGAAAAAGTGCTAATGACTGCTGATGCGGTTAAACAACTTGAGGAGGCGTTAGCATGAGAGAAGAACGTCTACTGAAGGTGCTAGTAGCACCTCACGTTTCAGAAAAGTCTACTATGGCTGCTGAAGCGAACAACACAGTTGTATTCAAAGTAGCAAAAGACGCGAACAAAGCTGAAATCAAAGCAGCAGTTGAAAAACTGTTTGAAGTTGAAGTTGACGGTGTTCGTACTGTGAACGTTAAGGGTAAAACCAAGCGTCACGGCATGTCTTTCGGTAAGCGCAGCGACTGGAAAAAGGCCTACGTGGTTCTTAAAGAAGGTCAGGACATCGACTTTGTCGGTGGCGCTGAGTAAGAAGGGGATTAGAAATGCCATTATTGAAAGCTAAGCCAACTTCTGCCGGTCGTCGTCACGTTGTTCAGGTTACTAACCCTGACCTTCACAAAGGTGCACCTTACGCGCCTTTGCTAGAAAAGAACAGCAAATCTGGCGGTCGTAACAACGGTGGTCGTATTACCACTCGTCACATTGGTGGTGGTCACAAGCAACACTACCGTGTGATTGACTTTAAACGCAACAAAGACAGCATTCCAGCTAAAGTTGAGCGTTTAGAATACGATCCAAACCGTTCTGCAAACATTGCTCTAGTATTGTACGCAGACGGTGAACGTCGTTACATTCTGGCTCCTAAGGGTATGCAAGCAGGTGATGCAATCCAGTCTGGTTCGGATGCTCCGATCAAGTCTGGTAACACACTACCTATGCGTAACATCCCTGTAGGTACTGTTGTACACGCAATTGAAATGAAGCCTGGTAAAGGTGCGCAAATCGCACGTTCTGCTGGTGCTTATGCTCAGATCCTAGCACGTGACGGAAACTACGTTACCCTACGTCTACGCTCTGGCGAAATGCGTAAAGTTCTTTCTGATTGCCGCGCCACTATCGGTGAAGTTGGCAATGCAGAACACATGCTTCGTTCACTAGGTAAAGCTGGTGCTACACGCTGGCGTGGTGTTCGTCCTACCGTTCGTGGTGTTGCCATGAACCCGGTTGATCACCCACACGGTGGTGGTGAAGGTCGTACATCAGGCGGTCGTCACCCAGTAACTCCTTGGGGTATTCCTACTAAAGGTAAGAAAACCCGAAGCAACAAGCGTACTGATAAGCTTATCGTACGTCGTCGTAACAAGTAATAGCGAGGATTCACCATGCCACGTTCTCTCAAGAAAGGTCCTTTTATTGACCTTCACTTGCTGAAGAAGGTAGAGGCTGCAGTGGAAAAGAACGAACGTAAACCAATCAAAACTTGGTCTCGTCGTTCTATGATCATCCCAGATATGATTGGGTTGACCATTGCGGTCCATAACGGTCGTCAACATGTACCTGTCATTATTAGTGACGAAATGGTCGGCCACAAGTTGGGCGAATTTGCGCCAACGCGTACTTACCGCGGCCATGTCGCGGATAAGAAAGCTAAACGTTAAGGGGTAGGAAGATGGAAGCATTAGCTAAACACCGTTTTGCCCGCACGTCGGCTCAAAAGGCACGCTTGGTTGCGGATCAAATTCGTGGAATGCACGTTGAGAAAGCTCTTGAGCTTCTTGCGTACAGCCCGAAGAAAAGCGCAGCGCTAGTAAAGAAAGTATTGGAATCTGCAATTGCTAACGCAGAGCACAACGAAGGCGCAGACATCGACGAATTACGCGTGTCTAAAGTTTTCGTTGACGAAGGTCCAACTATGAAACGTATCAAGCCACGTGCTAAAGGCCGTGCTGATCGTATCTTCAAGCGCAGCAGTCACATTACTGTGGTTGTAGCGGATAACTAGGAGTAGATAATGGGACAGAAGGTACATCCTACAGGTATACGCCTGGGTATCAGCAAACCATGGACATCTACCTGGTACGCTAATACTGCAGACTATGCAGACAACCTGTATAACGATCATCAGGTACGTCAGTATCTGACTAAACAACTTAAGAACGCTTCACTTTCTAAAATCGTGATCGAGCGTCCTGCTAAGAGCATCCGTGTAACTATTCACACTGCTCGTCCAGGCGTTGTAATCGGTAAGAAAGGTGAAGACGTAGAAAAGTTGCGTAACTACGTATCTAAGCTAGCCGGTGTGCCAGCTCAGATCAACATCGCTGAAGTACGTAAGCCAGAGCTAGATGGTCAGCTAGTAGCTGATAGCATCTCTAGCCAGCTAGAGCGTCGTGTTATGTTCCGTCGTGCTATGAAGCGCGCAGTACAAAACGCAATGCGTCTAGGCGCGAAAGGTATCAAAGTTGAAGTTAGCGGCCGTTTGGGCGGTGCAGAGATTGCACGTTCTGAATGGTACCGTGAAGGTCGCGTTCCTCTGCACACTTTCCGTGCGGACATCGATTACGCAACCTCTGAAGCGTCAACTACTTACGGTATCATCGGCGTTAAAGTATGGATCTTCAAAGGTGAAGTTCTAGGTGGTCTACCTACAACTCAAGAGCAAGCACCAGCTGCTCAACCTAAGAAGAAAGGCCGCAACGCTAAGCGAGAGGGCTAATCATGTTACAACCAAAACGCATGAAGTTCCGTAAGATGCACAAAGGCCGCAACCGCGGCTTAGCAGCGGGTAATACTGTTGCCTTTGGTACTTACGGCCTTAAAGCAGTTGGCCGTGGTCGAATGACTGCGCGTCAAATCGAAGCAGCGCGTCGTGCTATGACTCGTCACGTTAAGCGTCAAGGTAAAATTTGGATTCGAGTTTTCCCTGACAAGCCAATTACTGAGAAGCCTCTAGAAGTGCGTCAAGGTAAAGGTAAAGGTAACGTTGAGTACTGGGTATGCCAAATTCAGCCTGGTCGTGTTCTTTATGAGATGGAAGGTGTTCCTGAAGCTCTAGCACGCGAAGCGTTTGAATTGGCAGCGGCTAAACTGCCATTTAAAACAACCTTTGTAACTCGGACGGTGATGTAATGAAAGCGACTGAACTGAAAGAAAAGAGCGTAGAAGAGCTGAACGCAGAGTTGATTAACCTGCTACGCGAACAGTTCAACCTACGCATGCAGCACACAACAGGTCAGCTTGAAAAGACTGATCAGTTGAGAAAAGTACGTCGTAACATCGCGCGTGTTAAAACCATTCTGACTCAAAAGGCTGATGCGTAATGACTGAGCAAAAAATTCGTACAGTACAAGGTCGTGTGGTTAGCAACAAGATGGATAAAACCATCACTGTTGTAGTTGAACGTTTTGTTAAGCACCCAATCTACGGGAAGTTCATCAAGCGCTCTACTAAGCTTCACGCCCACGACGAAAACAACGTGTGCAACCAAGGTGACGTAGTAACAGTACGTGAATGTCGCCCATTGTCTAAGAACAAAACTTGGACTCTTGTTGACGTTGTTGAAAAAGCTGGCGTTTAATCGCTAACTTTTTTCAAAGTCTAAAAAAAAGCCGCTCTCGAGCGGCTTTTTTGTACCTGTCTTTCCTGTTTATCTTATGTATCGCTGTCCAGTAGGAATGCATACTATATTTGTTTAAATTTAAATGTTCGTAAGTGATTACGCTTATATTGAGTTTAGAAAGATTTGTTTAACTGCCATTGGCTTGTGGGCTGACTAACTCAGTGTAAAGCGACGCATAGGACGTTGCCATTTGCTCGATAGTAAAAGCACTAGTTATATGTTCATACAGCGCTTCACCATATTGCCGGCGGCACTCAGGGGAAGCAATCAGCTCACAAATACGCTCTGCAATACCATCAACATCACCCGGTGCCACTAACACCCCGGTTTCTTTATGTTTTATAATTTCAGGTATGCCGCCAACTGGGCAAGAGAGTACTGCACATTTACTTGCCCCCGCTTGCAACAGAATAACCCCAAGGCCTTCTGCATAAGCAGGATGCACCACAATATCAATGTTAGGTAAAATCTGAGCTACCTTTTGGGTAAACCCACATAACTTAATATGGCGTTGTAGGTGCAGTCTGTCGATTAAGGCTTGATAGCTTTCCTGCAAGCCGCCTTGCCCAAATAACAGGCAGGTAACTTTTTTATATTTTGCGATTACTTGTTGCATGGCAAGAATAATGTCTGCTTGTCCTTTGCGCGAAATATATTGCGCAAAGTTGGCAATGATTAGATGGTCGTCGGGTATGCCGTACAGTGATCTGAGCCATGCTTTATTCGGCTGTATTGAATACTCTTTAATGTCCACGGCAGAGTAGATAACTTTTTGGTGCAAGACCCCTTCACAGTGTAGGGACACCACTTTTTGCACACCTTCAGAAATACTAATAACCGCGTTATATTGGCGATATTTATAGAAAGAAAAACGGGATTCTGGGTTGTCTACTCGGCGGGTACACACAGCGGGTATGCCCGTTATTTTCGCAATAATAGCGCCCCATACATCAGCACCCCGTCGGCTGTGAACGTTTATAATTGCTGGCTTTACCTTTTTCACTATGCCCATCAAGCGATTTACGAATAGCACGTCAGCTTCACCCTTATATTTTACCGAATGAACACTACAGCAACGAAACGCCATCTGGCTTATTTCACTGTCGTCGGTACAAACTAAATGTTGGGTGAAATTGCGATTTTGATCTAGTGCGTCAATCAAGTAAGTTACTTGCTTGGCTCCTCCGTACAAATGCCGTCCCAGTTCGATGTGTAGTACGCTTATGCTCAATGGAAGTCCTTAATTATTTAAACTAACAACTGATGTTCACTGGTAGGCACGCTATGACATCTTCTGGAGTAATACTCTGCATACAGTCAAAACGCCCTTCACAACTTGGCTTTCTTTTACACGGTGCACAAGGCATATCCTTAAATAGTACACATGTGCCGCTATTAGCGGTCCGAGTATAGGGCCTCGTTGAACCAAATATGGCCACTGTCGGTTTTTGATACGAATCAGCTAGGTGAGTTAGACCAGTATCGACACCGATAAAGGCATGGCATTGGGCCACTACCGCAACAGATTGTGCGAGTGAAATGTTGCCCGCCAGTGATATTACATTGTTACCATAGGTTTCGAATTCCAGCCCTTTACTTGTATCAGTCGGCCCGCCCAATACCACGATTGGTATATCAAAGTTATCTCTAAGTAATGTAATAAGGTTTTTCCAATGATTCATAGGCCAGTGTTTTTGAGGACGGGTAGTAAAAGGGGCGATGGCGATATATGGCCCTTGCACGCCACTAGTGTGAAGCACTTCAGTAGCGCGAGCGTGAATGCGTGGATTAACACTGATCTCCATCTTATAGATAGGTGTTTTTCGAGGGCCCCCACTGTTTATCGTAACGTTGCTCGTTGCAATGAAGTGGGATAAATGGCGGTACTCACTGCTGATAAAATTTGAAATCGGCTTTCGGGTTGAATGTGTCAGCAGATAATGGCTTTTCTCTTTGCTCTTAAAGCCTACACGGATAGGAGTACCGCTTAAAAAAGCTAGAAAAGCGCTCTTTAAGAGGCCTTGCGCTTCGATCACAAGAGTGAATTGGCCTGCGCGTAAGGTGCGCCTGAAAGACCAAATCGCTTTTAAAAGCTGCCAGTACTGTTTGTTTTTATACATTGACCGCCATGTGTTCTTCGGCCAAGCGATAACATTGTCTACACAAGGACTATCCTTTACCAGATTGACATAGGGCTCTTCAACCAGCCAGGTTAATTGCGTGTCCTTGTGCTCATTTGAATAAATTTCTTTGATGCTAGACGGCAAACCAGAAGCCATTACAATATCGCCAATGGCACTTAGCCGTATAAAAAGAATTCGTTGTACCTGCTTTGGCATTACAATAGGCTTTGCTATACGAAGAACACACTGTGAATGATATAAACACAGTTTGACGACAGTTTAATGACGTGAGTTTATGCTCTGTGTACCCATCGCGTATCCGTTGGGTGTAGTCACAAAAAAATAAGGATGGCTTTATGTTTTCAGCCGAGCGCAACGGCTATAAACCAACCCCTCTTGAAGATATCTGCCGCTGGATTTATTCGTTTGTTTTAGCTTTAGCGATCCCGTTTGCATTTGTTCAACTCATGTTAAGAGGGGCAACCCGAAACAAAGATTACAACCGCAGGCGGTTTGAGCGTTTTGGTTTTGTAGCACATCCGGCTAAGCCACAGGGTTATTTGATTCACTGTGTTTCAGTTGGAGAGGTTGTTGCGGCGTCGTGCTTAATAAAGCGCATTATGAAAGAGGAACCTGATGTCCAAATTACGGTAACTACAACCACCCCTACTGGATCAGATAGAGTGAAAGCTATATTTGGCGATACTGTCCACCATTTTTATCTGCCCTATGATTTGCATATGGCGATGGCGGGTATGATTAAACGGGTAAAACCTAAAGCAGTACTCATTACAGAGGTAGAGCTATGGCCTAACCTAATACACGCGTGCTGGAAACGGGATATTCCCGTTATGGTGATTAATGCGCGAATGACCGATCGCTCTGCTAAGCGCTACAAGAAAATAGGCAAACTATTTAATCCTATGCTGGGTAAGTTGTCCCATGTCTGTGCGCAGGGCGAGAGAGATTTTTGCAACTATGCGTTCTTAGGTGTATCGGCATCCAAACTCACATTAACGAATAATATTAAGTTTGACCAAGTGGCGTCGGTTTCAAACTCGTCAGCCCCGTTCCTGGGTCTCTCATGTAGCGACAGTGCGATTTTAGTAGCAGGTAGTACACATGAGCCTGAGGAGGACATTTTAGTAGAAGCGGCAAAAATGCTTTGGCAAGCCACTCCGTCACTTAAACTTATTATCGTTCCACGTCATCCAGAGCGATTTGAAACGGTAGGGAAATTACTCGACAAAAAGGGTATAGCATTTGTAAGAAGCTCTACAACGACAAACGTTACACACAATCAGAACGTTATTCTTCTCGACGAAATGGGCAAATTGAATGACGCTTATGCCGTTGCGTCTTTTGCTTTTGTAGGGGGCTCTATAGCCAACAGAGGCGGTCACAATGCATTGGAGCCTGCTGCGTTTTCTGTTCCAGTAATGATGGGACCGAATATCTACAATAACCCTGTTATTTGCGACTTTCTTCAGCAAAGGGGGGCACTCACTATTGTTGAAAATGCAGAGCAAATAGCGGCGATAGTAGGGCAATGGTTAGCTGAACCGCTGTTGCGGCGCAACGCTGGTGAAGCGGGTAGAAAGGTGTTAAACGAAAATAGGGGAGCGTTAGATACCACCCTTGCATGTATTAAAAAATATGTGTCTTAGAATGACGGTTGCGGTTTAATTAACGCGGTTTGTTGAATGAAAAATGAACCCCTAAATAGTGCAGGAAAAGCACCATTATGGTTATTTCATTAAACGATAGCAGCTCTTGTTCTGTCGAAAGTTAGGCTAAATATTTGAAAAGCTGAGCTTATTCAAAATTGGATCATTGATTGCTATAAACACCTCGACAGCGTATCAACAGTAAAATCCAAATTATTACGCGCTTTTAAAATAAGTGCACTGAGGTACGCGTTTTCCAGGGAGAGACCTCCTGCCTTAACGGCAGGAGGTTTTCTTAATTTGCCTACTTTTCTTCAACTGCGACGGCACGTTCGGGCTCGACTAAGCTTATTAAACGCCAACCTGCTTTGGGCTCCATGCTATTTCCATTGATGAAGGTGAAACTTTTTCCATCTTTGTTGATAGCGATAAGCGGCGTGACTCTTTCTCCATACTGTTTGATATATTGCTCGTATGTAAATTCATCGGATAAGCGAGTAGTTTTCACTGTTGCTTCTCGTGCAATTGCTGAAGCCAAATACCCGTACGTCACGCCTTCATCAAATAAAGTAAGTTTTTTAGCATATTGTTCACTGACTTGATGGCTAGGCCGGGTTGATTGTTCATTGTTGGTTAATGCCCATACTTTGTCTTTACCCATTGTATATTCAAAGTGGTATGCAATAAGTGGGTTAAGTTGTTTGTATGGTGACATAATCAGCACCGTACCAAACGTATTCATATCCATGCTTCTTGCCGCGTGATCAGACATTGGATTACCAAAATAAACCGGAATGTCGTCCATTCTAGCTTCGCGTATTGCGTCCCAGTTAGTGTCGGCTATAGTGACATCGAGTTTTTGGTTAAGCATCTCCTTAGCCAGGGCGCGGTTAAACTTACTCCCGCCAAAAATGAGGTATCCCGTTGGCGCTGGAGCGCGTACTTTCAGAAAGGCGGCGACAGAACGCGATGAAAGACTTTGTACCACCACTGTGGCAATAATTACCATAAAGACCATTGGCACAATAATACCAGCACCCTCATAGCCAATTTCTTCCAACTTAAGTGAAAACAAAGCTGATACTGCTGCCGCCACGATGCCTCTTGGCGCTATCCAACTTAACAATGCTAACTCGTTAAATTTAAGCCCTGTGCCAATGGATGAGGCAATTACTGACAAAGGGCGAGCAACGAACATGATGGCCGCTAATACGATAACTGAACCCCAGCCTACATCAATGACGGATTGAAGGTTTAAGCGGGTAGCTAATAAAATAAACAAGCCAGAGATAAGCAGCACACTAAGCGTTTCTTTGAACTCAAGTATATCCTCTACATCCACATCTTTCATGTTCGCCAATACCATACCGGTAATAGTCACTGCTAACAGGCCGGATTCGTGCGCTACGTAGTTAGATGCGGCAAATACGCCTAAAATGATAGTGAGTACAGCGGTGTTGAGTAAGTAGTGAGGAAACCAACTCTTTCTAATTGATAAGCCGAGTAAATAGCCCGAAGCCAATCCCAATACTGACCCAATACCAATTGTTTTACCAAAAGCAATGAGTGTGTGGGTAATGGCTGAATCTTGCGAGGCGACAATAAACTCAAAGACTAATACAGCAAGTAAAGCGCCAATAGGATCAATGACAATACCTTCCCAGCGTAGAATATTCGCGAGGTTCGATTTAGGCCTCACCGTTCGCAACATAGGGACGATAACGGTTGGGCCTGTCACTGTTACAATGGCACCAAATAGACATGCCAGTTGCCACGTGATATCTAAACTGTAGTGCGCGGCCGTTGATGCTATAACCCAAGTAACCACAACACCAATAGAACAGAGATTTCGCACCATATTGCCGTGTCCGGCGATATCGCCAAACTTGAGTGTAAGAGAGCCCTCGAACAAAATAATTGCAACAGAGAGAGAAACAACAGGAAAAAGAAGATCACCAAATAAGTCATCAGCATTGAGTACCCCAAACACTGGACCCACGACGATGCCTACGATGAGCAGTGGTAGTATGGCGGGAAGTCTTACCTTATAGGCTAAAAATTGACAACCTATAGATAATAAGCCGACAGCGACGAGAGAAAGAAGCGGGTCTGACAAAGGAACATCCTTACATTATTTTGTATTATTCCATCCTATACGAGCTCAAGTGCGAGTCATAGATAGACCTTAGTACTTAAACCGCTTTTTATTTACGATTTAGCTCCCAGTTTAGACCAACATACGAAATCGCGCCGTAAAGTGCGTCATAGCGGGCCAGGAAATTTGGTATTATGATTGTTTAAGTTCGTTTTCTCTTGGAGTATTAAACTTGAGCGCATTTTCACGAATCCTGTTTTTGTTTGGATCGGCTTGTGCATTGTTGGCATGTAAAAGCTATTACCCTACACCGTCAAATGCGTTATCGGTGGAAAGCCTCATGATACTGCCAGACGCTCTTGCGGAAACGTCCGGTTTATATTGCGACTCTGATCACATGTTATCGCTGAATGATTCGGGAAATGCACCTGTATTATTTAAAATAGATTTTAACGGCAACATCATCCAACAACTCCCCTTGGCGATTACCAATAAAGATTGGGAGGCAGTAACCGCCGATAACACGCACTACTTTATCGCTGACGTAGGGAATAATGGCGGCAAGCGCGAACAGGTTGAAGTGTACAAAATTAACCGCCAGGATTTAAACGACATTACACTTCTTAAACTTTCATATGTGGGAAACACTATTACCGGTAATACGCCTTACGCCCATGATTTTGACTCAGAAGCAATGGTTAAAAAAGGCAGTGAACTGTTACTTTTTTCTAAAAGTTGGCGTACTGGAATAACTCATATTTATACCATTGATGAGCAAATGGCTGAGCAGCATATTTCTCCCATAGCTGACATAAAAGGGTTGCCTGGTGTAGTCACAGGGGCAGACTTTGATACCACGCGTAATGTATTTGTGATTACCGGTTATAAGTCAGACCCATTCGGTAATTTTGAAGCTTTTATTGCACAAGTCGCACCGGACTTTTCGATTATCAATATTTGGCCACTTGAGACCTACAAGCAAGTCGAAGGTGTGTGTGTTGATAAAAAAGGTCAATATTGGTTCAGTGAAGAAGCGACAAAAGGCAGACCGGCATCACTGTCTCAAGCGTCTGTAAATTAAAGAGAAGCAGGATTCAGTAGTATTCCATAGGAAAAAGGCTTAGTTATTTTTTCGGCGGTATTAGTAGAATGGCTAATACCAAACGCATTTGTTTACTGTCTATACTGAAAGCGTGAAATGAATACAGTTGTCATTAACCACGTTTCCTGGGGTAGCAAAAATGCGACGTTTAAATCAGCCAATTTGGGCACTATGCTTATCGCCATGCTTGTTTTTACCAGCAACAGGAAGTGCTGATGTGCTAGAAAAAGCACAGGAGTGGTTGAATCAATACGCCGAAAACGACAATACCTTCTCCTTGTCGTTGACCAAAAACAAAATCAAATTTAAGGGTTGTAAGCAAAAACAGTATCAACTCACCTTTAACCAGCAACTCACTCCTCAGCTCAACATAGAAGCCATTGTTCACTACAACAAAGGATTACTTGATTATGGTGTACTCTCGCAAAGAGTAAGAAGCCACGAGTTTGAAATAGTGAGCTGGTGGGACTCTGGGGACTTTCGCCTTGGGTTGAGCCACAAAATGCGTCCACGTCATGAAATTAGTATCCCAGTGGCAGATACCATTGATTTGCCAACGAGCACCACTGCTGGGGTTTACTTAGAAATCCCCTTTAACAATAACGAGCACATCGTCACTTTCGGGGCTATACAAGAATCATGGGATGCAGACAGCGCTTCATTTTCACTTCCTTGGCGGACGAGTCGGGATACCCAATTAACGTTACAATACTCCATGACTTTCTAAGTTTGTCAGTATAGGCGCGTTGCCAATCGCTAACGGCGTTAGCGAAAACTGCTTTATTTCATTTGAATATACGTGGGTTACTTGATCTGGATGTGTGCTTCACGCATCACAGCGCATGGCCGTGATACGTGAACAGAGGGTGACTAGTTTGTTTCTTTAGGAATTGGGAAACCTCGGTCACGCATCAATGCATCTACTTTAGCATCGCGACCGCGGAATTTGCGATACGCCTCAGCAGGGTCCATGGCATTGCGCACAGCGAAAAGGTATTTCACTAAACGCTCGCCCACTTCCTTATCATAGAAGCCTCCTGGGGCCTCCATAAATGCCTCTGCAGCATCGGCTGTTAATACTTCTGCCCACATATAACCATAATACGCTGCGGCATACCCTTCTCCTGAGAACACATGACCAAAGTGAGGAGAGCGGTGACGCATGACAATTTCATCTGGCATACCAAGCTTTTTAAGCTCTTCTCGCTCAAAGGTGTCAGGGTCAATTTCATTAGGAGCCGTAGTGTGATACTTCAAATCCATAATAGCTGACGCCATATATTCGGTGGTCTTGAAGCCCTCGTTGAACGTAGACGCTTTGTTAATTTTTTCCACGAGTGAGGCCGGAATTGGTTCTCCCGTTTCATGATGAACCAAAAATTGGTTGATTACCTCATCGGTAGTTAACCAGCGCTCAAGTAATTGGGATTGGAATTCAGTGTAATCGCGTACGCCTGAATGCGAAGAAGGGTATTTAACATCTGCTGATAAAAAGTGCAGGGCGTGGCCGAATTCATGGAAATAGGTTTCAGCGTCATCCCAGGAAATAAGTGTCGCTTCTCCTTCTGCGCCTTTAACAAAGTTGGAGTTATTAGAAGATAAAACCGTTTTCTTTCCATCGAAAGTGGTATACGAACGGTAAGTTGTCGCCCACGCGCCTGAACGTTTACCCTGACGAGCAAACGGGTCTAAATACCATAAACCGATGTGTTCACCACTGTCTTTGTCAGTGACTTCCCACACTTTTACATCTTCGTGAAAGACGGGAACGCTACCTGCTTCAACTGGTGTAAAATCGAAGTTAAACAAGCGGCCTGCAACATAGAACATAGCTTCACGTAACTTATCTAGCTGTAGATACTGTTTAACTTCGTTTGAGTCTAAATCGTATTTTGCCTGGCGTACTTTCTCTGCATAGAAGCGGTAATCCCATGGTTCGATGGTAATATTAGCGCCTTCAGAATCTGCAATGGCTTGCATATCAGCCACTTCTTCCTGCACGCGGGCAATAGCGGCTGGCCATACTTTCATCATTAGATCCATGGCGTTTTCTGGGTTCTTCGCCATGCGATCTTCTAAGCGCCATTGCGCGTAATTTTCATAACCTAATAACTCTACGCGCTCGTCGCGAAGGGTGAGAATGCGTTTGATGATGTCGTTGTTGTCAAAATCATCTGCATTGTCACCACGGTTGTAGTAAGTGCGCCATACTTTTTCACGTAACTCACGATTCGTTGAATAAGTTAAAAATGGATCCATCGAAGAACGGGTGTTGGTAATGGCGTATTTGTCAGCTTCACCACGGGCTTCAGCAGCCGCTTTTGACGCTTTTACAAATGATGCAGGTAAACCGTCAAGTTGCTCTTCAGTGATATAGGTAACATAGTTCTCTTCGTCGGCAAGAATGTTATTCGAGAACTTGGTGTGCAGCGTAGCTAATTCTTGATTTATTTCTGCGTAGCGTTTTTTCGCTTCGCCATCTAGGGTGGCGCCATTGCGAGCAAAGTTATTGTACGTCATCCACGTAATGCGTTGCTCTTCAGGTGTCAGCGTGTTCAACTCTTCTGACTCATATACCGCTTTTACGCGAGCAAATAGTTTTTCATTCTGGGTGATTTGGGTGAAAAATGCAGAGAGTTTGGGTGACATTTCGGCTTGCATTTCACGAAACTCAGCACTTGATTTGTTAGCACTCCAAATGCCGTAGTAAGTAAACACTCGGCTAAGTTCTGCGCCAGCGCGCTCCATCTCTACAATGACATTTTCAAATGTAGGTGGCGCATCGTTATTGGCGATTGCCTCAATTTCTTCCAAATTTAATGCCATGGCTTTTTCAAGCGCAGGCTTGAGATCGTCAAGGTTCATTTTATCGAAGGCGGGTACGCCACCGAAAGGCCCTTTGAATTCATTTAATAGCACGTTATCAAATTGTGCCTGCACAGATGCTGCTGTATTTTGCACATCTGTGCTGGTGGTATCAGGCGCTTTTTGCTCTGAACATGCACCTAATGCAACCACAACCGCCAAAGCGGTGAGTGATGTTTTAAATTTACCCATGAGTTTTCCTGTCTGTTTTTATCTATATATTTTTGACAAATATCATCTTAAGGTAATGTAAAAATAAGTTAAATGCTCTTTAACGTAATTCCTTGCAGTGCAGCGGATTGAAGTGAAAATGCGTCAATATGTAATTTATCGAAATTGTGCACAATTTGATTGGCTTTATGTCGCACGGAATTTAAACTCCGCGCAATCTTAGACGATTCATTCAGCCACTTTTTACCCGCTTGTTTTTACTGTGATCACTATGTTTGAATTTCTACTTCACGCGTTTCCTGTCACTTTTGCGCTGGCCTCGTTTTGGTCCAACACTGAACGGAAATTACTCTTATTAAACCTTGGACTGTGTATTGCAGTTTGCTCACTGCTAGTATTTGAACAGGCTTGGGGAGGCGCTATTGTTATAGCTGTGGCCGGATTAAGTACTAGTTATCGACTTATTACACAAAAGTTACTTTCGCCGGTAGCAACTTATATTTCGCTGGTGTTGATGATGTGTATTGTATTAAGCGTAAATAACCTCTCTGGGAAGACCTCGTTTATTGAGACAATGCCAGTGTTTACCTTTATGGCCTATCGGTTCGGCGAACTCCATTGTAAAGAAGCAGGCCTTCGTATCTGTATGATCGTTGGCTCTTTGAACTTCACTGTTTATGGCGTTATCACTCAGACATGGGGGCTTGCTATCACAGAAGCGCTTTTTGCAGCATCGAACCTGTGGTACTACCTAAAATTACGAAGAGCAATGCGTGTAAGCCCAGTTTAGCAATGGTTACTTAACCACAGCTAAACGTACTTATTCTACTGATTATTTGTTTTGCCTTTCGCTATTGCGCGGTTTTCTCGCGTAACGAAGAGAAAAGTTAAGTACATTTTGGTTGGGAGCGACATAGCAAGACCTACAGCCATGCAGAATGCGCCGAGATATATACCTTTCACACCCATGGTCTCAGGAAGGCCAGAGTAACTGATAATGTAATGGCCAAGTAGAAAAAGCAAAATGCCAACCACCATCACCCATTTCAATATACTGATCATATCGGTACTTGCTCGAATCCTCTTTAGGATAAGTCTATATAAGTGGACAGCTCCACGTATTGACAGAGGTCATGGTTTTGCGATGTTGTGAGCGGGAAGTACCAGAGCCACATCTACACGCTCAAAGATGAGAAAATGATATGTCGAATTTATATTGAGTAATAAAAAAGGAGCGAAGGCTCCTTTTTATTACTCGTTTGACGTGGTATTACGCAAACACCACGGTTTTATTTCTATGAATAATGACGCGATCTTCTAAATGGTAGCGCACCCCGTGGGCAAGGGCTGTCACTTCACAATCTTTACCTTTGCGCACCATGTCAGCCGCACTGTCGCTGTGACTGATGCGCTTTACGCTTTGTTCGATAATCGGGCCTTCGTCCAAATCTTTGGTCACATAGTGGCAAGTGGCGCCAATTAATTTTACACCGCGGTCGTATGCCTGTTGATAAGGTTTGGCGCCTGCGAAACTGGGTAAAAAGCTGTGGTGAATATTAATCGCTTTACCTTGCAGTTCCTGACACAAAGTGTCTGGCAAAATTTGCATAAAACGGGCAAGCACCGTTAAGTCAATTTTATACTCTTGAAGTAACGTTGTTATCTGGGCAAATGCAGCCTCTTTACCCAAAGCTTTAAAATCTACCCAGTGAAAAGGTACTTTGTACCAGTCGGCAAATTGTTTCATTTGTGGGTGGTTGGCAATGATGACGGGAATATCACAGTGTAGTTCGCCTGTATGCCAGCGGTGCAGCAAGTCAACTAAACAGTGAGACTCAAGACTAGCCAACAGGGCTACTCGCTGTTTTTGTGACGAGTCGCTTAGCTTCCAATTCATTTGATATTCATTGGCTAGGGGCGTGAATTCATCAACAAAGCTTTGATGATCCAGTTTGAGTGAGTCTGTACTAATTTCGTGGCGCATGAAGAAACGCCCGGTTTGTAAGTCGGTGTGGTGACTGGCTTCTACAATAGTGGCGTTGTGATCAGCCAAAAACTGAGAAACGTTTGCTACTAATCCAATTTGGTCAGGACAGTCGATTACTAATCTAAATGTTTGTTGCATAGGGATAACGGGATTCAAAATACAGGCAACCTTTTTACCCTTTCGCAAAGGTGAAGTAAACCGCTACACGTACGCAGTACCAGCTTAATTTGGCATAACTCATAATGATGGTGAGCGCGTGCTATTCGTCAGTGATGCCTCTGCGAAGCTTTTCGCGTACTGACATATTGTGTCGCAGCGCCCAGGTGTGGCGAATGGGGTAGGTAACGCCTTGAGGTGTTGAAACCGATTCAAACAAATGAAATGCAGAGGCGTGCACTTCAACGTTGGGACTGTAAATGGGGAGGGGCAATGTAGTATTGGCCTTGCGCACCATAGTGACGTGAGGCTTATATTCTTTGCCGTCTACCTCGATAGCCGCCGCGCGCGCAGCTTTACGGGTCTGTTTGGCTAGCGCCATCAATGCCTTGGGTGGTAAGGAAGGGGCGCTAAACAATATTTTAGGGCCATTCCAAATACCCGTTGTGTCTAAGGTCAATGAAAACGGCTCCTCGCTGATATTATCCAACTCATACACCAGTGCTTCGTGTTGGCGGTGGTTGATATCTCCCAAAAAGCACAAGGTGATGTGGTAGTTTGCTGCAGGAACGGCATAAGGCGGTGACAACCCGTGTTTGCCCATTGCTAACTGCTTGGGCTCACCGTGTCTGGCTTTACTGGAATACGTGACCATTTTGTTGCGAGGCATCACTTCAGGGAGAGCTTGTTGTCGCCAGCTATCCAATGCAAGCTTTTCAGTTGGGCTTAAATCTAACCCTATAAAACAACGCATAATGTCACCTCGTTATTTTTGGCATCGCCTGTATTTTAAATATGTAGCAACACAAATGTGTCATTATCAACGTATCGCATTTAACTAACGCTAAATAATGTGATGAACAAAAACGTGATAAGCAAAAAAAGGTACAATACCATTATGTAGTGTACATCACCTTTATTTTCTTTATGTTACAACCGTTTTCACATTTACCCGCATTTACGCTTGTCAATGAACTTGAAACCGCCATTGCAAAGTGCAATGTGATTATTGGTGCGCCACCCGGAGCGGGTAAATCGACAGTATTGCCGCTTGCGTTGCTGCAAGGCAACGTTGAAGGGAAAGTGCTTCTTATGCAACCGCGTAGAGTCGTAGTGAGAAACCTGGCGGATTTTCTGGCTAAACAATTAGGTGAGCCGGTAGGAAAGACGGTTGGCTATCGCATTAAAGGTGAAACCAAGGTATCGAGCGACACCAAGCTGGAGATTATTACCGAAGGCATTCTTGCGCGAATGATCCAGCAAGACCCTGAACTAGAAGGGGTGTCGGTGATTGTGTTCGATGAATTTCACGAGCGCAGTATTCACAGTGACTTTGGCCTTGCGTTGGCGCTAGAAGTACAAGCGGGTTTACGTGATGATTTGCGACTTATAATCATGTCTGCAACGTTAGATGTTGAACCGCTTTGTGCACTGTTAGGTGCCCATAGTGACCACGAAGTAAAAACTCTGTTTACCGAAGGGCGTACCTTTCCTGTCGAGGTTCGCTACAGTAAAGATGGATTGGCCAGCGATGCAGTACCTCATACTACCGACAAAGTGAAACAGGCCTTACAGACTCACGATGGCGATATACTGGTTTTTTTACCCGGAAGGGGCAGTATTAATGCCGTGGCGCGCAATTTATCGCATCTGGCTAAAGGGCAAGACATAGCGCTTCATTGTTTGTATGGCGCGTTAAGTAAAGAGGCGCAGCAGGCTGCCGTATTGCCTGACCCTGACGGTCGACGTAAAATTATTCTTGCCACTAACATTGCCGAAACTAGTTTGACCATAGAAGGGGTTCGCGTAGTTATCGACAGTTTGTGGGAAAATAAGGCGCAATATCATGCCGCCAGTGATATCACCGAGTTAACCTGGCAGCGCATTTCTCAAGCTTCTGCTATACAGCGGATGGGGCGTGCCGGGCGTGTCAGCGAAGGAGTGTGTTACAGGTTATGCAGTAAAGACAGCTTTGAGCGTTTGGCAAAATTCAGTGCAGCGCAAATAGAAAAAGAAGACATCAGTAGCTTGTTGCTCGACACCTATGCGTGGGGCAGTACGCCTGACACCATGGCACTGCTCACCCAGCCTTCTCAAGCGCAAACGAATACGGCGCAAGCCAAACTGGGGCGTATTAAGGCAGTAGAAAATAAGCACGTTATTACGCCTTATGGGCGCAAGCTAGCGCAGTTGCCATGTCAGCCGCATCTTGCGCATCTACTTTTGCAATGTCGCGACGGTATAACAGGGTTGGATGCAAGGGCGAATCGTTTACTTAAGTGTGCCGCTCCGTTTGTGGTTGCTTTAAGTGAGAATAGCGCAGGGTTGCCTGAAAGTATCAGTGTTCTAGATGCATTACTTGAGGCAAATGCCAGTACGCGAAGTCAACTACTTAAACAAGCCAAACGCTATGCAAAATACGTGGATATTGATGCCTCTGAGCTTGAAATCAACGCCTTAGATGCTAACGCTCTGGGTTTGTGTATAGCTATCGCGTTTCCGTTGCAGGTAGGGTATTTACGCGCCACGCCTTCCACTAAAGCTACGAATAAGCCAGGCATAGCAGATAAACTCGAATACAAACTCGCGAGCGGTAAGGGGGCACAATGGCAAAGCCCAACAAACTCAACCTATCATCCTTCAAATAGCGATCCGCAAGGCTTTCAGTGGCTTGCCGTGTTAGAGGGACAGTTACTGGGAAGTACCGTGGTAATAAGAATGGCACAGTCAGTGCCAGAAGCGTGGTTGCGATTGGCATTTGAAGACGCTTTTTCTGAAAAACGCAGTGTTTGCTTGAATACCGATAGTGGCCAAATGGAAGCCCGCATTACGCAAGGGTTTTATGCCATCACGCTTAATAGTGCGCCTGTTAGTGGACAGCAAAAAGCACAGGCCAGTACTTTTTGGACCGCCGCACTTGTCGATGCTTGGATAGATTATCTCGACCGCCTGCCTATCGAAAAATGGCCTTTGAATGATGATGACTGGCAATGGTGGTATCGCGTGTCGCTGGCATCATCGCTGAATTTGCCTCAGGCTGGGGCGTTCGATGGTAATGTGGCATGGCCCAACTCACTGAGTGATCTAGTACACAGTGCTAAGGACTTACTGCAAGAGGCGTTGGGGCGGTGTCATTCACTAAAAGCATTAGAGAAGTTGCCGTGGAAAACGACCTTGAATAACGGTTTAACCTGGCCTCAACAAGATGCGTTGGCTAAGCAATTACCTACCACTATTACTATTCCAACAGGCCGCTGTGCTAACCTGAACTATCAAAAAAATGGCGATGTGGTGTTGTCGGTGAAGATGCCTGAAATGTATTCTCAAAACACCCCTATTACATTGGCGGATGGTAAAGTAACTGTAATTTGCGAGCTGTTGTCACCCGCTGGTAGACCGTTGCAAACGACCAGTGATTTGGGGGTATTTTGGCAGGGCAGTTATAAAGAGATCCAAAAGGAAATGAAAGGGCGCTACCCCAAGCTAATGGTCACCTTACACTGTTGACAGGGATGTGCTATTTGTTGCACTGTTGACAAATAAAGTCTGTAAATATGGTGTCTGCATGCTCATTGGTGATAATAAAAATATAAGATTGTTGACCGTTCCAGTTGTTTCGAATGCAACTGCTTGGATATACACAACCCCAACATCACATAGTCAGTATCACCATGTGCAACATGGTGGGAAAGAATATGAATTTCGATTCGTTCCAACCAATGAGAAGTTCGTCGAGAATGATGTCGTCTACAACTTCCCTTTTCTACTGAACAAGGATTTATCTCCTTGGGAAGAGGCCAATTCATATTTGTGGAAACTGGCGACAGAGCAAGGTTCGCTAGGTAAGCGAATCGACGAAGTCAAAAACAAAGCTTCCGCGTTGCTTGAATACAAGATGTTTTGCGAAGAACAGAACATCGATTACGACGATTTCTCCGGACGAATGCAATCTCAACGGCCATCCTACAGATACTTTAGCTACCTAGCGAAAGAGCTATGTTTACCAGCAAAGTCTGTAAACAAAAAGACAGGTATTGTTTATTACTTCTTTGATTGGCTAATACATAATAGAGGACTTGAGCTAAATATTGATCTTGTTGACACGACAAAGGAAGCCAAGATCCATTTTGATACATCGACAGGGAGTATGTCGAAAACTGTAAAAGTTCGTAAACAGACAATGAGTGTCTCTTCAGAACCAACGCCGGTTGAGATCGGTTATGTTAGAGAGGATGGTGAAGATCTCAGACCTCTAAACGAATACCAGACTGATCTTTTGCTGGATCGTATTGGCGGGTCTGATTTTACTGTGGATGAGAGGCTCATTGCTTCACTAGCTATCTACACAGGAATGCGCAAGCAGTCAATTTTAACTCTACGAATGAAACATTTGGATCAATTTGTTCCTCGAAATTTGCGAGCAGACAACACATATAAAATTAAAATAGGGCGTGGTACAGGGGTTGATACAAAAAAAGGAAAGATACACTCAATCTATATTGAAAAAGCTTTAGCAGATGACCTGAAGCTATATGCTAATTCTAAAGTAGCTCAGACTCGCCGCAACAAATTCCGTTTGAGCTTTGCAAAGGATTTCCCAGACTTAGAGCCAATAGCCGATGAAGATATGTATTTGTTTTTGTCAGCCAATGGCAACTGCCACTATATGGCGAAGGATGACCCTAGATATTTTCGCGTTAAAACATTGCCCAAAGGTAACGTTACGACGCGACTCTGCAAAAGACTATTGGCCTGCTTACCTAAAGAATTCCCAAAAGATTTTCACTTCCATTGGCTACGTGCAACGTTTGCGCTCAAACTTTATGGCTACTTGGTGAAGTTAGTTAAAAAGGGAGTTATACACTTTGGTGAAATCCTTCAGCGAATTCAACGCCGAATGGGACATTCAAGGATTGAGACAACGGAAAGATATCTAAAACTATTTGAGAATGTTAATGAGACAAAGCTTGCTCAGGAGTTGTATGAAGCGCAACTCTTCGACGGATATGAAAGTGAATTTAAGACTAAGTATGAAAGTAGCAGCAAAATCGGTGATCGTTCAGTAGCGCTTTTAAGGCATGGAGTACCATCATGATCATTGAAGAATTAAACATGGTGGGTGAAACACAATGTGACGAATCACAATTAACTGAGCGTAAAACTAATGTTTTAAAAACAACAGATCTAGGAATAGAGGTCCTCTATCCTGAGAATGTCCTTCTAAAATTCGCTGACGAAATTAGGGTCTCTCCCTTCGATATCGGATCAATAGCTTATACCGAAAGGAAGGAGCACCCTGAGTTTCATAAGAAAGGTTTGTTTTTGGTCAATCCCGATAGCCTAAATCATTGTAGATGCGAGTTTTTGAGAAAGCTTTTTGACAGTATTTACTGTTCTTCAAATCGTGACACAACGGTGAAGTCAGAATTTGAAGCGATAAAGCAAGTCATTGATTGGGCTGATCAACATGGTCATAGTAACTTACTTGATTCAGTTCAGGCCGCTCGGCGGATGTACCAAGCTTATAGCACTTACTTAAATCAGGGAATAAAAGCAGGGACACTGGGATTCGGAAGACGCACTGCAAATGCCAAACAGCGGGCATTGAAAGCTATGTTGGGTATTCAGTACGGCATGTCTGCTTTGTCTGACATTATCGAGGGGGTAGTGGTTATTATAAGTGAACGCAATCCTACAAAGCCCCCTCGTGAAAAGGAAAAAAACGCATTTGTATCTGTGTGCTTAGCTGTGGCAAGACAGTTCGGCGAATTCACTTTATCAGGCGATAAGTTCCCGTTTCCATTTAACACGCCAGACTACAAAACGTATGTCTTTCCTTCAAACGGGGGGAACATGATTACTCCCCATAGTCCGAAAGCTAAACTCATCTACAACTGCCAATTAGGGCGTATCTCAACTGTTGATGAATATATTGAGAAAAAGAAGTATGAGCGAAATACAAAACGTTTATCCGAAGCAAAAAGAGCAGTTAATGATGCTCAGCAAAACTTAAATACCGTTAATAGTACGGAACGTCATGAGCACAAACTTCAGGTAGCCTCTCTTGCAATCCAAGCTTATACGCAGTTATTCATTATCATTACAGGCTCTCAACCGTCTGAGCTTGTAACACTTGAGTTTGATGAAAGGTATGAACTGGATAGAGATTTATTTAAGAGTGACTTTCGAGCAGTTAAGTTTCGAGCGGCTGGTAGAGTAGTACAATACAGTTTGGGTGATATCTATGGATATCAAATAATTAAAGAGTACTTAGCTCTTCGCAAATGGATGCTGAATGGAGAGGAATGCCAATATCTATTCTTCAAGAATAGTAAGGAGCGCGGTGGCGGATATAAGGATCAGTTTAAGCAACTGGCTCTAGTCGATGTCGGTAGATTCTACAAACGCGCAAAGGGACTTTTAATTGCTGAGCATGTCAAAAATATCCCTGCCAGCAAAGCAAGAAAATATCGTTCAGTTGTTTTGCATGAGTTGAGACAAGATCCATTAGTCATTGCTGCATGGCAAAATCATAAGTTATCAACAAGCTTAAGAGACTACAGTGAAACAACAGATGACAGAAGTTCAGAGCAATTTTCGTCGTTCTGGAAAGCTGTAATTGATACTCGGAACCGGATTAAGATTAAATTTGTCGAGTCAACGGGTCAACAAGATGCTGATATACCTTCCGGCCATTGTGAGGACAATGGCAATCCTTCCAGTATTGTTGAAAGTCCTTTGATAGAACCTAATTGTAATACTCAACTTGGGTGTTTATTTTGCGAGCATTATTGTCTACATGCAGATGAGGAAGACCTTAGAAAGCTATTTAGCTTACTTTTCGTGGTACAAGAGATTCGTAAATTTTCAAGCAACTTCGGGCATGCTGAGTCGTTGTATAAAGAACTTACTGTGAAAGTGAAAAGTCTGATTCTGAGTATAAAAGAGAGATCTGATGGTTTGGCGCAGTTAGCAGAAAAAGTCGAATATGAAGTAATGGAACTTGGAAGTATCAATGAATTTTGGAACAACAAGTTAGCTCGCTTTGAACGATTAGGAGTGGTGTTTTAATGGAAGCTTTTAGCAAACTAACGACCCAGTTAAGAGAAGGAGAATATCAAGCACCAGATGTTCTTTATTGGGTAAAAGGCGAGCCGTTGGAGATACCCAAAGATCTCGTGATTTGTAAAGATGAAATGGGTGAGCCGACTGCGATTTACAGTAAAATGTTGTGGGATCTGAACCCATACCGCCTTTCAGAGAATCCATTAACAAATCTTAGCTTTGAATCATTGGTAGAAAGTAAAGATAAAGAAGCTTATGAACTGGTAAATGAGTTTAAACGACTCTTAGTTTGCTTGATCTATTTTGCTCAAGCTGGACGAACTGGAAGTTTGAGTTCCGCAGTGATTCTGAGCTATTTTAATGAACTCAGAAAGGCCGCTAGATTTTGTCTTTCACTTAAAGAAAACGAGTTGGTTGGTTGCCTCACATTAGAAGAGTTATTCACTAACAAAACCTATCTCGCTGCTTTCATTTCGACCCAAACAGGGACTACGTTTAGTAAGCGCTTTCCAGCAATCCTCAATCATTTGACTGTTATTGGTAAGGATAAGGTAGGGTTTGTTCCGATTAATCCAAAAGCGTTGGACTTTAGTGATCACGACTCTAAACAGACTGTAATTATTCCACAGCGCATCTATTTGTCTGTTATCGATAATGTCCTAGAGGATATCGATGAGTTTTATAAATATAAGGATAGATTATCAGCGTTTATTTCTGAGTTTAAAGACAGGTTTTATGGAACAGCTCACGTTACGCAAAAAAGCTTAGGTGTTAAAGACTCGGCCAATTACAGAGACGACATGAGAACCGCAATAAAACGGCATGGGCTTGAAGGACTGCTGATCGACAAGTATGGAGTGAAGAAAAAAGCGGGACTTGTACTTGCTCTGGCAAAAATACAGTATGTCATGAAGACTGCTATTCATTTGTTCACGGGGATGCGTTTTGAAGAGGTAAATAGGGCTAGGTATAAATGTCATAGTACTGCTGTTGTTTCTGAAATGGTGCGAGACGAAAAAGGTAATATTTTAGATGAAGGGCAAACAATTGATCTCATATCAACAACAACTAAATTTAGCGGCTATAAAAAGTCTGCTGCTTGGTTTGCTCCAATAGAAGTTGTTAAAGTAATTGAAATACTTCAAGCCATCACAAGTGGGGGAGCACAAGCCTTAGGGGTAAACCCAGAAAGCTGCCCTTTGTTGCTGAATTGTTCATTTCTTAATTTTCTAAAGAACAAGAAAGTTAAAGTTTACGCTCATCAGAAGCTTAATGAACCTGAATGGTCGAAGTATTTGATTATCACGGAGGCCGATTACGCTGAAATGGTTGCTAGTGATGAAGAGCGTGACTTTTCAATCGAAGAAGAGTTTCAGATTGGTAATGTTTGGCCGTTGGCGAGTCATCAGTTCAGGCGCTCACTCGCATTCTATGCAAGTAATACAGGGTTTGTGTCTTTGCCCAGTTTGAAAAAACAGTATAAGCATCTAACGAACGATATGACACGTTACTACAGACGTAACTTCGAGAAAATTAAGACTATTTTCGGTTTTTACGATGCCAAGGAAAAGAAGCATGTTTTGCCACCAGAACACATGATCTTTGATTTTCAAATGGGTATCGCAAGTAATGTTGCGAGCAGTATTGTGTTCGATCTTCTGGAAACTGAAGAACCTTTATTCGGAAAAACGGGAGGATATATTCAGAAACAAAAAGAAGGATTAAGGAAAGGGGAAGTCAAGATAGAAGAAGTTAGATCGGAAACTGAAAAGAAAGTCGATAGTGGCGAGTTGGTATACAAAAAGACACTTTTGGGTGGTTGTATGAAAAATGGTCGCTGTGACAGTTTTATGCTTGGAGATTTTACTTCATGCCTTACATGTGATGATGCCAGTATAAAACTTTCCAAAGTCGAAGCTGAAATATCTAATTGTGAGAGTGAACTTGAAGGCTACGAAAAGGATAGTGGAGAGTATCAAATTACATTGTCAGAACTGAACCGACTTACTAAGTTTCGAGATGCCAAGATGATTAAGTCTGCTGCTTTAGAGGAGGCTGTTGATGAGTAGCGCTGAAGATAGTTTGAAAGCCTGCCGGGAAGCCTTTGAGCGTCTTAAGAAGGGCGAGGCGAGATTGGAAAAATATGCAGGTCTTGCGAAAGGCGATATTAACAAGTCCATTGTTAGTGTTGAGGCGGGTCTTGATAAAGGCTATTTGAAATCGTCTCGAATGGCACATATTCCTTTAATTTTGGAAATCGAGAGTTTTGTGACTAGGTATGCCAAGTCAAAAAGCACTCCATCCAAACGAGTCTCTCGGTTTAAGAAGCAGGCAGCAGTGGCAAAAAGCGAGAAAGAGCAATTAGAAGAGGTTCTGAGTAACGTTCTGGGTGATAACATTAGACTCGTTGAGCGCGTTAGGGTTTTGGAGAGAAAACTGGCAGAGTATGAGTCAGGAAAGGTTGTTTCAATATCCAAAAGCGATTGCCCGCTTTGATAAGCCTATTCTGGCTAAGGTCTGTTGGGCTTCTTTTGTGGAAAAGCGTGGATAGTGCCTCAGCCTCAACATTTTAGCCAAAATCTAACTCCCAGCGGATTTGCGATTAGTAGAATAAGGCATCGCAACTTGTTCGTTTATATATGCATTGTCTCTTACTCCCTCCTCATCAATCTCAAGCGCATTTGGTTTATACAATAAAATAATTTTAAAAACCATTTGGAATATTTGTATTTTGGATCAATAATGCAAATATGTATGTTAGAGGTAGTTCGTATTGCAAGTCATTAGGCAGGACAGATTAGCTGATTTCTCTGAAAGGTATGCAGAAAAACGTATAGCTTTACAGTGCTGGCTGGCGGAAGCCAAGAAAGCGAGCTGGCAGTGTGCCGATGACATTTTGAATGATTATAAGGGGGCAAAAGTCTCGGACGCTGATGAAGTCACTTTCGTTATTGGGCGCGGGACGGTCAAGGTGGTTACCAAAGCCATTTTTAGAAAGAATATTTTACGAATTGACGAGGTTGGATTGTCGGTTTAACCAGAGATGGAACTCACAGGGCTGGCGGATGAAACATGAATATTAAAATTATCAGAAATAGTGAAGAGTATAAAAAAGCAACAGATTATCTGGACGAGTTATTAGCGTCGGGTGATCAATATAATGACGACTTAATTGATGTCATGACCTTGCTTATCTCTAACTATGAGAATGAGCATTTTGATATTGGTTTTCCAGATCCCGTATCGGCTATTGAACATCGTATGGAACAACAGGGCATGACGAGAAAGGATTTAATCCAGTACCTTGGGAGTCAGAGCCGCGTCTCGGAAGTAATGAATGGTAAGGCTTCTCTGAGTCTATCTATGATCAAGAACCTGCATGAAGGGTTGGGTATTTCTTACGAAGTGCTCATGCAAGATCAGAAGCTTGAACCAGATCAGCGCAAAGTGAATTATGAAGACTATCCAATAACAGCCATGTTCAAAAAGGGCTTTTTCCCCAAAGCTATAAAATCAGCTTCCGATGCTAAATCGAAGGCTGAAGAGCTAATTCGCGACATGTTTGAGGCGGTAAAACTTACACCATTCGAAATGGCTGGAGTAGGGACACCCCATCTACGAAGCGCTGTCCATACAACGAATAAGCGCATGGATGACCTTGCACTTCAAGCATGGCAAGCGAAGGTGCTTCACCAGACACTTAATCACAAATTGCCAAAGTGCCAATTGGATTCCATCGATTTACCTTTCTTGAGAGAGACTTTGAAGCTTTCTCGTTTAGAAAATGGTCCGTTGTTAGCAAAAGAAGAACTAGCTAACAATGGTATCCACCTTGTATTCCAAGAGCATCTCCCTAAAACGTATCTTGATGGTGCGGCGATGTGGGGTTTGGATGGAAACCCTGTGATTGGGATGACAATCCGATATGACCGACTGGATAATTTCTGGTTTGTTTTGATGCACGAGCTTGCTCACGTTTCTCGCCACCTTAAGGATTCAAAGGAAGCCTATTTTGATGACATTGATGGTGATAAAGATAACAAAGAGGATGAGGCTGACGAGATGGCTTTAGACGCGCTTGTCGAAAAATCCGAGTGGGAAAAATACTGTGCGTTGCTTACTACCCCTGAGAGCGTCGTAAATCTGGCTAAGAAATTAATGGTAAGTCCTTCGGTTATAGCAGGCAGATACAGAAAAGAAGTAGGTGACTACAGAATTTACAACAGACTTATAGGAAGTAAAGAAGTTAGGAAAATGGTATTTCCGTAGGCGGGTATGGTGCTGCCCAAACAGTGCGCCAACACTGTTTGGGCGGAAAGTTGCCCAAAACCCAGCGAGGTGGACTCAGGAAGTTTCCTTGAAAAGCACGGCTAATTTAGTCGAAATCTCGAAAACTTTCAACCATCGCCTCCAAGATAACAATAAGGAGTGCGCTAATGGCTTCTAAGAACAAGTTGAAAGTTCCGAAAGGAATGAAGCTGATTTTTAGACCCTATCGCAAAGATCCTAAGTCTGGCCAGATGCTCTACGCGAGAAATCATGGCCTTAAGGCTTGGCCGATCCTTGTGCCTATAGAGACAGCTTAAAAATCAGTAAGAGAGTCGGGTCTCTATGAGATCCGGCATTTTAAACAGTATTATTTCGAGATTAATATCATGACTAACCGTAAACAATCATCATCAAAAATGGCTTCTCAAGCCTCATCCATTCTATCGGACAAAAGCTCTTCCCAGATCCAGAAATCACTTGCCGCTTCCGTTTTGAGTCAAACCAAAACCTCCCATCAAACTGGTGCGGCAATGGAGTCTAAGGCATCGAGTGTATTGCAAAGTGATAAATATAGTGCGGAAACGAAGTCTTTGGCTGCATCTGTATTGTCGCAGTCCAATAAGGCTCGCTAATCTTAAAGGCTGCTGAGGCAGCCTTTCTATGTATTATGACTAGTCACCTTCTGACACAAAGTTAAGTCGGCCAAGACACTCGTGCGTATTTTCCATCACCTTTAGATATATTCTTCCTTCTCACAAAGCGACTCTCAAAGGTAAAGTCATGAGATATCCGAATAATGAGTAATTTGTTGAAGTTACCGCTTCGTTTAACTTGAATTTGTGCTTCAGTTTTTTCTGGCGATATTGTTTTGATTTCTATGAAATCATTGCCCAGTTTACCGTCAGAGCCTTTCGTATGAGGTTTGTGTCTGATTATTCCAAACTCAATTTCGGCAAATAGTTCACCTAGTTCTCCCCAGATTTGAAGATATCGTCCGGTTAGTTGGTAATACTCTTTTGCGTTACTGACAAGGTTATCGAAAATTTGAATGAGTTCTTGTGATGGAAGACGAATTTCGTCCAGCTCTTCATCATCGAGCATTATCTCCCAATCGTCGGGGTTGTATCCGCAGGCTGCGGCATCGGCTATTTGGTCTGGGCTATAGCCTTGGTCGTGCATGTCATGCAGGAAGTCCCAGTCGCTCATAATTGTTCCTTTTACGAAAAGAAGTCCTCACTGTGTTGTATTGAGGCGATTCGCGCAATCATGTAAATGATAATTAGGTATCAAGTCAGCAGGAAAGGTTATTGTTTGGCACCTCGGCCAAGTTCTGGGGAAGGCTTAAAAGTATCTGGCATTTCACAGTCATAACTTCCAATTTTTTTATAAAACGGGTGTGTTTCAAATGTGTACACTTTGTCGTCTGTGCTAAGTAGCTGATTAGCATTCTCGGAGTCCGACGCTAAACTCAGTCCGTTTTTGTAAGCATGGCACTGGCCGTCATCTAAAGTTAGTTTGTAGCTGACTGATCTTAGTGAAGGATACTTCTGTTCCTTTTTTTTAGTCATGCTGCCGTACCTTACTGAAGTCATTATCCTTAAAGTTAGCACTTTTTAAAAAATAGACTACATTGATTTGGCATTGAATAGTGATGGCGTTTTATCGAAAAGTTGTGGGCTGGCAATATTAACCGTAAGGCAGCATTTGCTGCCTTTCAATTTTCTATTTTGGGGGGTAGGTGAGAGGGTTATGAGACGGTTGTTTATTGTTGGTAATGGTTTTGACATGTGGCATTTTTTGCCAACCAGCTACATGGATTTTTATAAAAGTAATAAAGAAATGCTGGATAAGTTAGATTTGTATTTTTCTGGCATTACCGGGAGTACAACCCCTTGGGCTGATTTTGAGAACAATTTGGGCACGTATGATTGGGGATCATTTTTTGACTACTATGTACTACCTCACTGGAATGGACAGTGAATTGACTTTTAATTGATTTAACTTTCTCACATGCAATCAATTAGTTGCATTTTGATACTAATTATAGAAATTTCAAGTTACCTGTTTATAATAACGGCTCCGGCAGTGGCGAGCTGCCTGTGACCGCAATTACAAAGTGGATGCACTCGCTGGTAAAAACCTATCGACTGATTACAGAAGTAGAATGATGTTGCGGATCATACTGCTCTTGGGATCAGTATGTCCGTTAACTATGACAAGCATAAGCTTCACGAAAACGTTAAGCGTCAAAGCAAACGTCTTGCGAAACTCCTAGATGTTCCCCTAGCTAAAGCTCAGTTTCTTTTATCTGTTCACGTGTATTCTGAGCCTTCTTATGCTGAGATAAGATCAAAAATAGATGATGGTCACCTATCTGGGAAGCTTCATTTTGCGCTTGTAGCGCCTGATGCTGAACAACATGTTTTTGATATCTTTGCAAAGGAGTTTGGAGACCTTTATCTGGCACTTGAAGAAAGTCCTGTAAAAGAGCTTTATAACGGCACAATTAGAGAGTTGATTTTTAAATTGTTTGATTTCAAGCCTGAAAATATATCATCTGCACGCTAAAGCCCTTTCATTTGCGGAATTAATCTCTTATCCTTTCGATAGGTTGACTGGACAGCCTGTATCTGCCAAACGTTTATCATAACGGTTGAAGGCGAAGTGGATTCATCCAGACAATATGTTTACGTTATTTTAAAGTGTGAGCCTTGGCAGGTGTTTGCGCTTTTTCTTTCTTAACTGAGAGTGGCGTAAATATGTCTAAAATTAATTTCTCGAAAAATATCTATCTCCAAGCGAAGCGTGCTTCGAAAGTTTTTGATATCTCACTCACCAAAGCAAAAGATTTGTTGGCAAGTGCGGTTTATCAGTGCCATAACTTTGATGATTTAATTTCAAAGTTCGAATCTAACAGCCTTAAAAAATCTGTATTCGGTTATTGCCAAATAGAACCTAGTGCCAGTGATGATGTAAAAGCATTCTTTGAGAAAAATATTGATAATTTATCTTGTCAATTCTTAAAATATTTATCTGCACCATATAGTCATGTAGCACTCATACGAGCAATTTATCGGATATTTGGCTTCGAAGTTCGGGACGAGGTTTTAGCTGTAGAATCCAGTTTTGTTTTCAATGAGTGGAAAGTATATCCCGGAATTAAAGGTAACAAACATACCGTGTTCTTTAAGGACTTAATGGTCAACGATATTCCATATCGCATTATCGCGGTAAATGTTGTCACACCAGACTCGTTTCGGAATCATAGTGCATTTGAAGTCCAAACGCTGAGAGATGAATTATCAAAGTATCGTTATGCACCAATTATGTGGCGTGATTGGAATGACTGGGAAGATGAGGCTAACACTTTTTTTAATACCATTGGTATCGGAAGTGCCCCCCACGGTGAAGCATTCAATAAGCTGGTTCAACCCAAGAATGGGCAGCAAGAAGAGTTTCAGTTTCACCTAAGCAATCTTATTTCTTCTGTCGCAAAAGAGCAGGTTGTGGGTGAGATAATGCCAGTGCAAATTGGTAACTATCAATACTACGTATTTGGCTATCCAATATCACATGAGAGTTTGACAGAGAGCACCATGAACTTTTATCTCAGTAATGAGCACATCTTAAATGAGAGGTGTGTATTTGGTCTTGGGAGTGGGCTTATTTGCTTTGAACTGTTCGAGCAGAGTGCAGAAGGTACATGTATAAGCGACAACATAGAATACTTTGCGGAGTTTTCGGGTGTGTTCGACTGCTTAAAAAATGTAGAATTCCAGCCAATCACAATTGGCGGGAAAACATATGAAGCTTTTTTTCGTCCTTGTATGACTATTGAATATGAGCGCTTGTATAGCAGTTCATTAACATTAAAAGAGTACTAGTGACTCCATATTTGTTCTTTTGTGCAAAGGATTTCAGGAGTTAGCTTCCTGTTGCTAGCCGTGAAGACTAGCAACAACCTTCTATTACATGGTATTTATTTTTAGTACTTTAAGTGGAAATAGCCTGTCAGGTAAGTCATTAAAGCCTAGCGGAGCAATATTCCAGTCTGACAAGAAAAAAGGAACTAAGGCCTTGTTCATACATATCGTTAGCTCGCCCGACTCCAATCCATAGTCAAAAGCGATGGCTTCAGGATTCTCTGGACTTCCATTTATGCCAACAACGACATTCTCTTTGGTATTCCAGTCTGGATCAAATGCCTTTTTCTGGTGCTCATCTAATGTTATTTCTGATTCACGAGAAGCAATAACGCGATTTAATTTAAAACTTCTAAATTCACCTGACTTGTGGTCAAACGCTCGAACATAAACAAAATTACCAGTCTTAATGAGTGTATGTGGCGCAATAACTCTGGTTGAGCGGCCACTACTGCGAGACAGGTACTCTATCTCTACTTTTTGAGCGAGATTCAACGACCTAAATATTGATGCAACAACCTTCAGCTCAGGCAAAACGCTTGGGATAGAGTAGCTGTTCACATTTTTTGCAAATTTGGGTTCACAGGTGACCTGTTGAGTGCCGTTAGCTATTAGATCTATTGCATCTTCGATCTTGTGTTCAAAGCAAGGACTAAACCATTTGGTTGGCGTATATGCCCTTAATCGGTGGTCATATAAGAGGTTATTTGCAGCAATTTCCTGATATCTATTAAAGTCTCTTGTAGACCACGCCTCTTTCACGTCAAACCTGTTCATGAGTTGTCGCCTGTTTATTGAGCCAAGGACATAAGCGCACAAATCAATGTATCGGAGGCGCTGTTCTTGTCTGATATCAGTAATATTTTCCATTTCGAAACACAAAAGCAGTTGATCTATGCCTATATTAATATATAGTGCGTACAAATGTATACTGTATATTAATGTACATACCGTTCGGGGTGGCCAATGAATTATGGAAAATCCATTGAAAATTATTTGCAGAAAATTGATTCCGGCAATCCGATTACACTTGGGAAATTCCTCAATCTTCTGAGTGCGCCTGCGCTCAATCTCATCTTCAGCAAATCAGATATTCAAGCGAGGAAGGTTTCCGGTGCGCTTTACCGAGTAACCCATTTAGCGCAACCTCTCCGAGAAGAGTTAGATCAGATAGTGGTAGAGCAGGGTACGGATCGCATTTCCGGCGCAAAACAAAATAGAAGTCACGATTATTCAGTGAATGGCTCAATGCTTCTCGTTAGAGAAGGGGCTGCTCATCCGGGGGTCATCATGTTTGATACCGATGGAAACTGCACACCAGAACTAAAACACCACCCATATGCACTCTTAGTAGAAAATAGACAAAACTTTATCGATATAGACAAAATCCTTTCCTTCATTGTTCAGCATTGCGAAGTGCAGCCAGAGGTTGCCGATCAATGCCTTGCTGTGTTCACAGAGGGAAATGCCATCGCCAATGCCTTACATAAGCAGTTTTTATCAACGTTTAAAGCTATTTATGTTTTGCTAGATGTTGATGCTGGCGGGTTACAGATTGCAAGTAACATCATCTCATTGTTACCCGATGCCACTATCCAATTCATAGTGCCTAAAGATATCAAAAAACGCTTAGAACACGTCAGAGAACCCGCAGACCCTAAGTCTATTGAAAAGGCGATAAAGCTTGGTAATACGCATCCACAACTGACTTACATCGCTCAACTAATTCGAAGCACACACAGAGAACTGGAACAGGAGAGTTACCTAGATGACTGATTTAGCTTATGACGGACTATTGGCTGAGGAGTACGTACTGAAACGTCTCGTCTATGTAAACTCTGCAAACCATGCTTATTCAGAGTTTCTCCTCGATGAGCATTTGGCAATGTTTGGTAGAAATAATGTCGGTAAAACAGCAAGTTTGGCAGGAACCAAGTTACTGCTTTTTCCTGAAGTGAACTTTAGCAACTGTGAAGAAAAATTTCGGTTCGTTGGAAACGGAGGCACCTACAATCAGGAGGATTCATATGAGTTCTATTTCCCTGAGGCAATATCATTCATCACCCTAGAAGTGCAAAACCCTGAAGGGACCTTTTGCATGATTTTGTATAAAACGTTTGGTTATACCTATGGTCGGATGTTTGTTCCTGTCGCATACGATGAATTGAAAGCTATCTTCTGGAATTGCGAAAAGAACCAGTTCAGTGAAGATTTAAGTGTAAAAGCGGTTAAGCAGTTTGTAATTGCGAATGATGGGCTGCAAACATCTGATCCAAGCGAAATTCGCGCTTTGATGTTTGAAGGGATGCGGGGAACTAAAAAACAACGACGCTTCTGTGTGTTGCCGATGAAAGATGCCAGACCAGATTCAATTGAAGCGTTCAGAAACATCTATCAGCTCGCATTTGATATAAAAAATTCAGAAAAAAGCACTTTGCCTAAGGCGATTGCCACACTTCTCGAAATGGGAAGGGGAAGGGATGAGGAAAGACTCAGTGCTGACCTCCTCAACATCGCTGACGACTACCGAGAGTTAGTATCAAAACAGGACCAACTTCAAACATTAAAGAACAACGAGCCGGGATTTAAGAGGCTCTTGGCTCACTTTAACCAACTAACTGATTCTCACAAAGAATACACGGTGATTTACAAAACTCTTCGCCATTTGTTGGACAATGCCAAGGAAAGCTTTGAGGAGCGAAAACAACGGGTTAGTAGCGCAGCGAAGGAAGCGACGGAAGAAAAAATAAATGCAGAGAAAGCAGCGACTGATGCCAATAGTGAAGTTATTAAATTAGGCGGTAAGATAGAAGAACTAGAAAACGGTCTTAAGTACACTGTCAAACGCGTTCAAGACACTAAAAATCTATACACATCACTTGGTTTCAGCACGGTAGATGAAACACTCGCGGCTTTGGATAAATCATACATTGAGAAGGATTCAACGTTAAGAGTCTTTCAACAAGAAGATGGCGTTCGTAAGCAACTCGCTTCAGATCTAGAAACCTTGAAACGATTACAAAGCAGTCAAAGAGAGTTAAACGCATACATATCTGATCAATCTGGTTCGATAGCTCATCAACTCGATGATACCGATAGCGCAAGCGTTATATCTTCCTTAAACAAAAATCTCGCATTAACTGTAGTGCTGATGACTGAAGATCAAATCGGCATTGTAAAAAACTTCACTGCGTTATTTGCACAAGAGAACTCTGGTTACCTCACTTTCCTTGATAAACCAATTAAAGATACCCTTTATGAGCAATACGACCCTATTGGATTAGTAGAGGAAGCTCGGATTAAGTTGGAGCTGGTGAATAAGCAGATTCGAGAATTAGATGCGAAGATTGAAGAGCAAAGAAAGGCGCTTAAAAGCAATAACATTGAAGAACTGATCAAAAAAACAAGTGACGAACTGAAGCGGCTATCGCGAGACAGAGACGATATTCGCTCTCTAAACTCGATGATCAAGAAACAAGAAGAAGACGAGAATCGACTGATTGCTTTGAAGAGAGAATTAACATCACATGAGATTCGACTAGAAGAAGTAAGAAATTCACTCTTGCAACTCACTGGTGTAGCGAGTGAAAAGCAACAAGCATTGCAATGTATTAGTGACGAGGAGAAGAGTTTATCGCGTTATGAAAATGTATTTAAAAGCATACAAAGACATGCGGATATAGACTTCGCCATTGATGAGCTATCGCAAGATGTATCCTTGGATGAGAAGTGGTTTGAAAAACTGAATAGCCTCTCAATGGGTATAGCTAGTCAACATACTAACGTTGCAAGTGACCTCTATCAGCTTCTATCTAGCGTGCAAATAGAGGGTGTTGAACAGCACAGAAAATATGATGCGTTGTCTGATATCTCCAAAGTAATAGATCGGTTTTCTGGTGAGTATGCAACCCTTCAATATGACCTTGAGCAGCTTAATACGAGCATTAGTACGCATAACCAGTTTGTTAGTAATCTTATCAGCGAACTTAAGACGTCAAAGCAGTTCCTCACGAATTTTATTGGCGGAATAAATGAAGAACTCAACAATAAACATGTGTCGAATTTATCCGAAATAAATTTGAGGCCAGAAATTAACAGTAGATTTGAGTCCTTGCTTGCAACACTGGAGAAGCAAGACATATCCGATGAAACACTACTTGAGCCTGAGTTTTATCAGTCTCTCACTCGGTTTGCGAATAGCTATTTTGATAAAAAATCTCGCAAACTTAAGATGCACGATATTATTCAGGCCGTTAACTACGAATACACTTTAGAAGAGACCGGAGAACGCGTCAAAAAGAGCCAATCTGGAGGCACTACAAGTACAATAACCGCTTTCGTATTGTCCGTACTCCTTAAGAAAATTACGCCTGACTACGTCGCATTGAAAATGCCAATAATCGTTGATGAGGTTGGCACGTTAGATTTCAAAAATACAAATGCGACGATTCAACAAATCGCCGAGCATGGATTCTCTATCTTTTGCGCCACACCAACATTTTCAGGTTACATCAGTCGTAATGTCGGTCGCTGGATAATGATTGATAGGGCGAAAATTAGTTCTCCCCTTGTTGCAAAATGTCACATGCACATACTGCCGGAGCACATCGAGAGCTTTGGAAGGAAGGCAAATGCGGCTTAATCGAGATGTCATATTATCGGCCATAATAAAGCACCAGAGTAGCTTTCTTCAGATCCTCGATTTCATTGACCAGCAAAACGGGGTGCCAGATATCCCTGAGATGCTTTACCTGAATTTGTATAGTCAAAAAATCTGTCAAGACAACGACGTTAACGTTCAAGCACACCTTAGTTTGCAAACGCTTCTGGAAAACGGTGTTTTCATTCATCACGACAAGAATCTAGGACGTCTTGCAGTTGCAGATGTCATCATAGACCTGCTTAGGTTTATTGATGTTAAAAGAGCAAGGGAACTCAATAGATATGATCTGGAAGATTTGCGTCAGCGAGTTTCAGATTATGTAAGCAATCTTTGTGATGCCACCACTAGTATGGACAGTTCAGATCTGAATGAATTATTGGGTTCTTTTTACCGCCTGTTAAGCGAGATTCATTCAAAGATTAAGGAAAATGTGGCAGCTCTGGACGCGCAGGTGAGGAAGGTTTCTCAACATTACAAAGAATTTAATACTGGAAACACAGCGATTTCAGTATTTGAACTTTATGACACTGTTACAGAACTCCATGATAAGTATGTTTTACCATGCTATGAATTTATCGACCCTATGATGGAGATGAAAGGCAAGAAAACCCTGACCCAATCGATTAATCAGCTAATCGCTCATCTTGCTTCTTATCCTGACAGGCTAAACGAATCCAATAGACTTCAATATCGCTTCACCGCAATCAGTAGCTACTACAAAGATATTGGTGCACTAGTTAAAAAGCTAAAACAATATTCAACTTATCTTGCACAAGATAGAGATCGCTTTCTCGCTATCGAGAACGCTTTCAATGCACTTGTAGAAGACATGGTGCCACTGCGTCATGGTAAGCAGAAAAACAAGTATTTAACGCCGAATTCCTCTGTTTTCCAATCTTTTACTATTTTGGATGGGCTGAGGGAACATAAGTCTACTCATGCTCCCAAGCTGAATTGGTTCGAAGGGCGCACGAGTCTCCGTTTTAAAGAATATCTCAATCTATTAGAGAGCCTTGAAACAAAGCCATCTCGTAGATCTCTTAGTCTCCTGCCAAAAGATGTGTTTGTTGAAGAAGAAAGGCAGATGGATATCTCAAAAATCATGTCGCGGATATCAATTCCTGACACGATCCATGATGTACATGACTTTGTTTTTAACGTTCTCAGTGAAGAATTAACCGGCTTTTGGTTGGGTGACGTTCTATGTGGGATTGAAGAAATTATGCCATATATCGCTTATGAAAATTTGGTATTCAGCCAACAGAGGCGTAGACAACAAGACGATAAATACTATTTGGACTATTTAAATGTTGAGCTGAAAGGGAGTATTTCACATGTATGACGTTGGACTAAGCATAGAGATATATCAAAATCTGACTTCTGGAAAAGTCATCAATAGTAAAGTGCTGAATAACAGTGGCAGCTTTGTTGCAAACCCTCTGTTTGAAGAAATTATGAATAATATTCAAGCATATTCGACTCAGTACGATATGTCTGGGCAGGAGTTAGTTAAGAAGAAAAATTTTGTATTTCTAAGGAAAAACACTGGGACTGTGGAGGATCTGAAAACCGATATAACCATGAAGGCAGCGCTACTATTGCTGATGCTTGGCAAATTCATCAATGAGCAGAACTTCCGATTCACGAAGTTGACAGAGCCTAGTGGTGGGATTACGCGAGCTGACATTGACTCTCTTCGAGAGATGGATGATGTGCAAGAGTTAATTGAAAAAGCAAAACTGAAAAGCGACTTATTTTCTGAGTTTAAAAACGTACTGATAAATCGAAATCTTTTGCTGGAGCTGCCCGGAAGCGAGAGATTTATCTTGTCAGAGTCTGGAGTCGCATTTTTCGATGAGGTTGTGAGGAATTTTTTGGAAAATGAATTGTAATAAACTAAATAACTGTCTAGTAAATGCCGGGAAGTTCAATGGACAAGAAAAAATTGAATATAGGGAAGACAATCTATGGATGTAGCATTTTGCAAAGACGATGGTGAAGAATACGAAATCCAAGAATTCGTAGCATTGCCCAATGCGGAGAGAGAAAGCAAAAGACGGGCGCTTCTATGCACAGAATGTAATGGATTCGCTTGGTTTAGAAAAGAAAGTCGGCTTTCTCCTGCGCACTTTTGCGCTCATCATGTCGATGATTGCAATTTCAAGACGCATTATGAAGAGGCCAGAGAAAGCGACGACGATGCACTTGAAACTGATAATGATGCATCTAAAACGCTAATTATTAATCTTGATGATGAAAAAGGAGGTTCAATAGAAGTCGCAGAGCCATATCCTGAGCGAGACCCCAACAAAGAATTCGAAAGTTCTACCAGCAATCGCTTTGTCCGGCGCAGATTTGATGGGGATACACCACAACAGTCAAACTTAAGGCGGCTGTTGTTACGATTAGTTAAAAGTGAGTCATTCAGAAATTCTTCGGATGAGGTGGTCTTTTACAAGCGCCAAAATGAGGTTTTTGTAAGCGGTGCCATTAAGAATGTAGTTAAACGATTTGACCAAATTACCGAATTTGATGATGACCGTTCCGCACTTTATTGGGGACCAGTAGCTTCTGTTGGTAAGACACCAGATGGGCGACTTTGGCTTAACTCAAGCAAAGATTACAGTTCAGCGAGCATTACCATTTTTGACGATATCGTGGATGACTTTCTTGAACTATTTGAGGTTGAAGACATCGATGACATGCTAGGGGCTTGGGTTATCGTTGCAGGCACTTGTCATTTCAGTGGCGAAGGCAAAGGCAAGCCGATTATTTGGTGTGGAACGCCAAACTATATCTTTGTAAGAAAGTACAGAGATCCAAATCTCGTGGCCAGTTAAGTCATATCCAGCAAAACCGTACTCCGAAACGGTTGCTGATTCTGAGTGCACCATTATTATTGAAAGTCTGGTTCTTAGGGTATGTATAGGGGGCAAGGATATGCTTTCAAATCGAATAAAGTATATCCTTGCTGGCTATTCAAAATAGGGCAAGATGCTATCAAAGAAGAGGTGATGGATTTATTCGATGAGATAGCATGTTTGATAAAAAACGACAGGAAGAGCTGGTTTTAAAGTAAATATGGATATCGACTATGTACGACAAATGATTATCAATCAGGAGCGATTTCGTAATGTTGATGATCAATATACGTTTTATTACGACGAAACTAATAACATTCGAAAGCTCTACCTCACAGACTCAGGCTTAAATGTTCAGCAAGACAATAGCTTCGTGCTGGCCGGGGTTGCCCACGTTGGTGAATTTAACAACAAACGTTTTGAGCCGCTTTTCAACTCACTTTTACTACAGAAATCCGCAAAAGAACTTAAGCTAAAGCATATCGCGAAAGGAGGACCTTTCGATATGTTGAAATCGAGCAAGCTCAAGAAGATCTTCGATTGGTTAAACGAGAATGAATTTTATATCCATTACTTCAATCTCAACCTATTGTATTGGTCTGTCGTTGACATCATCGACTCAATAATTGGCGAGATACGCGAAAGAGCATTTATATTATCCCACTTTCAGTTGAAAGGAGACTTCTATGATTTGGCTGTGTCAGATAGGCAGGTGTTCTTGTCACAACTATCTGCATTTAACTATCCAGACATTGATGAAGCTGAAGTAAAGGATTTCTGTCGTTGGCTGATCTTATTTGTTAAAGAACGATCTGGAAACCTTCCAACATATCGTGCTGAAGTGCTGAAAAGCCTTTTCGAAAGAGCGCTTCAGTTAGATGAATTACCCTTTATTTCTGGTTTTCATGGAAAAGAGCTTATTGATAACTTCATGGTGTTTTATCTTCAGAAGTTGTATATCTTCAAGAATTCACGACATGTTTTTGATGAAGAAGAGCAGATCCAAAGCCTATTCAAGGGGTTCTCTTTGGCTGAAAATGGGAAGCCCTACAAAAATCATGAGTTCGTCAAATCCCATGACTACCTAGGCGTGCAACTCTCTGATGTCATTGCAGGTTTTTTGGGTAAATACTTCACATATATTAAGGATACTAGTTCAGAGCAATTGATTAGTGATATTGCCAGCCTTACAGATATGCAGCGCCAGTGTTTTCAATCCTTACTACTATTGATTGACAGATCAGATGCTAGAAGTCGAGCCTTTTTCACTTTTGTGAACAGTGACGTTGAGAGGCAAAAACACCAGTATCTGTGTCAGGCAACAGTGAAGTGGGGGGGCTGAATGATGAGAAAAATTGTCAGGGCGAACATCAAGCGCATTAAACAGATCTTTCCGGTCAATTAAACTAATTGTTGAATCAGCATGTGCTCCTACCCTGCCCAAACTTGACGATATGGCAAAGTCCAAAGCAAAAGGCCAAGAATGTTATAGCTAAAGACTCAGAAAAGCAGAAGGCTTGAATCCTCGGCAACTTAAAAAATACAGAAATAGGCAAAAGTGCTTTGGCTGCCAATATGGCGATATATGTAAAGATAAGTTGAAACCAGCGTCACCACCCTATCGAAAAGTTAATTTACATCTGTTCATAAAACCTCCGTTTTCTGTACATTTTCATGTTTATCTCATCTTGTTCATATTTTGCTCGACAAGCTGTCCATAAACTTGTTAACTTATCTATGTAAATCTAAGGTACGTTTTGCGATGATTATCGGTTATGCACGAGTCAGTACAAATGATCAAAATCCGGCACTTCAAATTGATGCGTTGAAGCAATTTGGTTGTGATCGAGTATATGAAGAAAAAGTATCAGCAACTTCAAAGGTTCGGCCTCAACTTGAGCGACTAATAGATAGCCTGCGCGAAGGTGACAAAGTTGTCGTCTGGCGACTAGATAGGCTTGGTCGTTCAATAAAAGATCTGATTTCACTTGTTGAGTTGTTCAAAGAACGAAATGTTCAGTTTGTATCACTCACAGAAAACATAGATACAAGCAGTCCATCCGGGGAACTCATCTTCCATATTTTTGCATCCGTAGCTCAATTCGAACGCTCACTCATCATCGAACGAACCAAAAGTGGACTAACTGCCGCTCGTGCCAGAGGCCGAGTCGGCGGAAGAAAACCCTTGTTGTCAAAAGAAGATGTTAGGAAAGCTAAAGCAATGGCTTCAAACAATGACATTAGCATTAGCGAAATAGCAGAACATTTTAAAGTGAGCCGAACGACCTTGTACAAATATTTAAACCAAAAGAGTGAATGAGCACATGGATTACAACAACAAACTGAAGTGTGACCGGTATTATGTTTCTAGAATTGCTGGCCGGGACTTTAACGAAGAAATGGAAAGTGACCGTGGCCGTTCAATAAATTCAGCAGCAGTTAGAAGACTCCAGCAGAAAACACAGGTTTTCCCTTTAGAAACGAACGCCGCAGTTCGCAGCAGATTAACCCACTCACTTGAAGTTCAGCAAACCGGACGTTACATAGCAAAACTGATATTAAAAAAGCTGGATGAACAGGAATTAACGACTCAACTTGGTTTGAATGACAAGCGTGAAGGCTTTGTTAGTGCAATAGAGATAGCCTGTTTACTGCATGACGTCGGTAATCCAGCGTTTGGCCATTTCGGCGAAGAAGCAATCAATAACTGGGCACGTAATCGGCTCAAATCTATTTTCAAAGAAAAGTTTGGTGACGAAGTGGAAAGTGACACACTCGTAACTGACTTAATGACATTTGAGGGTAATGCTCAAGCTATTCGTTTACTGCATAGTTTGCAAAGCCTGAATCTGACTTTCACGCAAACTGCGTGCCTCATCAAATACACTAGACCAGCGTATGAAGATAAACCATCGGAAGGTGACGAGTTTGAATATAGAATGAAGAAGCCGGGATTTTACTATTCTGAGCAGGAATTTGTTCAGCAATTGAATGAAGCACTAAGCATCAGTAAAGGTTGCCGGTTCCCGCTCACTTACATAATGGAAGCGGCTGATGACATCTCGTACTGCATCGCGGATTTGGATGATGCTCTAGACAAAGAAATATTAGATGTTCTCCAGTTACATGATGCTATCAAGAAAACGTGGAATTCATTTAAGGGAAAGGAAGACGTTGCGGATAGCGTTGTTGACGAAGAATATCTGTTGAGCATAGCAGAATCAGCATTGGTTAATTATGAACGTGAATCACATAACAAAAACCATGCATATATGCTTACGCTGCGCACTAAGCTTGTTAATGACCTCGCAAACTATGCGTCAGATCGATTTATTCAAAATCACCAAGCAATTTTTGAGGGAACACTGGACGAGCCGTTACTCGGTGGGAGTGACAGATTTTACTTGGCGACGGAGACGCTAAAAAAAGTGGCGATCTCAAAGGTGTTCTCAGATCACGAAGTGGAACGGCTTGAGCTTAAAGGGCTTGCTGTTATTTCTGGCCTCCTCAATATCTACACACCGCTATTAGAACTTAATTTTGAAGACTTTAAGGTATTGTTTAAAAGAGAATTTTTGAAACCCTCGCCTATTGAGACGCGATTGTTCCATGACTTGTCTAGTAAGCATAAGCGAACGTATTCAGACAGTGTAAAAGCCCTCTTTGAGAAGAGCGACATATCTCAGGATGATGAAAAGTTAGAGCTGTATTACCGCTCAAGGTTAATTATTGATTATGTAAGTGGAATGACTGATCGTTTCGCGTTAGATGAGTACCGAGAACTGACTGCCACACTTTAGGTGATAAATGAGTATTGATAAATTTGGCAGCTTAGAAGAGCTTAAACAGTTCTTTAGCAATGGCGGTAATCCTTGGTTTGATGCGGAGTTCTCTCCACAAACACATAAGATAGTTGAAGCACTTGGCGCGAAGGGAGCACATCTCAACAAGTGGTGGGTGAGAACATCGATGGATTGGGAATGCCCATCTTGCAAGAGAAAAAAGCCACAAATCGCCAAACTTGATTCGCGCGGTTACGCTTCCTGCCAATTACATGAACATCATGACCACATGAAAGATATTGTTCGAAGACTTTTCGAAGAAATTTCGTCATCCAAAAAGCAAGTTGTTGCCACTGAGCTGGCTGAACGCTTCGCCATCAGAACGTCATTCGCAATATCCGCATATGACAATACGGTCATATGCGCGGACTGTAACAAGGCTGATGGCTTAGCTAAATTAAAGATAAAGGCGCATCCGGACTTTTCATTCTCTCCCGCTGAAATAGGTCGCTTTGTTAAGCCCAGAAATAATCAAGAACATGAAATAGACGCTGAAATCGCTTCCGTTATTTGGCGTGAGAATATTGATGTCTTTGACAAGCGAATGAAGCTAGCAAAGTATATAGCTGATCAAGCTGCAAGTGACACACATTGGTATCAGCCCTCCAACTCATCGGCAAAAGAAGTCGAGAGAGCAGCGACTTACCGCTTCAATCTGCGAGGGCTAAATTCGTTGCACTACGATCCTGAAAAACTGCTATACAACTCAATGCCATTTAAAGGTAATCATTCATCTTGGCGATTAAAACCTAAGCAACAGACCAAGGATAAACCTACAGCAGGTCAAATTGCTCATCTTTCACAGACAAGAGGGCGCAGTTGGACAAGGTATGATAATAATTGGAAATGTCCATGTTGTGAGCGTTCTAAATACGACTGCCTAAAGCCCTCGAAAAACAACCCTTGGGTTTTCGAAGTAAAATCCATTCTTGCCCACAATACAGAAAGCGATTCATTTGCTGACGATATTAAAGTGTGTAATGAGTGTTTTAACGCTGCGAACCACCTTGGACGAGAGGCTATTGAAGAAGTGAAAGAAGAAGATCCTACAATTGATGTTTACTTTCCTCATAGCCTTATAGCGTTCGAGGAGCTTAAATCGGTAATTGTGGCGCGGCCACATTCATCTCATCTAATAAACAATGAACTGGCAGAGGAGGCGGTTAAGACAGCGATAGAAAGAATTGTCGATGAAAATTACAACAACTCTCCCAAACACAAGGCGATATTGAGGGAAAAGCATTTGTTGCAAGGGTAAGTCGTACATGAACATTCACACCTGCAACTGCTGGAATACCCAAAGCTCTTAATCCAATAAATTTATAAAGGTCTTTTATGGCTATTAGCGATGAATACGGTTCAACATACTGCGCTCCGATTTTTCTCTCAAAACCGTTTATGCAAGACGGTCATACCGCAGAAAAGGCCAATGGAACGATGACGTTCGTGAAATATCAAAATGCCAGATACGTAGTAACCTGTTCACATGTATATCACCAGCAAAAACTGCATACATCATCAGAAAGACATCTAACGGCGGTAGGTAACAGTAAAACGGTCTTTCAATTTGGTGGCTATGGACCGGACGGGTACGTGAGTGCCTTCAAAGCATTACAAAAAACCGAATTAGACAATCAGAACCCAGATATTGCTATTGCTCCTGTTGGTCGGTCCTTCATCGAACTATACATGTTAAAAAACAATAAAGATTTTATCGATCTTGATAACTGGATTGAGCCAGATTGGGGATACAACTGTCACAAGTTAGCGTGTGGTTATGCGACGGAACATAAGGTTCAGACTGAAACCCATGTACTTGCCGCATATTTTCAGGCAATTCTGGAGCCAACCTTACCCGCAAATCCTACTAGGAACACTTTTTCCCTATTTTCTAGTCTTGAGAATGAGCATAACTTTTACTTTAGTGGAATGAGTGGCGGCCCGGTATTTACTAAGTTTGAAGAAAGTAAGAACCTCTCGGCAATAGGAATTATTTTTGAAGGAACACCCGGTAGTTCTAAAGAGTGGGCGTTGCGTGATGAAGGGGCATTTTTTACTGGTTCGGACGTCAAGCTGGACGCGCTGCTTTTAACGCCTTCCATTTTTAAGCAATGGCTACAGATGGCGGATTTGCTCTAGTGATGGTAACGGATTGTTGACGCGGTAAAATATCTAATCAAAACCTAACTCTTCTTATACGTATAGGATTTTTGCGTCGTGGTGTCTAACTACTTTCTAGTTTCTTCCATCTTAAAGCAAACATCTCATCTAAATCAGTATCGAGGTGGTCTTCACAGCGAAACAAAAATACCTTTTTGATAGCGCTAGTTTTTTCATCCACTGACAAAATCTCAGTTGAGAAATAGACGTTTTTCTTGCTGCACGCACTGCATTCTTCGTTTTTGAAATCAATCATGTCGTTTTATATCAGTGATAATTAGTCGAAGTAATTCTCTGAGCACTTTTTGCTCATTGGCATCCAGTAAGTCCGAAAGCTATCACGATGTAAATTAAAATGATATTTGGTTGTGTTTTGATACTAAGTCAGACTGTGAAAGTGTGGAAAAAGCAATCGAACAACTAAGCATTTGAAATAAAATATCAAATTAAATGTGACCCACTACAGGTCACTTCCCCCATTGGGATATTGATGCACCAACTGAATGAAAGCTCGATTTAGAAATAGGGATACCTCTGCCATCTTGACCATTTCTTCCTTAAATGAGTCGGGTCCTAGACTTTCTTGGTCGAAAGAATACTCCTCAGTATTTTCATCAATGCCAATAATAGGATTTGAGCGAAGGATCGCCACTTTCTCTCCTCCACCTTTTATCTCAATGTACGCTGAATGTAGAACCCTGTTTCTATATTTCCTTAGCGCATGCAGCTCTTCAGCGCATTTATGAAAAGACTTAAGGAAGTCCTCTTCCAAATAAGTGGGTAGATTACATTTCGGTAGCGCTTCAATGAAAAGTTTTTGGACTTCATTGATTAGGTCATGATTGCTCAGTTTACGAAGTTCAAGTGGGGGCCATTGTTTTCTTTCTGGATCAATAATAAACCAACCAATCTCGCGAAGTTTGTTCTCAATCCATTGAAACGAAACAACGAATTCGCCGACGCGCTGGTAGATTTCAGATTCAATCACCAAAGATTCAATTCCGTATCTGTCACGTTGGGTACTGTCATCTCGTTTCTCTCTTACACAAAGTTACGTTTGATCACTTTCATCATCTCTGACATCGCAGCATTGTTTCCAGTGACGATTTTAACATTACCGGTCTGGCGACTGTTGCCTGACGATTCGTGAGATAGGGGTAAACCTTTGAACGGAGCATTGTCAAATAGGAACAAGAAATTATCTCCCTGTAACGCGTTGCAGCATGCACAAGTGTTTGCCCAATATGATCCACCGTATTTTTTTGAGTGGCGGTACTGAATCGTAGTCGGTCTAGGTGAAGGCGGTTCATTTTCGCAGAACGGCACGCCATACCACCAAAACACGGGAGTCTTCTTGTGACACCGAAAGCATTCTTCTATGTCAGCAATATAATGAGCTTGCCTAGGATCTTTGATGGCTGAATATAATGATCTGTCGATATTGAAGTGATCACACAGTCTTACAACATCCTTTAAATGTGTTTTGCAATCCGTGCAGTAGGTGTTCTTCAGTCGAGCTTGGGTTGGAACCCACTTGAATGGATCTCGCAAAACATCCTCGGCTTTCAATTCTACCCAGTAGGCCTCTAAATTAGTTGCCTTATTAACATCGACAGAATGTGTATTAAAAATTTCTACAGCCAAAGCTACGTTCGTACTACGATAGCCAACCACATCGCAGATAAAGTCACCGACTCTAACTTCTAGTTTTGCATCAGTGAACGTTCCAGATGGCAAATCAGTTGCGAAGACAACACCACAGCATTCGCAATGATTTTCCAAACAAATTACTGCGTTGCCGGAAGAGTTAGCAGACATGGCTTCGAGGATTAAGCCTTTAGCTGTTATGTGGAGAATAGACTCAAGGCTACAGTGCGACTCAGGCGCATGTGCAAAGTGGGCCGCTCGATATTCACCAGATCTGAAAACTAGTGAAGTCTTACACTGCGGACAGCGATAACTCTCGCCTTTGAGAGCTTGATTCGCTGCAACGAGTTTATCTTTGTCATCAAGTCCATATGGTATTTTCAGGCTTTCCATGTTTCGTCCAAAAATTTAGCTTGGTAAGTAACCTTACCTTTGAAGTCGTTAAGGTAAGGCTAACGGCATAAGCTTGTAAAATAAACCACAACTGATATACATGGTTTTACATCTGGACAAAGACTTGTTCCTGCATGGCTTTCGATATTTATTAGGATGGTAAGGTAGTTAAATGGAAATAAGTAAAGTTGACCTAAGTGGTTATAGAAATTTTAAGAATGTATCCGTTAACTTCCGATCCGATAGTCTATTGATAGGGGCCAATGATGTCGGAAAAAGTAACCTTCTCCATGCTCTGCGAATTCTGTTAGATAAAAATTTATCCGAGGCCGATATTGAGCCTACAGAAACTGATTTTTATACGAGCAAAGTTGCATCCTGCAACGAAATAGTAATAACAATTTATTTTAAGAATGTAACTGAGGACGCCGTACTGTCAGTACTTAAGGGGGCTGTCAGCGATGAGGGGGAGTGTATTTTTCAGTACAATGCCCATTTGTCTGATTTGAGTTATCGTCTATTCATTGGACATCAAATAGACCAACTTGAAGAGGTAAATAGTCGGTTTTACTTGCGGTACGTGAATCTCAACTACATGGAATCACAAAGAGATTTAGAAAAGTACATTGCAAAAGAAAAGCGGAAATTGCTTAAAACTTCTTTTGCCTCTTTGTCTGAACAGCAACTCGAAGGAGACAAAGAGTTAATGGATGAAATTAGTCAGGATTTGCTGGATTTAAACGAAAAGGTTTCTCAACTTGTCTATGTTGACCAAGCGACGTCAGAGGTCAATACCGAACTAAAAAAGCTATCCAATCAACACCTCAATTACAATGTGCAATTGGATACAGGTGCCATACAGGTGAGTGATTTTGTCGATAGGTTGAAGTTAGGAGCGAGTACTGATGGCTCCTCCGTGACCCTTGGAGGAGACGGCAGAAATAATCAGATATTATTAGCTCTTTGGAAAGCGAAGAGCACAAGGGAGCATGCTGTAGACCACGAAGTAGTCTTTTACGTGGTAGAAGAACCCGAAGCGCACTTACATCCTCATCAGCAAGGTCGAATGACCAACTACTTGATCAATGAACTGCCGGGTCAAACGATAATATCGACCCATTCCCCTCGAATAGCAGCAAACTTTAAGCCTGACTCAATTATCAGATTGCTAAGTAAGGATAACTCAACGGTTGCTGCCAGTGGTGGTTGCTCAGATTGCATTGAGCAGGGGTTTGAAGATATGAGTTATCGCATGAGCATCATTCCGGCGGAAGCATTTTTTTCGAGTGGCGTATTGTTGGTTGAAGGTCCTTCAGAAGAATTGCTCTACCATGCTCTTGCTAAATCACTTGACATAGATTTGGATTACCTGAACCTGTCCATTCTTTGTGTAAACGGCATTTCTTTCAAAGTTTATGTGAAAATTTTGGATGCTTTAGAAATACCGTGGGTATTGAGAACCGATAATGATGTTTCAAAAGTTCCCAACAAGAACGAATGGCAGTACGCGGGGATGAATCGGTGCTTGGCAATTATGGGGGACGACCCGGAAGAACACTCAGACAAAGAAGTTATAGCAAAGGATACTTTAGAGAACGGTTTGTGGCAGGAAGTAGCGGAACACGTAGAGCAAGATGACATTTTCTTGGCACGAATCGATCTGGAAACTGATTTAGTAGAAGAACTGGGGAAAAAAGTATTAACAGCGCTTGGGAAGAAAACAGATGAATCTGCGATTAAGCATCTTCAGGATAAAAAAGCACTTCATATGAGAGAGCTTTTGAAAGACATTTCTCAAGACTTGAAAGGTATATCTGGAGGTCAGTTAGCCAAACCACTTCTCGCGCTTGTGGAACTGGTAGCGATAGACTGATGCCTTTTAACCCAACAGAACAGCAAAAGCAGGCAATTGCGTATCCTGATTCACTGGTTGTAACAGCATGTCCCGGTAGCGGAAAAACTACCGTTATGTCAGAAAAAATTAGTGATGTTTTGACTTTGAATCATAAGTATCAAGGCGTTATCGGAATAACTTTTACAAAGAAAGCTAGTGCAGAGTTGAAAAAGCGGTGTAGTTCAAACGCAAAAGATTTAAAGAGCAGCTTCTTTGGAACCATAGATAGCTTTTGTTATCAGGAGTTGATTGTTCCTTTTCTTTCGAGGCTTTGGGGAAGTAACTCTAAAAAATGCGCAGTAGTTAAAAGGCTCAGCGATGATCAAGCCGCACTGTTTGAGAGAAAATATAATTCACCGAATATCCAAGAGCTGGATAATGATGTTGGGTTCAAACAGTTATATTTGCAAAACACGCTGTGGATGTCCTCTTTTTCTGCGCTTGCTGTGTTTATTCTTAGGGAGTCAGTTGCTGCGCAGAATTATATTTCTGCCAAATATACTCATGTTTTTATGGATGAGTATCAAGATAGCTCGTTAGCACAGCATGGACTGTTTTTGACACTGAAGGATCTTGGTTTAGTAGCCACAGCAGTGGGTGATACTGATCAATCAATTTTTCGCTTTCGAGGTAGCCGTCCAGAACTTTTAGACAGCCTTATTAAGTCGCCGGATTTCAAGCACATTCATCTAGACAAGAATCATCGTTGTCATCCATCTATTACAAACTATGCAAATCGCCTATTAGATCCTGATTGCGATCTATTGGATACAGACAATATTAGGGTGGCACGTTATGTATTGGACGGATTGCCTTTTGACGCTGCAAACAAGGTTTCAGAATGGATTATGAGGTGGGTTCGAGAAGAGAAAATTGCAGGGCCTTCTAAAGTTGCAATTTTGGCCAGAACTGCGAGGGTTTTGAATAGCGTTTGCGAAGGTCTTACATGTGACTACAGGCTAGTGTCAGACACCCCTCTAGACGACATCGGCGCTGATTGCTCCGATTTATTTTCAGAGTTATTAAGTTATAAACATGGTGCAATACAATCCGCCCAAACTGTTTTGGACTCGATTTCAGTCAGGTATTTTCTGAGTGGCAAAGAGCAAAGTGTTGTACTCCAATTCATAAAGTCTATTCGACAAAAAAGTGATGAAGAGTTTTTAGAAACAGCTCTGTTGTTAGCTGGCGAGATTGGTTTGCCAGTTAAAGTAGAAACTATTGAAGCGACGAAGACAATTCAAACATCAGAATCCATCCTGAAGATGTTTCGCCCAGAGAACGAAGGCGAAGTTCAGGTAATGACATTACACAAGTCTAAGGGGCTGGAGTTTGATGTAGTTATCCATTTCGGGCTAGAGGAGTGGGTGTTTCCATATCGCGAATTTTCAAGGGATTACAACAATCCTATATATCCTGACCTTGAACAGGAAACCAACCTACACTATGTTGGAATTACAAGAGCTGAGAAACTATGCATCTTGGTACAGACTGCGTTGCGGCAAAATAGCGCAGGGAAAATTAGCAATGCGCAGCCGTCGTACTTCCTCTCTCTTCCTCAGCTTGATGGGTTATATAATCGTCATTAGCTCAAATTTCAGACATGAACTAATTACCGCCCTTTTAAAAAAGATCTGTCAGATCAAAATGTGTAGAATAGACACTCATTTTACTAATTTTTCCCCATCTATTGTTGCCCCGTGAACATTCATAACCTGCCAATTTTCGAAGTAGTAGAACGTATCAATGTTGCCTTGAGAAATGGCCAAAACGTAATTCTTCAAGCAGAACCCGGCGCAGGTAAATCAACTGTAGTGCCACTTGAGATAATCAAAGAAAATATCTTTGATGAGAAGAAAATCATCATGTTGCAGCCAAGAAGGGTAGCTGCAAAATCAATAGCGTATTTCTTAGCAAAGTCGCTCGGTGAAGATGTTGGTCAGACCGTTGGCTACCGGATACGGAGTGAGACCAACGTTAGCGCGAATACAAAACTAGAGATCGTTACAGAAGGCGTCTTAACCCAGATGATCCAGAGTGATCCTGAACTTAGCGGGATAGGCCTGATCATTTTTGACGAATTCCACGAACGTTCACTTCATGCTGACCTCTCATTAATGCTTGCTAAAGAAGTACAGGAAAGCCTGCGCGATGATCTGATACTTTTTGTTATGTCAGCAACGATAGATGCAGGCATGTTAGAAAGCTATTTGCAAAACACTCAAACCATTTCGGTCAAAGGGAGGGCGTTCCCTGTAGACCTTGAATATCAGGGTTTTAAACGCAAGCCTTTGGAGTCAGTTGCAGTATCTGCGGTGAGAACGCTCATTGGCCAAACAACGGGTGATGTATTGGTGTTCTTGCCGGGTATCAGAGATATAAATAAATGTGTTGATGTGGCAAAAGACAGTTTGGATTTGAATAAGATAGAAGTATTAGCTTTGCATGGATCTTTACCCCTGAAGGACCAGCAACTGGTCCTTCAGAACTCGCCATCGGGTAAGCGCAAAGTCGTCTTTTCCACGAATATTGCTGAAACCAGCCTTACAATTCCAAGCATCACAGGAGTAGTTGATTCTGGCTTAGAAAGAGCGCTTGTATATGACCCAAACTCTGGCATGAGCCGTTTGGTAACCAAGAAGATTTCTCTGGCATCCGCTGAGCAACGTAAGGGCCGTGCGGGCAGGGTTCAGGAAGGAAAATGCATCCGATTATGGAGCGAAAGCGAAAGTACTTCTTTTGAAAAGTACCATTCGGCAGCTATCCTAAATGCCGATTTAACAGACGTTGTTGTTCAATTGGCGAAATGGGGAAATCCAAATTTTAGTGAAATTGATTGGATAACAGAACCTCCAAAAGCGCATTTCGATTCAGCAGTGGATCTACTGAAGTCTCTCGATTTGTTTTCCGCGACAGGCACTATTACAAACCTCGGTAAAGAAGTCTCCGAGCTTGGCCTTCCGGTCAGGCTCGCAAAAATGATAGCGGTGACCAGAACACAAGAACACAGAGATATTGCGTGCCGCTTAGCAGCCATTCTTTCCGAAAGGGATTTATTGATATCAAGTGACTCTGTTGATTTGATGCTTCGGTACAATTTGATGGAGCAGTCGCTTTCAGAACTCAAAGGTCTGGGGTCCAATGTCAGTATGTCTTCTGTTAAGGCCGCCAAAGAGCTTGAACGGACTTTGAGGCAGAAGGTAGGGAGAATGACCTTTTGTGAAGTTAAGGATGCTCTTGATGCACAACTTGACCAAATGGCCGTGATTGCTTGCCTTGTACTCTTTGCGTTTCCAGAGAGACTGGCCATCCAGAGATCAAAGAACTCGAACCGATACCAATTAGCCAATGGCAAAGGAGTGAGCCTCCGGGAACATGACCCACTTTGTAGATACCGATTGCTTGTTGTTACGAATTGCGATCTTAGAGATAGGGAAGGACTTGTTTTTAGTGCCATACCCATCGACATGAGCACGCTAAAATCGGTTTTTGAAACATCCTTTAAAGTTGTTCAGAGAAATGTATTTGAGGCTGATACCGGAAGGTTTTTTAGCGAGCGTACACTCAACTACCAAAGCATTAAACTGGAGATGCTTGAAAAAGGGGAAGCTGATAGTTCCTTCGTCGCTGATACTATTCACGAACAGCTTAAAACAAAGGGGGAATCCCTACTTAACTGGACAGATATCTGTGAATCATGGACCAAGCGGCTGATTTGGTTAGGTAGTGTAGACGAAGATTTTCCTACATTCACAAAGCAAAGCATCTTCGACAAAGCCGATGAATGGCTTCTTCCATACATAGGTAAAGTCAAAAAGCTACAGGACTTGAAGAGTGTAGATATTTTTCCGCTAATTAAGTCAGTGGTTTCTTGGGATGAGTCGTCTAAGCTCGACAATGAGGCACCTGAATTTTACCAAGCGCCCAGTGGTAAGAGGATCAAAATCGATTACGATTCTTCTCAAGGACCAACGGTATCAATCATTCTTCAGGAGATGTTTGGGGAACTGAATTCACCAAAGCTAGCGGGTAAAGTAAACCTCAGATTTGAGTTGCTATCACCAGCGAGACGTCCAATTCAGATTACCAGCGACATTGGCCAGTTTTGGAGTTCTTCATACTTTGATGTCGCAAAAGAAATGCGTTCCAACTACCCTAAACATCGTTGGCCGACAGAGCCACTTAAAGAATTAGCTGGGCGATCTATTAAGGATAAAAATCAACGGTGAGATGGTTTGATTCAACATCTGTCAACAGATTGGAATATTATTTCTTGTCAACAGGTTAATTTTTAAATTATTCCAATACTATGATTTATATTGATAAATGTAGTTGTCAACAGGTGGGTGGTTGGATTACTGCGATTCACTTTTGGCCGGATGATCCGGCCAATGCGCTACCCACCAGTAAGACGAAAAAACACATGTAATGCTAGAACTACGGGTTCTTCATCTACCTGTTTTGTTTAACCAGTACAACAAAGCACAGCATGACTCATCAGGCTCTAGAGGGAGCTGTTACGCTTTGTCTTTTTCTAAATTCACATCCAGTGCGGCCATGACTTCAAGGCCCGGAAAGCCATCGGCAATCATGTTGTTGGCAATTTGATAATTTCGAATGCCTTCGCGGGTGGCCGGACCAATAATTCCATCTGGCTTACCCACATCGAAGCCAAGTTCGTTGAGTTTGCTTTGAAGTGCAATGATATCTTTGCGACTGTATGCGGGTAAGTCTGGAAGTGGGGCTTTAATGCCTGATGCGCCCGCGATGCGATCTGCAAGCACGCCCACAGCAATGGCATAAAACTCAGAGTTATTCCAACGCATGATCACGCGAAAATTGTGATATGCGATAAACGCAGGGCCTTCGTGACCGGCTGGCACAATCACATAAGCCTGTGTTTCACCGTCACCGAGTGAATCACCATTGGCCTTTTTGAGCCCTTGTTTATTCCACTGTGTTAAGGGTTGGCGATTTTTGTAGCCAGATTCCTGATAATTGAAATCTGCTGGTAGTTGGACTTCTCGACCCCAGCGAAAACCGCGCTCCCAGCCTAAATTGGCCAAAAAGTTAGCCGCGGATGACAGTGCGTCTTCTTCACTCGCCCATAGGTTAACCTGGCCATCACCGTCACCATCGATAGCATAGTGGGTATAGGCTGATGGCATAAATTGAGTATGACCCATTGCACCGGCCCACGAGCCAATCATCTCTTGACGGGTAAGTTTTTCTCGCTCGAGTAATTTCACGGCAACTAAAAACTCTTGAGTAAAGTAGGTACTGCGTCGCTTATCACATGCGAGTGTGGCCAATGAATCGAGTACAGGCATCTTACCCTTGTAGCTACCAAAATTAGTCTCTAAACCCCAAAAGGCAAGAAGGTAGTGGGGAGGCACCCCATAGGTGTTACTAAGCTTGTGCAGTAAATCTTTGTGTTTGGCATACATGGCCTTCCCTTTGTCGGTACGCCAGTCTGTCACCCTTTTACTAAAGTAGCCGGGAAAGGTTTGTACGAACTCAGGTTGGCTTCTGTCGAGCTCAATCACTCTATCTTGATGAACAAGGTGGGGGAAAATGTGATCGATAGTGGCTTGACTGACACCTTCTTGTTTAGCTTTGTCCGCGAGATGTGCGGTGCATTGTGCGAACGTATCATTGGCCAATACGGGATTAGCGAAAACACTTCCCGCAAGCAGGGATAATGACGCACCTAGAGTAAAGGGATTAAGTGAAAGCCGGGACAAAAGAGAAGACCGAAAAGAAGCTAAACGCATAGTATATTCCTGTATTACTGATAGGGTTACTGGGATCAATCGCCCTGCTCATCGATAGGTGTAAAGCAGTAAAAAATAGGCACACCAAAAAAAGTAACCATTTGCATGCTATCGCATTGTGACTATTAAACGCGAGTAAAATTCATTGATTAATACAAACCTATATTGAGATAAGTGACATAACGTCGCTTCTTATCTAGAAATATGGTTTGTGTAGGCACTTACCGCTTAAGAGTTGTTGCAAATCTGTCCCAGTGGTAATGTTGGCACGTATAAGGCACTTTTATCAGATTTCATTGCAAGTAGTGCGTATTCATTCTTATGTTCTTCATGGCGTTTTCTCGTGGCAAAAAAATTATCTAAAGATTCTTCTTCCGCTAAGACTAAATCTACTAAATCGACACCTTCTAAAAAAGAGGGCGGTAAGCGCAAATGGTTTATGAAGCTGTTTTGGCGTTTGTGCCTCATTGGATTTGTGCTTATTGGCGCTTATGCATTTTACTTGGATGCCCAGATCAAGCATGCGTTCTCTGGCAATAAGTGGGAAGTGCCTGCACAAATATTTGCCAGGCCGCTTGAGATAAGTAAAGGGGAAGAAATTACGCCTCAGGAAGTGATTGATGAACTGAATTTACTTGGGTATCGCAAAGTAGCATTTGCCAATAACAGTGGTGAATATAGTTATCAAAATCGCGTGTTGAATATACAACGCCGTGCATTTCAATTTCCAGAGGGGGCAGAGCCACTTAGACACCTTGTCATTACTTGGAATGGCGCACGAATTGGTGAAATTTATGACAAATCTCAAGACCGGCCGTTTGGAACAGTAAAGCTAGAGCCTTGGTTAGTGACACGGATGACCAGTGGGTCACATGAAGATCGTATGTTAGTTACGCTGGATACCATCCCCGATTTATTGCCTAAAGCGTTGACGTTAGTCGAAGACAGAAACTTTTATAACCACCACGGTGTTGCGCCGCTTTCTATTTTACGGGCGCTGATGGCCAATATTGCCGCAGGTCGCACAGTCCAAGGGGGGAGTACCCTGACTCAGCAATTGGTTAAGAATATGTTTTTAACCCGTGAGCGCTCCATTGTGCGAAAGGCCAAAGAAGCGCTCATGGCAGTTATTATTGATGCCCGTTACAGTAAGTCTGAAATTATTGAGGCTTATATGAATGAGGTCTTCCTAGGGCAAAACGGGAGTATGGCAGTTCATGGTTTCGGTCTAGCTAGCTACTTTTACTTTGACCGCCCGGCAAACGAATTAAGCCCACCTGAAATCGCCACGCTCGTGGCAATTATCAAAGGACCTTCTTTTTACAATCCGCGAAAATTTGCAACGCGTACAAAAGAGAGACGGGATCTGGTGCTGCGCATGTTGTTCGACGAGAATGAAATTAATCGAGAGCAATACGAGCGCTATGTAAATATGCCTCTTGGGTTGGCAAGCGGTGCAAGCCTCGCAAGCGGCAAACACCCGGCGTTTATGGAACAGGTTCGGCGTGAGCTTGATGAAATACTGGCCGAGCCCAGTCTACGCGACTCAGGTGTAAAGGTTTTCACTACACTTGATATCGTGGCGCAGCGTCGTGCAGAAACAGCGTTGGCAAATACACTAAATGGTCTGCAAAAAGACAGAAAAGCGGCGCTTCAGGGGGCAATGGTGGTTACTGAAAGTGCGAGAGGTGAGGTGCGCGCTATAGTAGGTGGAAGAGATTACGCCTTTAAGGGCTTTAATCGCGCATTAGATGCTAAACGTCCTATCGGCTCGCTTATCAAGCCCGCTGTATACTTGACGGCACTTGAAGATCCTACAGAATTTAATTTAGCCACGCCGCTTAAAGACGAACCCATTACACTTAAGAGTAAAAACGGACAGCAGTGGACACCACAAAATTACGATAAAACGTTTCGTGGTCAAGTGCCCTTGTTACAGGGGCTGACAGAGTCTTTGAATATTCCCACCGTTAATTTAGGTATGCAAGTGGGCTTGGACGCACTTGCTGATACCATCGCGCGTTTAGGGGTAACGACGCCCATCGAGAAAGTCCCCTCATTAACACTAGGCGCATTTGAGTTAACTCCGTTTGACACTAACCAAATGTATCAAACTTTGTCCAATGATGGTCGTTACATCCCACTTCATACGGTGACCTCGGTAGTCACTGCTGACAATGCGCTGCTGTGGCAGAAAGCAGAGTTTTTCTCTCAACGCACAGACGAAGCCGCCACATACCTGATTAATTATGCTTTATATAAAGTGACCACTGAGGGCACAGCCAAGCGCATTGGCGCCAATTTTGGCAATGTGAACATGGCAGGAAAAACGGGCACTACCGATGATTATCGCGACAGTTGGTTTAGCGGATTTGATCGCAATAATGTGGTGACTGTATGGGTTGGTAATGACGACAATCAGTCGGTGAATTTGACCGGTGCAGGTGGCGCATTGCCCGTCTTTATCAATTACATGAAATCTCAGTCGCCTAAATCCTTATCTCGTCGATTTCCGAAAGGACTGGGGATTGCTCACTTTGACACAAAAACCGGCGCGGTAGTGGTGGCTGGTTGTGCGGGTAGCTTAAGTGTTCCTGCTATTTTAGACGTGTTGCCGCCAGCACAACAAGACTGTAACGGTAGACCGGTTAAAAAGAAAAGCGACAAGAAAGAAAAGAGCTGGTGGGAACGTATTTTTGGTTAGGCGAGACAGTCATTCAAAGTGCTTACCTAAATCTTCGTCGGTAGTCTTTGGGTGTTTCACCAGTGAGGTTTTTAAAGAATTTTGTGAAATGGGCTGGGTCGTTAAAGCCTAGCCTATCGGCGAGTGCCGAAATGCGCAGATCGGCAAAAATGAGATAGCGTTTAGCCTCGTCGAGCAAAAACTCGTGAATTAAAGATAGCGCGCTCTTTTTTTCGTGGGTCTTGCAGATTTGATTCAAGTGGGCGCCACTTACGCCAATTTGATTGGCATACCAGCCGACCAGGTGATGCTCGTAACCGTGGGTTGCAATTAGTGATTTAAATTGGGCAAGTTTCTTTTCAGGTTTAGTCAAATATTGATGGGCACTGCGCACTGGCACATTGCGAAATATCCAGACTAGCAGGCGTTGTACAATCGCCAATAGCATCATATCGCTGTATCGATCAGCGGATTTCTCTTCTTGCTGAATATCGCGACACAAACGCTCTATATCGGCAAGCCGACTATCACTGACTTGAGTGGTAAACGGGCGGTTAGCCAGTCCTGAAAGATCTTTCTGATTGACCAGTTGTCCTATCACTGCAGAGGTCACTGACAATACATAACCTTTTGAATTTACTTGCCATGTAAACCCATGTACCACGTTGTTTGGAATGTAGACGACGGCGGGAGCAACAATGCTGTGCATTTCGTCATCCAGCTGTACGGTTCCCCCGCCAGAGGTGACGACAAAAATTTGAAAAAGGCTAACGTGCCGGTGAGGCTTAATTTTCCAATCGTGTTGCTCACTTCTTACATCAAGTGCTTCGCAATACAAAAAAGAGGGAATGACGTTAAAGGTCACATCCTTATCTATTTGCATTAATCGTTTAGATGTAAGCATTCTTTTAAAAATCTTTGTTATATACAATTATTGCCATGTTATTTCCATTAATACTGCTCTTTTTCTTCTTATAATGCAATTAACGTTTTCACAGGAGACCGTTAATGAACTGGCAAAAGAAAGATTACGATGACATACCTGGTACGTACGTGTTTGATGGAAAACGCGCACATCCTGCCTATGCCATCAATAAGTTATTGTATTCGCTAAATGATGACGCAAATCGAAAAGAACTGGACGCCGATCCGGCGGCTTATTGCGACAAGTTTGATGTACAAGGCGAGTACAAAGAAGCAGTGGTAAACAATGACTTCCTTAAACTGATCCGCTCAGGCGCGAATATTTACTATCTGGCAAAAATGGCTGTACCTCGCGGAGTGAGTGTACAGGATGCTGGCGCCCAATTTCAGGGGATCACTACAGAAGCCTTCATCGAAAATCTGCTTAAAAAAGGGGAAGGGCTGTCGGAGAAAATTGCAAAGCGAGGAGATTATTGGAATGGCTAAAATTATCGGTGGGATCACCACGTCACATATACCTGCTGTAGGTAATGCAATTTCCCAGGAGCTTACGCAGGAGCCGTATTGGAAGCGTTTTTTTGATGGCTATGAACCCGCCAAGGCCTGGCTAAAAGAAGCAAATCCAGATGTTGTGATTATTGTATATAACGACCACGGGCTTAATTTCTTTTTAGATAAAGTGCCTACCTTTGCGCTGGGCTGTGCAGATACCTACGAAAACGCTGATGAAGGCTGGGGGTTGAATCATATAACACCGCCGTTTACTGGCAATGCTGCTTTTTCTTGGCACTTAGCCGAATCGCTAGTAGAGCAGGAATTTGATATTTGTACTTGCCAGGAAATGAAAGTGGATCATGGCTTTGTAAATCCCATGCGTGCGTTATATGGCGATCTTGAAAAGTGGCCTGTGCAAACTATTCCACTTGCCGTCAATACGGTCCAGCACCCTGTACCTACCGCTGCACGTTGTCTTAAATTAGGTCGCGCGCTGGGTAAAGCGATAGAATCGTATCCTGAAGATTTGCGTGTGGTGATCTTTGGGACCGGAGGAATGTCGCACCAACTGCAAGGGGAACGCGCTGGAATTATCAATGTAGATTTTGACCTAGAATGTATGGACAAAATCGCCACGGATCCAGAATGGATGACCCAGTTCAGCAACAGTGAAATTATGGATCTAACGGGCACAGAAGGTATTGAAACTATCATGTGGCTGGTGATGCGTGGCGCGTTAAAAGACGATGCCGCTGTAATTCATAAGCATTATCACGCGCCTATTTCCAATACTGGGGCGGGTTGTTTAGTGTTAGACAACACAAAAGACTAGAATAGTAGCGGCTGGTTATATGCCAGCCGGATACTCGTAGTTCATTTATGCGTCAACTAGTTTTCTGGCGGTTTCACTTCTTTTAGATGTCGAAGGGTAGGAAACATCCTCGCACTCATCGCTACTATACCTAACGCCATTACGCCGCCGATTGCTGCGCCGTATACTGTTCCCACAAGCGCGCTAGCTGCCCCCGCTCGAAAATCACCTAAGTCATTGGAACAGGCAATAAACAGCGCATTAACTGCACTTACGCGCCCTCTGAGTAGATCGGGAGTGAGCAGTTGCACAATCGTCCCGCGGATCACCACGCTAAACATGTCTGCGCCGCCGTATATCAATAGTGCTAAAGCAGCAAGCCATGTTGTATGAGCAAAGGCAAAGGCTAAAATCGACAGGGAGAAAACGGTAAGAGCCAGATATAGCACCTTGCCATTATTGGTGATATTTCTTTTACGCTTGGTCAGCAGTGTCCCCACAATTGTTGCACCTAGGGCAGGCATAGCTCTAAGTAATCCCAGTGTTTCTGGCCCGCTGTGTAATACATCACTGACAAATATAGGTAGAATAGCGGTGACACTGCCTGCTAACACTATGGCCATATCAACTGAAATGGCGCCCAACACGGTTCGATTTTTCTTTAAATATCTAATGCCACCCAAAAGCTCATCGATATTTAGTTGACGCCCCGTATTAACGTTAATAGAAGGAAGTAAATAAAAGCCAGTCAGTGTAATCACACTTAAAATGAGCAATGACCAATATAGAGAATGATCTAACCACACTAGCAGAGCGCCAGCGATAAATGGTCCAACGGTAAGCGCTATATTCCACACCAAGCTTATCAGCGCCACTGCGCGGTTCATTTGATTTGCAGGTACTATATGGGGTAATACAGATTGAATTGCCGGGGCGAAAAACGCACGACTGGTGCCAAGGAAGCCTAAGGCAATAAACAGTTGCCAGGTGTGAAGTTGCTCAGCGGACATGATCAATGCAATGGCAATGATCACCCCAAGCTGTAACAGTGAAGTAAGTTGTAATACGGTGCGCCGCGGTACGTGGTCGGCTACCCAGCCAGCTGGAATGGTAAAGACAATAATGGGTACTATCTGAACCAGGCCAACCAGTGCCAGGTCAAACGCATTTCCGGTCGCTTGATAGAGGTGCCATCCTATCGCCACAGAAAGAATTGCACTGATGAGTGTGGCACTAATTCTGCTGACGACTAAACCTACAAGGGCAATGCTCCACATAAATTACCACAAAGATCAAAAGGGGCAGGTTACCACGAGACTGACCAGTCACTCAGATTTTATGCAAATTCTTCTGTATCAATATCTGATTGTGCAAGCGGTGGATAACGCGGCCCCATAACGGTGTTATAGTTAATTAAGCTACTAGCTTTTTCCAAAATATCATTGGGTAGTACCAGCGATGATGCCGCTACGTTTTCCTTTAAATGGGAAAGTAAACGCGTACCAGGTAATGCGTGAATGAAGTCACCTTGGGTGAGTACCCACTTTATCGCTAGCTGAGCTGGTGTACAGCCCGCTTGTTTTGCCAAAAGGCTAAATTGTGTATATAGCTGCCTGTTATGTTGCCAGTTCTCACCTTGGAAACGTGGCATTCCCCGCCTGATATCGCCGGCATCCAATTCATCAGTGGTGGCAAACGTATCGCAAAGAAAACCACGAGCCAAAGGACTGAAACCCACAAAGGCAATACCGCGCATTTTACATGCATCCAGTACGGCAATTTCAGCATTGCGAGTCCATAGTGAATACTCGGTTTGCACTGCCGCAATAGGGTGTACAGCATGAGCCCGCGCTAACGTGGCAGCACTGACTTCGCTAAGCCCAATTGCCCCTATTTTTCCCGCTGCAACGGCTTTAGATAAAGCGTCAATACTCTCCTCAACAGGAATATTGGCGTCGATCCTATGCAAATAATAAAGATCGATAAAATCGGTTTGCATGCTTTGAAGTGCTGAATCAAGGGTTTTATTGAGTGTTTCGGGTCGTCCATCAATGACCCGTTTACCGTCTACCCCTGTCATACCGCATTTACTGGCAAGAAAAACTTTATCGCGAAAAGGCTTTATGGCATTGCCGACAATTTTTTCGTTTTCACCAAACCCGTACAACGCGGCCGTATCAAAGTGGTTGATACCGAGGTCAAAAGCGCTGCGCAGGAGTGCAATCGCGTCTTTTTCATTGAGCTTGCCCGAATAGGCATGGCTGACATTCATACAGCCCATGCCTATCTCGCTTATGTGCTTACCTGCAAGTAGTCGCGTTTTCATGATATCCCTATGCGTTTATGCAGGCAGCTGCTGCGATAAGTCATGAAGTACTTTGTAGCAGTTAAGTACACTGTGAACACTTGAATTGGGCTCTCGGTTTTCACTAATGGCAGCAAAAAACTCTCTGTCCTGTAATTCAATACCGTTCATAGAGACATCAACCTTGGATACATCAATAGGCGTTTCTTTTCCGTCAACTAAATCGTCGTATCGCGCAATATAGGTTCCGTTATCGCAGATATACCTAAAGAAGGTACCCAGTGGTCCATCATTATTAAACGACAGCGACAAGGTACAGATAGCGCCATTTTGAGCCAGTAATTGAATAGACATATCCATCGCAATTCCCAGCTCAGAATGAATAGGACCCTGAATAGCGTTTGCTTTGACAATGGGGGAACCCGCTTGATAGGCAAATAAGTCAACGGTGTGTGCAGCATGATGCCACAATAAGTGATCAGTCCAGGTCCGTGGTTCGCCCTTCGCATTAATGTTCTTGCGACGGAAAAAGTAGGTCTGAACATCCATCTGCTGAATGGATAATTCTCCTTGAGTAATGCGATTATGCACCCATTGATGTGATGGGTTAAAGCGTCGGGTATGACCCACCATGCAAATCATACCGGTACGTTTTTGGGTATCAACGACCGCTTGGGCATCTTCCCAGCTATCTGCCAGTGGGATTTCAACTTGCACATGCTTACCGGCTTCCATGCATTGAATAGCCTGTGCTGCGTGCATTTGAGTAGGGGTACACAAAATCACCGCGTCAGCGTCGCTGGTTAATGCGTCGCTAAGTTCAGTGTATACATTGGGGATCCCATATTCTTTCGCTACGGCCTGTGTTTTTTCTAAAGAGGGACCGACAAGTCCCGTTACTTCAACACCGTCAATGTTTTTTAAACCGTCTAAGTGTTTGATACCGAAGGCGCCAGGTCCTACTATTATCGCTTTCATAATCTTCTCCTGTTCTTTCAACCAATATTCGCCTAGTCAGCCCAATACAGGCGCATGGGGTTGTCGATGAGTAATTTTCTTTGCAGTTCAGCGGTGGGCGCGATTTTTGGGATCATGTCCACTAACGCTCCATCATCTGGCATATGGCTCTTCAAATTGGGGTGAGGCCAATCTGTACCCCACAACACGCGTTCAGGGAAGCGCTCAACCACCATTTTCGCAAAGGGAATAACATCGGCGTAATGGTTGTTGGGGCCTGCTACGGAAAGTCGCTCAGGACAACTCACTTTTGACCAAAAGTGTTCATTTTCTTCCAGCAACTTTAAAAACAACGCAAATTCAGGGCCATCAACGGGTTTGGTAACATCAGGCCGCCCCATGTGATCCACCACCACTGTTGTGGGCAATGCCGTAAAAAAGTCATATAAATCGGGAAGATCCTGTGATTCAAAATAAATCACTATATGCCATCCCAATTTTTTGATCCGCGTGGCAATGGTATTAAGTTCATCAAAGGGCAAGGCATCCACCAATCGCTTGACGAAATTAAATCTTACCCCTCTTACACCTGCGTTATGCAGGGCATGGAGTTCATCATCGCTAATTGTCGCCTTCACCGTTGCCACGCCACGCGCTAGACCCTGTGAGGACGCTAATGCGTCTACCATCGCGCGGTTGTCTGCGCCGTGACAGGTAGCCTGTACAATAACGTTACGGCTGAAACCAAGATGGTCTCGCAACGCCCAGAGTTGGTGTTTTGAAGCATCACAGGGGGTGTATTTTCTTTCCGGTGCAAAGGGAAATTGAGCCGCAGGCCCAAACACATGGCAGTGCGCATCAACGGCGCCTTCGGGAACCTTAAAAGCCGGTTTTGATGGCGATAAGTGCCAGTGCAACCAATCTGCATCGGGTGTAAACTGACTCACTTTCCCATCTCCTTGAGTTTGGTATCTAAACGGGGGTAAACCACTCTGGCATTGCCGGAAAACACCTTGGCTTTATCCTCATCAGATATGGCTAAGGCATCAATATAGCGTTTTGTATCATCAAAGTAATGCCCTGTCTGGGGGTCTATTCCTCTTACCGCGCCAATCATTTCAGAACCAAATAGAATGTTCTTGATGTCAATGACATCAAATAATAAGTCAATTCCTGGTTGGTGATAGACACAGGTGTCAAAGTACACATTTTTCATCACGTGCTCACTCAGCGGGGGTTGTTTGAGCATATCAGCTAACCCTCTATAGCGACCCCAGTGATAGGGAACGGCGCCACCTCCGTGAGGAATAATAAAACGCAACTCAGGAAAGTCTTTAAATAAGTCGCCCTCTAGAAATTGCATGAAAGCGGTGGTGTCCGCATTCATATAGTGGGCACCAGTGGCGTGAAAATTGGGATTGCATGAACCGGATACATGGATCATTGCCGGTACATCTAATTCCACCATCTTTTCATAGAAAGGATACCAACTTTTGTCGGTTAGTGGCTGTGACGTCCAGTGGCCTCCTGAGGGGTCTGGATTAAGGTTACAGCCCACAAAGCCCAAGTCATTAATACAGCGCTCAAGCTCAGCCACCGAATTTTTTATTGAAACGCCGGGGGATTGAGGTAATTGGCAAACGCCAATAAAGTGTTGGGGGTAAAGATCGACCACGCGTTTAATCAAGTCGTTACACGCTGACGTCCACTGTTTGGATACCCGTTCGTCACCGATATGATGCGCCATTGCTGAAGCACGAGGAGAAAATATTGTCATATCCGAGCCTCGCTCTAACAAGAGCTTTAGCTGATTTTTCTCGATACTTTCTCTAATTTCGTCATCGCTGATCGAAGGGACTTCGGGCAATGCCTTGCCCGCTTCAAACGCTTCCAGTTGCGCCTTTCTAAATAATTGCAACGCTTCAGGTGCCGTCGTGTAATGGCCGTGACAATCGATGATCATGTACTTACTCTCATAGGCTTAAATATCACTGTTTTGTGATGCATTGGTGGGAATCATCACCTCACCGCGCATAAGCAGGCGGGTGGTCCTCAATATGGCAGCACGGTTGACACAGAAACTGGCTATTGCGCTTCTGCCCCTGACATCCATTTCTACCGAAAATGCCCCGCTTGGATGTTCGACAGCTAACTGACACACAGTGCTGTCGGGTAATTGTTTCGCTTGTTCAAAATACGCATTGGCAAGGGTGCCATCTACCACACATGCAGTGGCCACACTCACTGACCCTAGCACCCCAATAGCCTCATGTACGCGGTGGGGGATAAACGTGCGGGTGTTAATTGCACCCCCTTTAACCGGCGCAGAAACTAAGGTCATCTTGGGAACGGTTTTTTTACTCACATCACCCAGTCCCATTAGCGCACCCGCTTTAAGTCGGATGGACTCTAACTTAGCTTTTAACTCGTTATTGTTTTCGAGCGCTTGGGGTGACTCTTGTCCTGTCAGACCAAAGTCCCGCGCCCGTAAAATGACCACAGGCATACCATTGTCGATACACGTCAGTGCGGTGTTATCGATACAATCGACAGTGGAGCCGGTGGGAAAAAGGTGACCGCAAGAAGAACCAGCTACGTCGAGGAAATCGATATAGACAGGCGCTGCGCTACCCGGCACGCCATCAATGACAGCGTCACCCTCATAGTTCACTTTACCTTCAGGTGTTTGGACACGGGCTGTTGCCAATGTACCTGTATTGACCATATGAATACGCACATCAGTGTAGTTGTCACTGGGTACGACCAACCCTTGCTCAATAGCAAAAGGGCCAACACCCGCTAAAAGATTCCCACAGTTTTGGCTATCAGAGACCACTGCTTTGTCGACGGCAACTTGAAGAAATAAGTAATCAATATCTGCGTCTTCACGGGTAGAAGGTGCGACAATGGCCACTTTACTGGTAAGTGGATGCGCGCCACCAACACCATCAATTTGCCGCTCATCGGGGGAGCCCATCGCGGCGAGAAGTATTGCGTCTCGGGCAGCACTGTCTTGCGGTAGGTCCTCGGCAAGGAAAAATAACCCTTTAGATGTGCCCCCGCGCATTAAGCTTGCACGAATGGGTATCATGAATGGCTGCCTTCATCGTACTTCACGTACATTAGCCCCTTTTCAGCAAGACGCTCACGCATATTGTAAATATCCAGTCCCAGTTCACCCGCTGCCAGGCGTTGTCGTTTGGACTCTTCATTTGCCAAACGCTTGGCTATGTGAGTCAGGACGTCTTTGGCTTCCTGACGCTTAACGACTACCACGCCATCATCATCTGCTACTACAATATCGCCCGGGCTAACGGCTGCTCCTGCACAAACTACCGGTACGTTAACATCACATAACGTCTCTTTCACAGTGCCTTGGGCATGCACGGCCTTAGACCATACAGGAAAGTTCATTTCTGTCAGGGTGGCAATATCCCTTACACCACCGTCAATAATAAGCCCGCGTACACCTCTTGCTTTAAGGGATGTGGCTAACAAATCGCCAAAAAAACCGTCAGTGCATTCACTGGTAGGTGTCACAACCAGTACATCTCCTGGTTGGCATTGCTCAACCGCAACGTGGATCATCCAATTATCACCCGGTGCCACTTGGCAGGTCACAGCAGGCCCAGCAATACTCAAGGGGCGATAGATAGGCCGCATATAAGACGCCATTAGTCCTTTCCGACCTTGTGCTTCATGTACGGTAGCCACATCGGTGCCCTGATACTGTTCAATAGTACTGTGCTCAGGACGAGGTGTATTGGTCACGCAAATTGCCATAACAACGTTCTCATTCATTCAGATAGCAAAACTATGGCAGAATGAATTGCAAAAAGAATGTTAATTTATGGCTATTGTCCATTAATTTTTTCTATAATGGTGTAAATCTATAAGTTGGAGTGACTCCATTGTTAAATATTAGGCATTTACTTTGTGCGCTTGAAATTAAACGCTGTGGAACGATGACGGAAGCATCTAAGCATGTGCATTTATCCCAGTCAGCGCTCACTCAAGCTATTAATAAATTAGAGACAGTGCTTGGTGAGAAAATTTTCGAGCGCAGCTCTGGTGGCATGTTTACCAATGCTGCGGGTGAGTTGTTTCTAGAGCGAGTCAGACGCGCCTTTAGCTACCTCAATAGCTTTGCGTCTAGCTTGTTTGAACAAGACAGAACAAAAAGTAAAGGCTTTATTCGCGGAGTGAGTGCACGTCAGCTCACTACCTTGATTGCAGTCGCTGAACTGCAAAGTTATACCGCGGCCGCGGTAAAACTCAATCTTACTCAACCTACGCTTGCCAAGGCCATTAAGGATCTTGAGCACCTTTGTGAACAGGCCCTTTTCCAACGGATCCCAAAAGGCGTTGAGCCCACATGGCGCGCCAGGCAGCTGGCGAGATTTGCCAGTTTGTTTTTCTCTGAAATTAATCAGGGATTAGAAGAGATCAATGAACTCACGGGTCTTCATGCGGGTACTTTAACAGTGGGCAGTTTGCCACTGGCGCGTAGTGAACTCGTACCAGAGACGGTGGTCTCTCTGTTAAAAGATTTCCCCAGTGCGCAAATCAGCATTATTGATGGCCCTTATGACGAGCAATTAAGTGCATTATTGCACGGTCAACTCGACGTGATCGTGGGCGCATTAAGAGAAACTCTGCCTGGCGATGATGTTGAACAGTTTGGTTTGTTTGACAACAGTTTGCGAATTGTGGCCAGAGTTGATCACCCTGCACAATCGCTGCTGCACCAGCCCACGCTGGACAAGTCTTTGCTGGAGTATCAATGGATAGCGCCTCGAGAAGGCACACCGACAAGAACCATTTTTAATTCTCTGTTTAAATCAGAAGGTCTGACGCCGCCGCGCAATGTGATTGAATGCAGCTCGTTGGTCGCAGTGCGCAGTCTATTATTAAAAAGTGATTGTTTAGCCTTGTTGTCAGCCAAGCAAATTACCTTGGAAGCGCAGGCGGGCATTCTTACTTTTAGCGACTTTTTGGTACCGCATAGTGAGCGCACTATTGGCTTCACATTGAGAAAACAGTGGAAGCCTACGCCGTTACAAGCCAAATTTCTCGAGCGCTTAAAAACCATTAGTGCCGAACTTTAAAATGCGTTTTTATGTCTGAAATCACCCGGCGAAAGGCCTTCTTTCTGCTTAAATTGTCTGCAAAAATAAGCGGGATCTTTATAACCTAGGCTATACGCAATATCTTCTACCGAGTAGCGGGTGTAAATCAGCTTGCGGCGTCCTTCGTTAAGCAGTCGCTGCAAAATGACTTGTTTTGGCGATTCCCCTAACATTTGATGGCATAAACGGGATAAGGTAGATACGGAGATATGAAGCTGTTCTGCATAATCTTTTACTCCCCGATGTTCTAAATAATACTGCTCTATAAGCGCCTTAAACTTGAGCATGATCTTTGTCTCCCTTTGCATGGGAGTATTGTCGTCAGTGTTCTTTGCTATCTGGCGGGCGACGGTAAGTAGAATGAGTTTTAGCAAGTTTAGTGTATAGCGTTTTTGGTCGGTTTCTAGAATAAGCAGCTCTTCTTGCAGGAAAGAGAGTAATCGCGTAAACCGTACCAATTGTTCTTCGCTCTTGAACGTCACCGCAGCAGGCTTAAATACCTGTTGAAGTACATCGCCGAGTTCTTCTTGAATGTGTTGGTCAGAAAGAAGCGCGGTATCGATGGATAGTACGTAGCCAGAGGTGTTAGGCGAAAAATGAAAACTGTGCACCACCCCCGGAGGTATGGTTACCATCCAATTGCCACCTAAAGAATAGGTCTGATCGTCCAATTCTGCTTGCCAGGTGCCTTCTTGCACAAAAATAAGTTGTGCTAGCTTTGCATGTCGATGGGGATGAATCTTCCAGCTGAGCTCTCGACTTCGAAAATCAATACTCTCAACGTGAATAAGTCCCGGATCGGAGCGAACAAAGGCCTCGCCGTAAAGCGCGTAAAAAGGAATATCCGTTGTTTCAGTCACTTATCATTCACAGCCTGTTAACATGATTAAAAAGTACAATAAGTTGGCGCGTTTGTGAATTCATAAAGTGCATTTATAAAGGCAATAATCTAAGCAAGTAGTAGAGCCTTGGAGATAAAAATGCAATTAGCTGAAGCGCAATCAAACAAACCTCAAATAATTAAAACCCACGTTGCCATTATTGGCGGCGGCCCTTCCGGGCTGTTGTTGGGACAGTTACTCAGTAAAAAGGGTATTGATAATATTATTGTAGAACGGGTGTCAGGGGAGTATGTACTGGGCCGTATTAGAGCAGGCATTTTAGAGCAAGGTTTAGTCAGTTTGTTGGAAGAAGCGGGTGTCAGCGAACGTATGAAATGCGAAGGGCAAGTGCATAACGGGTTTGATATCGGTTATTACGGTAAAAAGTTTCATATTGATATTAAGGCGCTAACCGGAGGTAGCACAGTAATGTGCTATGGACAGACAGAAGTCACAAGAGATCTGATGGAGGCGCGGGCAGCAAGCGGGTTGACCACTTACTATGAGTCTTCTGACGTCGCCTTGCATGAGGTCACCACTGATACACCCTATGTCACGTTTACCAATAATGGACAGCAAATGCGCATTGAATGTGATTATATTGCCGGTTGTGATGGGTTTCATGGTGTTTCCAGACAAACTATTCCTGAGGATAAACGTACAGAGCACGAAAGAGTCTATCCATTCGGTTGGCTGGGCTTACTGAGTGACACGCCTCCGGTAGCTGATGAACTCATTTACTGTAAAACGGAAAGAGGTTTTGCGTTAGCAAGTATGCGCTCACCTACTCGCTCACGCTACTACATACAGGTCCCTTTGAGTGACAAAGTAGAGGACTGGAGTGACGAAGCGTTTTGGGAAGAACTTAAACGCCGCCTTCCCGAAGATTATGCTAAGCGTTTGGTAACCGGGCCAAGTATAGAAAAAAGTATTGCGCCATTGCGCAGCTTTGTCTGCGAACCAATGCAGTGGGGTAACTTATTTTTAGTGGGTGATGCGGCCCATATTGTTCCCCCAACTGGCGCAAAGGGATTGAATTTAGCCGCGTCTGATGTGGCAACCTTGTATCGCTTGTTGACCAAGGCGTATCAAGAAGGCGATAAGCGAGCGCCAGAAAGATACTCTGAAATTGCCTTGCGTCGGGTTTGGCATGGCGAGCGCTATTCCTGGTGGTTGAGTAATATGCTGCATGATTTTGATGAAGGACAAGTAGGAGGTATGGAAAAAGCTACGTTCGATAGCTTTATGCGCTCTGAACTCGACTTTTATTTAAACCACTATGAAGGACAACAGGTTATTGCGCGGCAATACGTAGGAATGCCCTACGAAGATATTGCGTAATGGTTTAAATTGGCTTGAAGTAAGCAACAGGCAATGTTTCGAAGTATGTAAACCTGAATGCAAAATCCCGCTAGGTGAGAACTTACCGGGATTTTTTTGTATTAAACATCTTTCCTCTTCACTAGGATACGAGGCAGCCTTATACACCGCCTTTGATGGTGCCAGCTTAGTGCCGGTACCAATAGACGATAAGACCGCTGATGATCAGTGGCAACGCAAACAGGGCAAATAAGGCGTACATTCCCCATGCAGCTGCCACCAGGTAGCCTGCCAAAATAGGCGATAATATCGCGCCGACCCTGCCTAAACCCGCTGCCCAACCTATACCTGTTGCTCTAATGCGCGCGGGATACACCTGAGCGGCCATGGCGTACATGGCAGTAAACGCCCCTTGCAGCAAAAAACCAATGATAAAGATGAGTGTATTTAGCGCGAGGATAGAGGGCGGTTGCATATAAGCTACATAAAGTAGAAATGCCGCTGAACCCATAAAGAAAAAGCTGATTGGTTTTGCGAGTTTTACTTTTGTGGAAATAAGGCCAATGACCACTATCCCAGCAACAGCCCCTAAGTTGTAAAGGGTTAACGCTGCAATACCTTCTTCTCTGGCATAACCGTTGTTGACGAACAAGGTTGGGATCCACGACATGAGAAAATACAGTGACATGAACCCCATGAAATAAATAACCCACACGCCTACCGTTTGTCGTTTTAAGACAGAAGTAAATAAGCTAGTCACAGAGATTTTTTCTAAGGTTTCGACCCGGATATCGGCCTGAGAGGGAAGAATAGGGCACCGCATTTTGTTGAGTATGCTGTTGATTTTATATCTTTTTTCTTCTTCATCGCCAGCCTGAGATGCGATAAATTCCACTGACTCAGGCAAGTACATATAAATCATCACTGTCATCAGTAACGTAAACACACCGCCGTACACAAACACCATTTCCCAGCCCGCGTGATTGATGATGATATTGGCGACTGGACCGACAATAGTGGCGCCTGATGCATAGCCCATAATAACAATGGTTACCACGAGGTTGCGAATTCGATCGGGTGCAAACTCGGCGCCTACTGTTGCAGAGCTTGCAAAAATAATCCCGATCCCTAGCCCAGAAATAGCTCTGATAGTAATCATCCACTCTACTGATGGAGGAATAAAACCTGTCACAATCATTGATAATCCGATCATCAAAGTGGCAAGCAGTAAGATTTTTCTGCGACCTATTTTGTCGGCAAGTGGCGCTAAGTAGATAGCACCCAGCGTCATTCCTATGAGGGCGGCGCTTAGGATATAGCCTTTCTCTGTTGCACTAATTCCCCAGTCATCGGTTAGTGCTGGCATAGTTACTGACATTGCTACTACATCGAACCCGTCCACGACGTTAAGCATGAAGGCGATAAAAAACACCGTCAATTGGGTAATTGAAACAGACGATGTGTTAATTTGATGTCGGACAGAATCAACAATACTTCCACTCATAGTACTTCCTCGAACAGCAGTGGGGCCTGCATTATAGATTAATACGGGCACAATAATTCACTCGTTGTGAATAGGTTGTAATAATGTTGATAATAATGCTAATAAAAAATGCCCTAGCAGTTATAAGAAAAGGCTAAAAAGGGTAGGTGGTTTTCAGAAAAAAATAAGCGGTTGCTTATTACCACTCTGAAAAGCATTCTGTATGTTGTTCACCTAAGGCGACGTTTTTAATATGTTTAATAAGCGCTAGCTGAGTGGTGGTGAGAAGCGCTTCGCTTCGATATTGTAAAACGATGGTACGTATGGCCTCGAAGCCTTTTATTCGTTTGCTGAGTAATGTATTTGCCACCAATTCGTGTCTTGCTTGCGCTTCAGAGAGCAGCATTAGCGTGTTGGAGTTCTCGAGGATAACCCGTGAAGCAGACAGTGAATTACATTCAATCACGTTAACGGGTTCCGGTAGGTTACTTTTCAAGAAAAGGGCTTCGTAGTTGTGTCGTAAGGGCGACGACGTCCTCGGTAAAATCCAGGGATACGCGAGTAATTCGCCTACTTCAAAATTGTCTTGCTCGGCAAGCGGGTGGTGTTTTGGCATAAGCAATACAATTGATTCAGTCAGCAAAGGCTCTTCTTTTATCCCAATACCTTCAGGCAGCTTTCGTTTTGCCCCTATTAAAAAATCGAGCTTGCCGCGCATCAAATCATGTAATAGGTACTCGTACGAGCCTTCTACAATCGATATTTTGTGGCTGGGGTAGTGCTCTTTAAACTCGGTTGCTGCTTTGGGAATAATATAGCTTCTCGCCATCGGCATGGCGCCAATGGCGGTATTGCCCTTTTCTTGGTCTGACATACGGGCCAGTTCAGCTAAGCCTAGTTCAAGTTCCCGTTCCATTACGCCAGCAACTTGCGCCAGTTGCAGTGCCATTTTGGTGGGCTTAACGCCGAAGCTTGTTCTTTCAAATAAGCTTAAGTTAACTGAGTGCTCTAAGTCTCTAGCTGCTCGGTGAATAGTGGGATTCGCCTTGTTAGAGATTGCAGCACCGGCACTGAAGCTCCCGGCTTCAGCCACTGCTTTTAACGCATTGAGTTGAGTAATGGTTATGTGACGAGCAGCATTTTTCGGTACGTTGCTGTAATTTTTAAGCAGATTTTCAAAAAAGCTATCCATATAACCAATGGCGCGGGCGATACGTTTTTCAAGCGTTTTTGCCTCTTCTGTTACTGTTATGCCTTTGGTAGTACGATGAAACAGTTTGGTGTCGAACAGTTTCTCTAAACTGTTAACCGCTTGTGTAATGGCAGGTTGAGAGCGGCCTAATTCGTGAGCAGCCTTTGAAACCGAGCGTAATTCACACACGGTTAAAAACACTCTCAAATGAAATAAGTTCACGTTTTTTACAGGACTTTTTTCTGACATAAGCGTGTACTTTAACTAATAAATAAAAGTTCAAATTAGCAATTTCTTATGGCAACTGTCAATTTTCAATTGGTTAATGCATCATCACTATTTCATATTTACCGTAACTGCTGGTTAACAAAAAAGTTACAACAAGGTTGTGGTTAAGAAGGGGCACATATGAAATATAATAATATGAATAAACTCGCATTGGCGGTTTCAACTGCATTGGCGTTAAGTTCTGGATATGCTTTAGCACAGGAAGAACAAGACGCTGAGCAAAAATCAAAGGCAAATCTAGCGCTCGAGCAGATTACCGTGACGGCACGTAAAGTGACGGAGAATCTTCAGGAAACACCGGTATCTGTGACTTCATTTAATGGCGATGCGTTAGAGCGACGTCAAATCACTGGTTCAGATGACATAGGCAAAATAACGCCCAATTTGCAGTTTTCCAACAATGCGCCTCTTGCTGGAAACAACAACTCTTCAATTATCTTTATTCGCGGTGTAGGGCAAATTAGCCCACGTGCCAATACGGATCCCGGCGTAGGTTTATATATTGACGATGTATACATGGGTCAGTCTGTAGGTGGCACCATGGAACTTCGCGATATTGAAAGTGTTCAGGTATTGCGCGGGCCACAGGGAACATTATTTGGCCGCAACACCATAGGCGGTGCCGTACTTATCAATACACAAGATCCCGGCGACGAGTTGGGGGGTAAAATTCGCCTGGGTGTTGGTCAAGACGCACTCATGGAAGCGTTTGGCTCAATTGATATCCCATTGTCGGATGAATTACTCACTCGCTTCAGTCTGGGTACAAAAAAGCAGGACGGTTATGTAAAGCGCATTGCCGATGGACTTGACCTCGGTGATGTCAATAACACAATGTTTAACGGCAAAGTGGTGTATCAACCTAGCGATAAATTTAAAGCTAAGGTGTTGTTTGACTATACCCGCGCCGATGAAAATGGCTCACCTTTGGTATTTGGTGGTTACAACAACAATACTGATGTGACAAATACGGGTTACGATGCGGCTTGGTTTGGAGCTAGTCAGAGCGTCATTGCCGGATGCCCATCAGCGTGGATTGCTTACCCGGGTCCTCCTGGACGTCCGGTGACTACGGCTGAAGGTTCACCACTAGACGTATCTGGATTGGTGACCACTGGTGGTGGTCCTCGCGGATACACAGTAGAAAACAATGATCCCCGCTGTGTTAATGACCAGTGGGATGCTGGCCCGTTTGCAAGTCATGGTACTGCAGAAATGGGCAGTTCAATGAAAAACTGGGGCACGTCACTTAATTTAGAATATCAAGTGAATGACGAAGTGACAGTAAAATCGATTACTGCGTATCGCGAATTGGAGTGGGTAGGACGTCGCGATGCAGACAACACGCCGTTCACTATTCTTCACACTGATTTTGATTCTGCTGGCGACCAATTCAGCCAAGAATTTCAGTTAAACTACGTGACGGATAATTTCACGCTGATTTCAGGGTTATATTATTACTCGGAAAAAATAACCGATATTTTAACCGTTCAAGTAGCTGACAAACCCACAGGTTATAGCTGTGGTCCAGATACTGATGGTTGTCACTTAGACAGTGACAACAATATTACTGATAACGATTCACTCGCCTATTACGCTCAACTTGATTATGACTTTACTGATAAGTTAAGCGCGTCGTTTGGTATTCGTCGCACAGAAGAGACAAAAGGGTCAATTCCCGATCAGTTTGACTATGCGAACCCCGAAGCAAAGTATTTGGAGAAAAAGCTCTATGAAGCCGAATTCTCTGCCACTACCATGTCGTTTAACCTGAGCTACCAGTGGACAGAAGATACGATGGTTTACGGTAGTTATTCAGAAGGGTTTAAAGGCGGTGGCTGGAACTCTACTTTCAACTTTGCACTGACCGAATCCGATCTTGAAGCAGGACACAAGTTCAACCAAGAAGAAGTGGACTCCTATGAACTCGGATTTAAGTCAGATATTACCGATAAATTCAGATTAAATGGTGCCATATTCAGTTCTGATTACACCGATTTGCAGTTTACTTATCGCGTATTCATTGCGCCGTGGTTCTTTAACGCTGGTAAAGCGTCAATTGACGGTGCTGAACTAGAATTTACCTATGTACCACATGATGACTGGGTTATCGAAGGCGGCCTGGGCTATTTAGATACGTCTATTGATGAAACGGTAGATATTGTTGTGCCTGGGCGCCCGGTAAATACCGGTGTCGCAGCGGGTAATCAGTTACCGTTTGCGCCTGAGTTGCAGTGGAATGTTGGAGTTGGTTACTATGCTGAACTCGGCGAGTATGAACTATACCCTCGCATAGACTTATCTTACAGTGATGAAGTTTTCTTCGACGCTGCTAATGAAGAGCGTATTGCGCAGCAGGAAAGTTATATGACTGTGGACGCCTCCGTGACCTTATCGCCCTATAGTGGTAATTGGAAGTTGATGGTGGGTGTAAACAACTTAACCGATGAAATTTACCGCGTGTCTGGTAACTCCTCACTGGGCTCAGGAAGTGGTTATGCAGAAGTCGCATATGCGCGTCCAAGAGTGGTGTTTGCTAACTTCAGCTACGAGTTCTATTAATTCAACAGAGAAAAAGTGCGGCTACAGTGAACTAGCAATAGTTAACACGCGGTAGGCCGCACGCTTCACTTAACTCGTAATGTTAAACGCGCCTTGAAATAGAAGTGGCTATAAAGCTGGTATTGTAAGGCGAGGTGGCATAAAAAAAGCTCCAGTAAGAAGATAGAAAGCCCAATCTATACAGAGTCTTTATTGCGCTTTCTACCTTCCTCTGGAGCGTAAGGCCCAGGAAAGGCAAGGGGGAACAAATTGTTACTGGTCTCGCAGGTTGATGTCCGTTTTTCCTTTATTGCTGTTTCAATGTCCTTTCTGTAAAAATAACCTTGCGGTTGAAAACAGAAGGGCGCTTACAATAAAGGCAATGAACGGGCCGAGTACCAACATGAAGAGTGTACTGGCAGTTAACATTGCAAACTCCTTATGCGTCGTTGTCGTCGTTGGTCACAGGCTCGATAGGCGTAATCGTAATCTCCGCAACCAGTGTATTGGTTTCATTCGCTTCGGGTTCAAATGTATGGCTGGCTGTTAACACGTCGTAAGTCACGCCAAGATCCAAATTATGCTTTACTTCTGTTAAAGCGCTTTCAACCATGTAATCGGTATACGCGACAATATTGTCGTCATTAGCAAAAGCTGATGCGCTTACAATGCTAGTTGTTAATGCTAGTGCAGTGAAAATGTTGCGGGCGGTAAACATAATAATCTCCTAAAAATAAAGTTAGACACTGCACTGAAACATACTGCGTGGCAGCTATCGTTTTGCTAAAAGGTCCGATAATAAGTCGTTATCAATTAACAATTAGTTTATAGCGAGGGATGTGCCAATTTTTAAAGTTTGGCTAAGTTGTTGATTATTAATGTTTTAATTGTTTTGTTTTTTAATGGGATAGGAATGTGTGAGATTTCGCTAACTAATATTTAGCGATTTTCAAAAAGAGTTGGTCAAAAAGACTAAGTGAACAAGTGTACTTCTAGGATGAGTACACCTGATCACTAAAACGAGGTGTTAAAACGCCTGCACTAGCGCTTAAGTTTAGCGACTAATGTGATGAGTAAAGTTAATGCTATACCCGCTACTACACCCGTTATTCCGTCAGCGACGATTGACATTGCCAGCGACGCCGCCGGGGCTAGGGCAACAAACCATTCTGTGACATGGTGTAACAGGCCAATACTGTGGGTAAGAATGCCTCCCCCGACTAAAAACATGGCGATGGTACCTACTACTGCAAGCGTCTTCATTAATGCAGGTGCGGTAACCAGCAATGCTCTACCAATATGACGTTGGGCGCGATTCATACTACCAGTAAGAGACTTTCGAAGCATATAAAGCCCCACGTCATCCATTTTCACCAGAGCCGCAACTAAACCGTACACACCTAGTGTAATGGCTAAACTGAGCGCCACGAGTACGCCAATTTGAGTGGTAAGATCTGCGTTTGACACAGTACCTAGCGCAATAACAATAATTTCAGCAGATAGGATGAAGTCTGTTCGAATCGCGCCTTTTATCTTCTCTTTTTCAAACGCAACCATGTCCACATCTTTATGGGTTAATGCTTCAATTCGGGCTTCACGTTCTTTGCTTTCGTCTTCATGAGGTAAGTATTTATGTAGCAGCTTCTCTGCGCCTTCAAAGCAAAGGTAGAGCCCGCCCAACACAAGTAATACGGTAATGAGAGAAGGTGCGAATGCACTGATTGCCAGTGCAGCTGGGACTAAAATAGCCTTATTAACCAACGAGCCTTTCGCCACTGCCCATACGACAGGTAATTCTCTATCGGCTTTCACCCCTTGAACTTGGTCAGCGTTAACGGCCAGATCGTCACCAAGTACCCCCGCTGTCTTTTGGGCGGCGACTTTTGACATGGTTGCAATGTCATCCATTAAAGTAGCAATGTCATCGAGTAGGGCAAGTAGATTGGCTGCAGCCACGTTAAGTATCCTTGTTATATATTTTTTAGTTACATCATTCCATTGCTTGTATGTCTAGGGACTTATTTCAAGCTAATGAGTCTGGTTAGTCTACGTGAGTTTGGCGTTAAAAGCACAGTAACGTGTTACTTTATCGTTGTTGTGAGCATAGGGGAAAGTACTGACGAAAAAAAGTGTTGGCAAAGGAATGTTAAGATACAAATAACGTAGGTGTAACTATTAGCAGGTGTATTGAATAGGGGAAACCATCGCTGGATAGAGCTAGGCCTGATATTAGCCTATGGCCTCTAGAGCCAGCGATGTCTTAGTTGTTAGTTACCCCAAATCTCGGTTACTAATTCTGGGTGGTCAATGAATGGATTTCGATTGTTCTGGAAGCTGTAAGCAGCGTCATTGCGATCGATTTCTTTTTGACTAACAGGATCTTGTATATGCCAGTTTAGCAATAAAGTTAAAAACCAGTTTTCAAATACTTGATCGTTAGTTCCGTTTAATACAACATCACCATATGTACTGTTGTTTTCCCAATTCGCGATGACGTTTTCATAGCGTGTTGCCATATAGAAATACGCCCGTGCAAAATCACCTTTAAACTCGTCAATAGGTTCAAATACTGTGCCGGTATAGCCAGAAGCAGAAGTTCCTGAGCCAAGCTTTGACCCATTGCTAGATGTATATGTGGCACTACCTACTTCACCGTAGGGGTAACTACTGCGGCGTCCATTAACGTACCCGTCGGTAGCAAAAATATGGTGAACATCGGTATTCATCGGTGATACTGCGCCGCCAAACCAACTGCGAGGGAAAGCGTGCTCACGGTTATAGCAGTCACCTTCGCCACTATAGCTACCGCACTGATCAGAACCCGCAGTAAAATTGTATGCGTCGCTAGTCGATGGGTTTTCTGAATACATATCCAAAATGGATCCGTCATTTTCGTAGTAACTGTCGCTACTGTATGAAATATAGAAAGTCCAAAGGTCGCCGTAGCTTTGCGTACTATGGTTGTTAATAATGTTGTAAAGCGCGGTTTTCAACGAGTAACCCGTTAGGCCATCTGCACTGGCGTAATAGCCTGACAGATCGGGCGTACTACCACCACCGCCAGTATCGCCACCACCTGTAGAGCCTAAAGTAAAGCTAGTGCTCTCACTGGCGCTAAACGTGCCACCACTTGATACAGTCACGCCATCCATTACTAGGCTGTAACTGCCTGACCCATAGGAGCAACAAATACCATCACCGTAGGTATCATTAATCGTAAAGGTAAAATCACCCTCACTTAGGCAAACAGATTCTGAGTAGCTCTGATTGCTCGCGTAGTTACCGCCGGAAGCTTCTACCTGATTATTGGCATTGGTAATTTCCCAGCTTGTTTCACTACCATAGTTGTCGGTCGTTAAGTTTAAGGTACCTGAATAGGTACTACATGAACTACCATTGCCCGTGCCACCACCGGAACTGGCAGTAGTGGGTTCGAATAGATCAACATATACGATTTCAGAGCCATCAAAACCCGTCTGATCGTAAAATCTTAGACCAACTTCGATCTCAGTTGAGCTTGATGCCGTGTAAGAATAGGTGATTTGTTGCCAACTTCCAGTGACAGTGTTGTCTGAATAACCTTGATAGCCATCGACATACAGTCGAGCTTTAACTGCCCCTTCGGTGTGGTACACCCTAACAGAGAACTCATAATTTTCACCGGCTGTAACACTGACCGATTGACGGAAATCAGTTGAGCCTTGTGTGCCAGTATTGACAGTAATAGCGGCAGAACTGTTTCCTGAAAAAGAGTAAGCAGTATTTTCTGCCACACTAATTCCCGTATCAATAGACGTCCAGGCATCTGGTGAGCCAGAGGTCCAAGTTTCAAAATCGCCGTTTGCAACTTGACCCATAGCAATAGCAGGTAACAATACACCTGCCACGCCCATTACATGACGTAAATTTAATTGCATAAATTTTCCAATTTTTGTCTTTATTATTTCAAATATAATTTCGTCCATTAAATGCAGTGTTATATGCCTTCCTAAGCCCATTTAATATTGCATGTAATTGTGACAAATAGAATAAAAAGAAAATGTACTCAAGTATCAACCAGGGAGATTTGGTTCACAGCTGACAATAAGTGAATATTTATTATTGACATGGGGAGGAATTTACGATGTTTTGACAATGCAGCCTGAATGCACTCCTCCTGTTTAAATAAGTAAGGTGTAAAAATGCGCACTTCTTCTGTACCTTCTTTGTCTATCCGCTCTTACACCCGAAACATGTGTAGCCATACCCACGATCATTTCCAATTAGTTTTACCTATTAGTGGGCACATCGAAATCGCCATCGATAACTTTGATGGAAAGGTCGGAGTAGGGGAAGGGGTTTGCATCGCACCACAAGAGATCCACAATTTTAGTGCTAATGAGTTGTCTAAATTTGTCGTGGCCGATTTACAGGAAGTGCCTAATCATTTGAATGACAAGCAACAGCCAATTTTTCAGGTGAACAGGGCGCTACAAGCGTTTTTAGGTTTTGTAGAAATCCAACTTACTCAATTTGCTCATCATGGGCATCGCGAAATGGTAACCCTTTTTTTTACCTTGTTAGAAAAATCGGTAAAGGGCAGTAGCGTCGATAAGCGAATTACACCTGTGCTAAGCCACATTCATCACGATGTGTCCCAATCGTTCACACAAACTGAATTGGCCCGTATAGCATGCATGGGAACAACCCAATTTAAGCAGCGATTTAAGGCCGCTACAGGGCAAAATTTGCGTGATTATTTAGTGAGTAGCCGTATGGAAAAAGCCAAAGCATTACTGAGTAATACCGATACGCCTATTTTGGATGTCGCACTTTCGACAGGTTATGAAGATATTAGTGCGTTTTCTCGACGTTTTAAGGCCTATTTCGGACAGCCTCCGGGATTTTATAAACGTAAATAAACGGCAGCTCTTTGACGTACAGCAAAGAGCAAAGGAAACTAATTGTCTTCTTTAGGAGCGGATTTTATTCGAGCATCAATAAAACGGTTGTGATCGTCCATTTTGGTGCAAGCCAGTGTCCCGCCAGTTATACCGCTTAGTATTGCCAGTGTTTTATTTACGGTACTTGTACAATTCACTTTTTTTACAGGTTGAGAGGTTTTAGAAGTAGGTGGCATACCTTTCCTTGGATCCTCGATTACGGTTCCTTTCTTGCGCTGTTGAAATTCGCTTGCTGCAGTCTGGGCTTCATCGGCAATTTGCTGTTGGTGATAGTGATTAAAGTATTCTGTTGCCGCATCTTTTGCTGATAAGTTGAGGCGTCCTGCCCGTTGATTCGCATTGGTTGTCACCACGTTTGGCTGCTGCGATGCCTGAGATTGTGTCTCGGGTAACTTTTGAGGGGGGGAGGTGTGACTAACCACGTTGGGTGGAACTGGAGTGTTAGGTGTTTGACGGGAGGGAGTGTTGTCACTTTCAGATGATAGAACCGTTGACAAAGGTGCTACCTCTTCAGGCGTTTCCACCGTAATGGCTACGCTGTGTTCTTCTTCGAGTATCTTTCGTGTTGAAGGGTAATAAAGCCTAGCGTTTATTGAGGGAGAATACACAGGCTGCACGCTCTGCTGGATTCGATTGCTCAATCCTATCTGTGAGATCACAATCACCAAAATTGCGCCGACTAGGTGAATGAGAAAAGAAACCAATAGTGGCCGCCACGCTGTTTGGTTTATAGGAGCGCGGTACTCAGGTTCGCGCTCTGGCGCAAAAAATGTGTCGGTGATTGCTGTCATAGTAATCAACTGACACTGTCTTTATGCATTTAGTTCCACATTGCATAGTTCCCAACTATTTGCTCATTGGTCAGTGGATGATCCTGCCCGCTTCAAAATTGGGCAATTCATTCTTGTTGCACCTTATTGGTGCAATAAAACTTTTTATTCTCGCCTTTGTGATGGGTATGTATATGATTTAGATGAATAATTATTTATGGCATGGCTCTTGGTTTATCAATGAATAAACATGCGAATTCGCAGAATAACCACAAAAACTGGGAGCAACTCATGAAACTAGTCACAGCTATCATCAAGCCATTTAAGCTAGATGATGTTCGTGAAGCCATTTCAGAAATCGGTATCGACGGTTTAACCGTGACCGAAGTAAAAGGCTTTGGACGTCAAAAGGGACACACTGAACTTTACCGCGGAGCGGAATATCAGGTGGATTTTCTACCTAAAGTCAAACTGGAAATTGCTGTTCAGGATGATCAAGTAGAGCGCCTGGTTGAAGCCATCGTTGGCGCAGCCAAAACAGGCAAGATTGGTGACGGCAAAGTGTTTGTTTACGACTTAGAACACGCCGTTCGTATTCGAACTGGTGAGTCGGATAGCGACGCGCTGTAAGCCACAACGATATATTTGCGGAGATAATCATAATGGAAATCACTTTTGAACTTGGGTATGCGCTAGATACCTTTTATTTTCTAATCTGTGGCGCACTAGTTATGTGGATGGCTGCAGGTTTTGCCATGCTCGAAGCGGGTCTGGTTAGAGCGAAGAACACCACAGAAATCCTCACGAAAAATGTCGCGTTATATGCTATTGCCTGCACCATGTATATGATTTGTGGTTACGGCATTATGTATGGTGGCGGTGATTGGGGTCCATTTTTAAGCGGTATTATGGCTGATGGTGCGACAGGTGTGGCTGAAGAACCAGCGACTTACGCGCCTTCTGCTGACTTCTTTTTCCAAGTTGTATTCGTAGCAACGGCAATGTCTATTGTTTCAGGTGCCGTCGCTGAGCGTATGAAACTATGGGCATTCCTAGCGTTTGCGGTAGTAATGACAGGCTTCATCTATCCTATGGAAGGTGCTTGGACATGGGGCGGCGAAGCGGTATTCGGTATGTATACCCTTGGCGACGAAGGATTCTCTGACTTTGCGGGCTCTGGCATTGTGCATATGGCTGGTGCTGCAGCAGCACTTGCAGGTGTACTAGTACTGGGCGCGCGTAAAGGCAAATACACCGCCGATGGTAAAGTTAATGCTATTCCGGGTGCAAACTTACCGTTAGCTACACTGGGTACATTTATTCTTTGGATGGGCTGGTTTGGTTTCAATGGTGGTTCTGTACTTGCCACTGCGACAGTTGAAAGTGCAAATTCAGTCGCGATCGTGTTTATGAACACCAACGCAGCTGCTGCAGGTGGTGCAATTGCAGCGCTTATTGTTGCGCGTATTTTATTTGGTAAAGCCGATTTGACCATGGTGCTAAACGGTGCGCTTGCTGGCTTGGTTGCTATCACTGCTGAACCTTCAACACCAACACCACTTCAGGCCACACTGTTTGGCGGTCTTGGTGGTATTTTAGTGGTACTGAGTATTGTGGGTCTTGATAAGCTTAAGATTGATGATCCAGTAGGTGCTATCTCTGTGCACGGTGTAGTAGGTCTTCTAGGTCTAATCCTTGTGCCGTTCACTAACGATGGCTCGACCATTTCAGGCCAACTTCTAGGTGCAGCAACGATTTTCGTTTGGGTGTTTGTAGTGAGCTTAGTCGTATGGCTTGCCATTAAAGCGATTATGGGTGTACGTGTCAGCGAAGAAGAAGAATTCGACGGTGTCGATATGAGTGAGTGTGGTCTAGAAGCTTACCCTGACTTTACTGGTAGCCGTTCGTAAGAGAGTCTTGATTAGGCAGCGCAATAACAATAATTATAATGTCTACATTACTTTGCTTAAGCCCCGCATCTGCGGGGCTTTTTTCATTGCAATCAAACATCAATAGTGACCAACAAGTTCAATGCGTTGTCCGCACTTAACCGATTGAGTCAATGACGACACAAAAGAACATCGACAACAGCCCCTAGGCGTATGGCGACAATGACGCTAGACTATATGAAACAGGATGTGATGGCCTGCCGGTGCTTCGAAGTATGTCGTCACATATAATAAAAAGATGTTTTTCTAAAACCCTAAGGGAACAGTATGGCTTTAAAAGTGCGAGTGTTTGCTTTAATTTCTGTTATTTTCAGCACAGCATCGCTTGCTTATGATCGAATAACTGGTGAACCCTTTGCGAGCCGTTCAGAAGTTATTGCCCAACACGGTATGGCGGCTACCAGTCAACCTTTGGCAACCCAAGTTGCACTGGATATTCTCAAGCAAGGCGGCAGTGCGGTTGACGCTGCAATTGCTGCAAACGCTATGTTAGGCCTTGTCGAGCCTACTGGTAGCGGAGTCGGTGGCGACTTGTTTGCTATCGTGTGGGATGCCAAGGAAAAGAAACTAACGGGCCTGAATGCGTCAGGCCGCTCTCCTCGTCAGCTAACTAAATCAGTATTTGCAGAGCGCGGGCTCAATACAATTCCCAAATTCGGTCCTTTACCGGTTTCCGTGCCTGGCGCAGTAGATGGTTGGTTTACGCTCCATGAACGCTTTGGCACGTTGCCAATGACGGCTTTACTGACGCCGGCCATTGAATATGCCCGCAATGGTTTTCCGGTATCAGAACTCATTGCCTATTACTGGGAAATGAACCACGCCCGTATTGGGCACTACGATGGCTTTGCCGAGACGTTTTTGATAGACGGAAAATTACCGCAAAAGGGCGATGTTTTTAAGAATCCTGGACTCGCGGTTACCTATGAAAAAATTGCTACAGGTGGAAGAGATGCGTTTTACAAAGGCGATATTGCGCATACCATCGATGCCTACATGAAAGCACAAGGGGGCTTTCTGTCTTATCAGGATATGTCTACCCACACTTCACAGTGGGTAGAACCGGTATCGGCTAACTACCGCGGCTATGATGTATGGGAACTCCCGCCGAACGGCCAAGGTATCGCTGCATTGCAAATCCTCAACATCTTGGAAAGGTATGATATCGAGGGCATGGGGTTTGGTTCAACAGACTATATACACACCTTTGTCGAAGCAAAAAAGCTCGCATTTGAGGACAGAGCGAAGTTTTACGCTGACCCCGATTTCAATACTATTCCCGTGGATTGGTTAATCTCCAAAGAATACGCTAAACAACGCCAGCAACTTATTGATGATGAAAAGGCCGCCAAGCGCGTCGATGCCGGAATTTATGATGGGGATACCATCTACCTGACAGTGGCTGACAAAGACGGCAATATGGTGTCCCTTATTCAAAGCAACTATCGGGGGATGGGTTCCGGTATGACACCGCCAGGACTGGGTTTTATCTTGCAAAACCGCGGTGAGATGTTCACGCTTGAAGAAGGCCACTACAATGAGTATCGACCGGGTAAACGTCCTTTTCACACGATTATTCCCGCATTTGTGACGCGAAATGGCGAGCCCGTGATGAGTTTTGGGGTGATGGGAGGCGGTACCCAACCACAGATGCACGCCCAGATTATTGTGAATATTCTCGATTTTGGTATGAACCTCCAAGAAGCGGGGGACGCCCCCCGCATTCTTCACAGTGGCTCTAGTAGCCCAACGGGTGAACTGATGCTAGATGGCGGATATGTCAGTTTAGAATCGGGATTCAGTGAAAAGGTGCAACGGGAGCTGATGGAGAGAGGGCACACACTCCAACGTGTGGTAGGCGCCTATGGCGGGTATCAAGCCATTGCGTGGGACGCGCGCAAAAAAGTCTATTACGGCGCTTCAGAAAGTCGAAAAGATGGACAAGCAGCGGGGTATTGACGCACACTGCTTTAGGTTAAGCCTGCAAAATGGCGTACCGTGTTTACGTGAATATCATTAATCAATAAGAATAAGAGCAGCAATGACACAACCACAAAAAGGCATCTGCGCTGAACCTAACTTGCATGCACAATATCTGTTACTCAATGTTGTCGATGACGACAGCGAAGCAGTAAGGGCAAAGCTTGCAAGAGTGTTAGATATTTTTGAGCACTTTGAAAATGAGCACTACGAAGCAATGGTAACGGGTGTGGTGGCCATTGGTACAGGGTACTGGGCGGAAGTGTATCCCGGCCTGATCCCAGTAGAGCTTGCTCCTTTTCCCGACATGCAGTGTGAAGACAGAAGCGCCCCTACTATGCCTTGTGATTTGTTTATCCAGATCCGCGCCGACAGGCTTGATATCTGTCATGCAGTAGGAATTGAGGTGATGGATTTGTTGCGTATTCACGTGGAATTAGTTGAGCAGATACGCGGCTTCCGCTATTTAGACGGCAGAGATTTAAATGGCTTTTTATACGCGGCTGAAAATCCAAGGGGAATGAAGCGCAGACAGGTTGCCGTGATTGGCGAAGACGACCCCGACTTTTCAGGGGGAAGCTATGTACATGTCCAGCGATATCGCCACGATTTAAGGCGGTGGAACAGTTTATCCAGCCGCCAGCAAGAGCAAGTGATGGGCACTACGCAAGAGCACAATCTCATCAGTAGTGAGCAATCCCCCTCGTCGCACAATATTCGGGCCAGTAGCGCTAAGCTTGATAGCGATGAGCCGCGCTTGATTAAGCAAGGCATGCCCTATGGAGATATGGCATCTCAGGGACTCTTTTTTGTGAGCTGCAGTGCCAGTGCAAGACCGTTCAGAGACATGTTGCATAGCCAGATATACGGCAATGGCGAAGGGGATTATGATCGCTGGCTCGATTTCACTAGTGCCGAGACAGGCGCCGCATTTTTTGCTCCCTCTATCGGGTTTATTCGTCGCCAAGCTAAGCTGGCTCACGATTAACACACAAAAAAAGCCTCAATACCTTAGCGATAGCAAGGTGATTGAGGCTTAACGTATTTGCGTTACCCTTTATAAAGAGGCAAAAACCTTATCAGCTGCAATCAAGGTCTTTTCGATGATATCTGCATCATGGGCTTTAGACACAAAGCCAGCTTCGTAAGAGGCGGGCGCTAAATATACGCCTTCATTTAACATACCGTGGTAAAACTTATTAAACTGTGCAGTATTACAATTAATTGCTTGGCTGTAGTTCGTCACCTTCTTCACATCAGTAAAGAAGATCCCAAACATGCTACCTGCAATATTAGTTGTCAGAGGGATGTTGTGCTTATCGGCGAGGGCTTGAAAACCGTCGACTAACACTTGCGTGTTTTCAAAAATAGAGTCGTAAAGATCGGCTTGTTCAATTTGCGCCATCGCGGCAAGCCCTGCAGCCATCGCGATAGGGTTACCGGATAAGGTGCCCGCCTGATAGACAGGGCCTGTTGGGGCAATATGGGTAATAATGTCTTTGCGACCACCGAAACAGCCCACTGGCATACCACCACCGATGACCTTACCTAAACAGGTTAAATCCGGTTTGATGTTATAACGCTCTTGCGCGCCGCCACGGGATACGCGAAAACCTGTCATCACCTCATCAAAAATCAACACGCTGCCATATTCATCACAAACAGTGCGAAGACCTTCCAGAAAACCCTCTACCGGTGGGATACAATTCATGTTGCCCGCGACTGGCTCAACAATAATACAGGCAATATCGTCACCATGGGCAGCAAAAATGTCCTTTACGCTTTGCAGGTTATTATATTCTACCGTCAAAGTATGTTCTGCCACGTTAGCAGGGACACCTGGTGAACTGGGTACACCTAAGGTCAGTGCGCCAGAGCCCGCTTTTACCAACAGTGAATCGGCGTGACCGTGATAACAACCTTCAAATTTAACGATTTTATTACGCCCAGTGTAACCACGGGCCAAACGAATGGCGGACATCGTGGCTTCGGTACCCGAGTTGACCATGCGTACCATTTCCATAGACGGCACCAGTTGACTTACCTTTTCCGCCATAAGCACTTCGGCTTCTGTGGGCGCGCCGAAAGATAGGCCATTGTGTGAGGCAGCAATAACCGCTTCGCGAATGTTTGCGTTATTGTGACCTAAGATCATCGGGCCCCAAGACTGGATGTAGTCGATATACTGCTTTCCATCGGCATCCCACATATACGCACCGTCCGCTTTGGTGATAAAGCGCGGTGTGCCACCCACTGCTTTAAATGCACGTACTGGTGAGTTAACGCCACCTGGAATTGTTTTTTGCGCGCGGGCAAAGAGGGCTTCAGATTTTTGCATGTAATTACTTACTCTTGTTGCTATACCAAACCACATCGCGTTCATACTTGGTCACTAAATGATCGACGCCAAGTGTCAGTGCAAAGAGGGCCATACGTACTAACACGCCGTTATCGGTTTGTCTGAATATGGCTAGGTTTGGGTTGAGGTTTAGATCGTTATCCAATTCGTTGGCTTCCATACGGGAATCTCGCGGAAGCGGATGCATGATAACGGTCTTCGACTGGAAATGTTTGGTGTAAATAGACTGATTCAGTCTAAATTTACCGCGGTATTTATTGGCTTCTTCCTGAGAGGGAAAGCGCTCTTCCTGAATGCGGGTTTGATAACAGATATCCACATCCATATTGCCTTCTAACGTTTCGGTGATGGTTAGTTGGTGGCCGGCGTTTTCAATGGCGTCGATAATAGGTTGAGGCATGGCCAGTTCTTTAGGCGAAATCAACGTAAAGCGCACGTTTTTAAACAGGCACAATAAGCGCGAGAGGGAGTGCACGGTTCTTCCGTAGCGCAAATCACCAATCATTGCGATATGTAATCCATCGATACCCTGGCCATTGTATTCAAGTTCTCGCTTAATGGTAAACAGATCAAGCAAAGCCTGAGTTGGGTGCTCATTGGCTCCATCACCACCGTTAATAACCGGGACGCGACTGCCTTCTGCAAACTCAGCCACCGAGCCTGCGGCAGGGTGACGCATGGCGATTATGTCAGAATAGCCACTTAGCACACGGGCGGTGTCGTACAATGATTCACCCTTGGCAAGGGCTGAGCTCGACATGCCAGTGGTTTCCCTTACTTCTCCACCTAACAGGTTAAACGCGGTGCCAAAGCTTACTCGGGTACGGGTACTGGGTTCGAAGAAAAGGTTGCCTAAAATTGCACCGTCTAACACAGTGGTGCGCTTTTGACGTTTAGCATAGGGTTGCATGGATGTGGCGACGGAGAAGACCTTCTCTATCGCCTCGCGATCGAATTGATTAACCGAAAGAATATGGTTACCGGTAAAGTCAGGCATGAGTCACTCAATCATCAACGAAAACGGCGCTAGTGTATAATACGAACTGTGATAAGTCATTAACTGCGCTGCCAGTCAGTGTGAGTTTTTAAGCGCCTCACAGCGTACTATGACCCTTACTATGCGTTACTGGGGGTCTGAGACGTGTAGTAGTTAAACAGCAAGTTAATTTTCTCTGCAGCCCTTTTTACATGAGCGTCAATTTCAGCATCAGGTAAGGGAGACTGAATGCCACACAACATCATAGTGTGAAACTCACTCTTTAACAGCGAGCAGAAGTCCAGTGCCAGTTCGTGAGCACGCTCGTTGCTTAGTTTACCGTGGCCATATTGTGCGACTACTTTACTCAGTGTTGCCAACGATGCTTGCGGGCCTGCTTGATAAAATAGCGTCGCGACATGCGCATTATTTACCGCTTCGGCAATGATCACTCTGAACATGGCAACCGCATCTTCATCCTGTAATAAGCGTACAAACTGCACACCCACTTTTTTCAAGCATTCATATAGCGATAATGCACCAGCTGTGGCATCAATAAGCTGTTGTGTGTCCAGCTGATAGGAACGGCATTTTGACGTAATGGCAGCCTGAAAAAGGGCATCTTTACTCTCAAAGTGTGAATAGACAGTTTGCTTTGATACACCCGAGGCTTTCGCCACCATGTCCATTGAGGTATTGGCAAATCCATCGCTCAAGAACAGGCAAGACGCGGCTTCAAGAATTAAATAGTATTTTTCTTCGCTTTTAGGTCTGCCTTGCCTTCTTACTACTGTCATGAATACTCACTTTTGTACGGCGATTTAAATATCAAACTAGACGGTCTAGTATTTATATACTAGCATAGGGTCAGGATGTTGCCAATGTCACAGGGTTTTGCAAACAAACGCCCGAGTAAGACGGCAACTGATGAAGTGCTGTTTGTAAAACGCAACCTGAAATCAACCGTCTTTTTCGATCAAATCATCAGGCCGTAGATGCCTAAACACTGTAAAAGGGAAATGTTATGACTGCCGTGCAGAATTCGGATAAAGGTGGCCAGCGCAACCTGTTTATCTCAATTGTAATTTTCTTTATTGCGCTGATTGTGTTGCTAGTAACGGCAGGGTTTGGCAATGCAACGCACTCTCCAGAAGCGCGGGTTCCCATGGTGGTCTCCACTGCCTCAGTTAAGATTCAAGACGGCTTTGAAACACCGATTAACGTTTTTGGCTTAGTGGAATCACCCAAAACCACCTCACTTTCTTTTGATATGAATGGTCAGGTCAATGTGCTGTATGTGGATGAAGGGGCACGAGTGTCAAAAGGCGACAAGGTGGCACAGCTTGATGTACAACGCTTGAAGGCCAGAAAGAAGGAGCTTGAAGCTTCGCTTGCCAGAGCCAAGGCAGATGCCGCATTGGCACAAATAAACCAGCAGCGCACACAGACATTGGTGGATAAAAATCTTGAGTCTGCCCAGCGCCTTGACGAGGTAAAAGCCGCCTTAAATATCGCTAAAGCCCAGGTCAGTGAAATAGAAGCCGCGTTAGATTCTCTATTGGTAGACGTTGAAAAAGCGACATTAGTGGCGCCGTTTGACGGCACCGTCAATCAGCGCTTTCTCGATGAAGGCAGTGTAGTGAGTGCTTCAAGTCCCATTATTGGCATTACCAGCACGGAGAATTACCAAGCGAGATTTGCGGTACCTGCCGATATTGTAGCGCAGTTTGACGTTGATCAGCAGGTGAAGGTGCGCGTAGGCGACCATGCCGTACCTGCCACTGTGACACAACGATTACCGGTGAGAAATGTGCAAACCCGTACCGTGGACATTCTGGTGACCTTGTCTAGTAATACACAGATTCGTCCCGGCGACATGGCTATTTTAACCGGCTTTCGTACGCACCACGAAAAGGGGAGCTGGTTGCCCGTTAATGCACTGAGTAATGGGCTACGTGGCTTGTGGCGTGTGTTTGTTCTTGTTGGTGAAAAAGACAACAAGCTTGAAGCTCGTATCGTTGAGGTGGTGTATACCGATGGAAGCCATGCCTTTGTAAGAGGTGCATTAAAGGAAGGTGAGCACTATGTCACTGAAGGTACGCACAAACTTGCACCTGGACAAATGGTGTCATTGCAACAGCACACGCCAGCGGGTGCGCGATAATGAAATCATTTAATTTTGAAAAAGACAAAGTTTACCCGTGGTATACCCTGTTTTATCGGCGTGGCCATCTGCTTATTTTAAGCCTAATCATCTTGATGACAGCCGGGCTTTCTGCATTGGGCTCTTTGCCGCGAATTGAAGATCCCCGTATAGATACGCGTAATGCTCTGGTGATTACGCAATATCCAGGCGCATCAGCCCAGCGCGTTGAAGCCTTGGTCACAGATGTATTGGAAGATAGGCTAAGAGAAATCTTCGAAATCAAGGAAGTGAAATCGACCTCTCGTTCCGGTATCTCGGTAATTATGCTTGAGACGCAGGACTGGGTCGACAACAGCAATAACGAAGAGCTGTTTAGTGAGATCCGCGATGCCATCGGCGCTGCATCCTCTTCCTTTCCTGAGGGCGCAATGGCGCCGGTATTTGACGAAAAGCGCGGCGCTACGGCTTTTACATTGTTGTTGTCTCTGACGCCGACGTATCCTGAAACCACACCACTCACCCTGACATCGCGTCTAGCACAAGAACTCACTGACCGTCTTCGCAATATCAATGGTACGGAACTGGTGCGCGTATATGGTGCGCCTAAAGAAGAGATCAGTGTACACATCGACCCCCTTAAATTGGCGGCCACTGGGTTAACGTTACAGCAGGTTAGCCAGCAAATAAAACGCGCAGACCCTAAACTACCAGCCGGTATGTTGGTCAGTGAGCACAATAATTTGCGCTTTTCGGTGGGTGAGGGGTTAGACGGTGTCAATATGATTGCTTCTATTCCTCTGGTAAACGAGCAGGGGCGCTATTTACGTGTGGAAGATATTGCCAGTGTAACGCGAGGCTATGCGACACCGCGCAATGACATCGCAATACTAAACGGTGTGGAAAGTGTGTTTGTAGCGGCGCGTATGCAGCCTTCTTTGCGCGCGGATGTATGGACTGAAAATGCCCTGGCGGTGGTGGAGCAGTTTAATCGGGATTTTAGCGGTACGCTAAACGCTGAAGTGGCGTTTGAGCAAAACCAATATACCGCCTCCCGTTTGTCTGGACTGTCGATGAACCTATTAATGGGCTGTGCGGTGGTTATGTTAGTGATCCTGCTGTTTATGGGTTTTCGCGCCGCGTGGATCGTCGGGTTAGCCCTGCCGCTTTGTGCCGCTTTTGCGCTTTTCTCGCTGAGCTTCTACGATGAGCAAATCCATCAGATGTCTATTTTCGGCATGATCATCGCCATTGGTCTTCTCATTGACAATGCCATCGTTATTACCGACGAAATTCGGCTAAATTTGCAAGACCCAAACCTGACTCGGGTGGGGGCGATGGCCAAAAGTGTCTCCCATCTATTTGTGCCCCTTCTGGCATCTACTCTGACCACAGTGTTAGGTTTTATGCCCATCTTCTTGCTTGACGGCAATATTGGTGATTTTGTCGGTCCAATAGCAATAAGCGTCGTAATGGCATTAATCGGCTCACTGTTTATTTCATTGACCATTATTGCTGCACTAGCCGCCCGTTTTTTACCTAAGTACGATGACTCGGTTGAACAGCAACAGATCCAACGACAAGAGGCTACCCAACCATGGTGGAAAGTAGGGTTACAAGCGCCTACTTTAAGTCTCGCGTTTAGTAAACAGCTGGGGCGTTGGATAAAGCAGCCTGTCATTGTCTTACCTGTGGTGGCCGTATTTTGTCTGTCGGGCTTCGTATTGTCTTCCACTTTAGCCAATGTGTTTTTTCCCAGTGCTGATAGAGATCAGTTCGAAGTGTACTTGTGGACAAAAGAAGGCAGTAGTATCGAGAATACCGCGGATTATGTCAGACTAATTGACAAAGCAATACGCCAGGAAAAAGGTGTAGAACAGGTCAGTTGGCTGGTGGGTGGTTCGGCACCTTCAGTTTATTACAATCAAACCATGACACGAGACAACACACCGTATTTTGCTAACGCTGTGGTCACCACCGATACGGTAGAAAATGCAGCGACATTGGTCGGGCAGTTACAACGTGAACTTGATGTTGCTTACCCGCAAGTACAAATTGTGGTGCGCGCATTTGGACAAGGACCGCCTATCGCTGCGCCCGTTGAAGTTGAAATACTCGGGCCAGATTTAAATGTGTTGAATGACTTAGGCGACCAAGTGCGCATGTTTATGTCACAGGTCGATGGAATTTCGCAGTCTACAGCCAGTATTTCAATGGGCGAACCAGAACTTAAAATAGAGGCAAACAGTGATAGCTTGTCATATCTTGGGTTAACCCTGTCAGATTTAGCTAATCAAATGCAGATTAATTTTTCGGGGATCACCGGGGGCTCTGTTTTAGAAAGTACTGAGGAAATTCCCGTACGCGTTCGTCTTAACGAAGCGTTTAGACAAAGTGTTGAAGGGGTAGATGCGATGCCCATTCCTGTAGCCTCGGCCAGCACAGTGGGGTGGGCGCCATTGGCAGCGGTGACGTCTTTGTCATTGCACCCTGCTATTAGCAGTATTACACGACTAGACGGCGAGCGTCTTAATCGCATTCAGGCGTACTTGTTGCCCGGTGTCCCGGCCGTTGACGCCAGTCACCAATTGCGAACCTTATTGGAAAGCCATTTAGTCCTACCTGAAGGCTACCGCATTCACTTAGCCGGTGATGCAGATGAACAACAGCAAGCCCTTGGGAAACTCGCCACTTACGCTCCCGTCTTGCTAGTACTCATGATTACAACCTTGATCCTTACGTTTACCAGTTTGCGGATGGCAGGGGTAATTGGTCTAGTGGCAATACTGTCTGTAGGCCTGGGCATGTTCAGCTTATGGCTTTCAGGATTACCGGTAGGCTTTAATCCTTTGTTAGGCTGTGCAGGTCTCATTGGGGTTGCAATCAATGGCTCTATCGTTGTTATTGCTGCCATTAATGCCAACCCGCAGGCAAAACGCGGCGATACAAAAGCCATAGTGGAAGAAACCATGAGCTGTAGTCGACACATACTGTCTACTACCTTTACTACAGTAGGCGGGCTTATTCCTTTACTCCTTTTCAGCGAAGGAAGCTTCTGGCCGCCTTTGGCTGTGGTGCTGGCTGGGGGAGTAGGGTTTTCGGTTATTTTGTCTCTGGTATTCACGCCGACCATTGTGGCGGCATTCCAACGTTACCGTTTCCGAGCTGAATTCGCGTAATATCACCCTATGTAAAAAGAGATAAACCTCATTGGCAATAACGGGTAAACTGGAATGGCGGAGAATTCGTAAAACGTTATATGAGCAGGCTTATGCAAAAAAATAATGTGTTTAAACGCTGGTGGTATACAGACTGTGTTAGATGCAAGCGAATAAGGCTGTATGTTTTGTGGGCGGTAATCATGACGGTAGTGTATTTGTATGTCTGGCACTAGTGCAGAACCAATTTATATTCGGGCAGCGTCTAAAAGCAATGGCATAACCAGTATTGTGATTGGTGTTGTTGGCCTGGTGATCGCTGCGCTTTGGCTGACACTGTTACCCGAATGGTTATTCTTAGCCGGTATTTTTATTACCAGTGCCGCGTTAGTTTGCCTGTTAGTGGGCTATTTTAAGATTAGAGAACCCGATTTTAGTTTAGAAATAGCCAAAGACTACATCACCTATCAACATCGTTTGGGTAGTTGGCGAATTCATTGGAACAATCTGCAGCGCGTTGATTGCCCTAAAGTCAGGCTGGGTCTTGACCACGTACCCCTTGAAGCTGTGGGGTTTAGACTGAAAAGTTATTCTGATTTTCTAAATACTATATCCCCTCGGTTAGCAACCCATTTGTTAATGGAACAACGGCCGTTATTGATGCAAAACACCGATGAAAATTGCGCATCGGGAAGCTGTTACGAACAATCTATGTTTGATGATAAGCCCTATGTAATGGAAGATGGCTCAGTGATAAAAGGGGTTAAGGCCATGCTCGCCCACCGAATGGTTGAACTGAGAAAGCGTCTGGGTTTTGATATTTTTATCGCCAGTTCTGAATTGGACCGCGACGCGCAAGCATTTGCTGCGCTAATTGCGCAGTGTCAGCGAGCCAGAATCGATTATACCCACCAAGAGGAGGCCAGTGCGCCTTAATCTGGTAATAAATTTTTGCAGAAACACTGTTGCGTTATCTCACGTTCGGCTTTCTTCCAGCACTTTTTGGGCTTCGTGGATAAGTTCAGGTAAGTGAATTTCAACTAAATTGTGTTGGCCCAGTTTTAAAGCACTTTCTGTTTCATTGGCAAGGTGCTGCATTCGAGGAAGACCGGTATAACAACACGCACCGTGTAGTTTGTGAACTTCTATTTTTAGCTCACTATAGTTTCTTTCTTTCCACATTGACGTGAGTGTTTCGATAGTTTCAGGGAGTAAATTTACAAAGCCTTTCAGTAATTCCTTTGCACTATCTTCGTTTTGATTGGCGCGCTTTAGTGCAAGTTGCCAGTCAATGGAAGGAAAGACTATTTCTCCGGGTTCAACGTTGTGGCACCAGGATTTAATGAGATCAATAAGAAGCTCAGCCTCAATAGGTTTAGGTAGGTAATCGTCCATACCTGAAGCCAGCAGTCTCTCTTGTTCTTCTTTAAACGCATGCGCAGTGACTGCCACAATTGGCGTTCCCATATTTAAAGGTAATTTTCGTATCTCGCGAGTCGCCTGAAGTCCGTCCATACCCGGCATTTGAACATCCATCAAGATAAGGTCAAACTCTTCTGTCTGGCATTGATTTACAGCATCTTGTCCACTGACCGTTGTGGTTAACTCAATGGGCGAATTATCTAACCAGGTATGCAACAGCTTTAAGTTCATTTCCATGTCGTCTACCGCGAGTATTTTTACTTTTGGTAGGGTTTCTATTTTTTCGTGGATAGCATTGCGAGGTTGGGCTTTTTGCCCGTGCACGAGACTGTCGAGTTTTGTCAATGTTACGGGCATGCGCAACTGCGAATGAAAATGTTGGGATAAACTCGGATATTGGGCAAAAGGTTCAGGGCCTGAATACCACAGTACCCGCTGTTTTGCAGGGAACGAAACAAAACGACGTAGATGTATATCCCGTGAAGCAATTTTAGTTACAGGAACGGTTGCCATAAAAAAGTCGTATTGGTCGTTGAGTGTAGTTAAGAAGTCCAGCGATTCCACAGTGGTAACATCTGCGCCTAATGCACACAATAAATTGGCGCTAGCTCTTCGCGTGGTGGGGATCGGATCAAAAATGACGACTCGCTTGTGATGCCATGCGTCGCTGGTCGACAAGACGTATTTTTGGCTGAGCTGATTCATTCTCAGTGATACATTGAAGGTAGAGCCTTGGCCCAGGACGCTTTTTAACGTGAGGTCGCCATTCATAAGACGGACTAATTCTTTACTAATGACCAGTCCAAGTCCCGTACCTTGATAACTTCGATTCAGGGCATCATCTATTTGAGAAAATGCATTGAAAAGCTTCTTTCTATCTTGACGACTTATACCAATACCGGTGTCTTCCACGGTAATATTTAATTCGTGGATACCATGGGAAAGCGTACGTCCGCTAACGGCTAGTGTGATAGTCCCCTGAGATGTAAATTTGAGCGCATTGCTGAGCAAATTATTCAATACTTGCTTAATGCGAAAGACATCGCCGATAAGCTTTTCTGGAAGTGGATCTAAATCGTAGACAAACTCGATACGTTTACTGTGAGACGACTTTGCCATCATGGTCACCATTTCCTCCAACAACTTATTGGGAGAAAAGGGTTGATTGTTAATTTTTAGTTTACCCGCTTCAATTTTCGAAAAGTCCAACACATCATTGACAATAGTAAGCAAGTTGTCTGCAGCAGTATTGACAATTCTTACCTGCTCTTGTTGATCGGGGGGAAGGGGGGCGTTATTTAGTTCTTTACTGAACCCTAAAATGGCATTCAATGGTGTTCTTATCTCATGGCTCATGTTCGCCAGAAACTGGGACTTTACATTACTGGCCTTTATGGCGTCTTTACGCGCTATATCTAAACGGGCGTTTTGCTCTTCAATGAGTTCCATGTTGTTGCGAAGATCATTGGTTGCCTGCTCTACTTCACTTTTTAACTGGCTACGGCTTTTCTCCATCAATGCAAAGGAAAACAATCCTGCTTCTAAAAAAACACTTACTTGAAAGCAATAAGTGGTGAAGTCATTCGAAGGCATAAAACCCACCAGGCTTAACATCCCGATGATGGCACCTGACGCCAGAATGGACCATGCGAAAATAAAGTATCTTGCCGGTTTGAAATCATTAAAGAAGGCTTCGAAACCTGCATATATATAACTGAGAATGGCGAGAAAGCCCGTGCCATATACTAAGTTGTTCTTCCAGATAGGAGGAAACAAATCGACAAAGCACACCAGACCCACTAGCGCTTGTGCGATAAGTAAATACTTTATAATGGGATGAGAGGTAGGCGCATGTTCCTGAGTTTCCAAAAATGTCAGGGTAAAGAGGCCTGAACTAATGCCGATTATCACAAAAATTAGTTCAGAGTGACCGACTAACCATGAAGGCATGCCTTGAGTAAAAATTAAATGGGTGTGTCCACCCCAGATAACCTGCCAAAGGATCACCGCCAGAATATAGCCTACATAAGCCAGTAAACTTTTCTCCCGAACCCCGAAAAAGAGAGACAGATTGTAAATAGCCAAAATGAGTAAACCGCCATAGAACAATCCCCACAATAAACTATCTAACTGGTAGTAACTGCTGTGAACGGGGGCAGCCTGAATTTTTAATGGCGCAATCAAACTCGATGAATGACTTTCTATGCGAATGTACAAGTCCACGGGGGTGCCCATAGGGAGTTCCACTTGTAGAGTGGGGATGCGAAATCGCTGCTCATTTTGGGCTTTTCCCTGATGGCTTTGTGCGATCACCTCGCCTTCTTGAACCAGATAGAAGTCCACAGTATCAAGTTGACTGAAGTTTATCGTAAATACCCAGTCTGTTTCGTTTGAAATATTTGCCACTGAGGTAAGCAGCCACATTCCATTGTCGCGAAATCCGAAATTAGGATTATCATGGGGATGCATCAAAAAGTCGTTACGCCTTCGCGATACATCGCTTATAGTCAGTTGATAATCGGTTTCAAACAGGTAATACAGTGAGTCAGATAAGACGAGGGTTCTTTTCTCATCGAAAAGTTGCTCAATATGTTGGGCGCGCGAAATAGACGGCATTGCTACTATAGCAACACATAATAAAAAAAGTAGAACTCGGAAGTCGCGCATTGCCGTCTGTATTCTTAGTATGTTTTTTGCTATTAAACCATTGTCTTAACATTATGACAAAGTACAGTATCTGCAAAAAAACAGTTTTTCTAACAAGGATTGCACCTAGTCACGGTTTACCCCACAATAAGACGATACACGCTATCAGGTAACGCGCTATATTACCTTGTGTCGAGCGCATTGGTATTTAATAACAAAACGAAAAAACAATCATGAGTGACGAGATCATCATTAATCGAGATGGGGTAGAGCAACTTCCACTTCGACGCTTCACCGAAGACGCTTATCTTAACTATTCCATGTACGTAATCATGGACAGGGCGTTGCCTCATATTGCCGATGGATTAAAACCGGTTCAGCGCAGAATTATTTACGCGATGTCTGATCTGGGCCTGAGCGCCAATGCAAAATACAAAAAATCAGCCCGAACGGTAGGTGATGTGTTGGGTAAGTTTCACCCACACGGGGACTCGGCCTGTTACGAAGCGATGGTGTTAATGGCGCAACCATTCTCCTATCGATATCCGCTAGTCGATGGACAAGGTAACTGGGGGGCGCCAGATGATCCAAAATCTTTCGCCGCCATGCGTTACACCGAAGCAAAACTCTCGCGATTTTCAGAGGTTTTACTCAACGAGTTAGGTCAAGGGACAGTTGATTGGGTCCCTAATTTTGATGGTACGCTGGAAGAGCCAAGTGTGTTACCCGCGCGCTTACCCCATATTTTACTTAATGGTGTGACGGGTATTGCCGTGGGGATGGCGACAGATATACCACCACACAATGTTCGCGAGCTTGCCAACGCCTGCGCCATGCTACTGGATAACAGCAAAGCCGATCTTTGTGATGTGTTAGAACACGTCAATGGCCCTGATTATCCTACTGAAGCGGAAATTATTACGCCGAAAGCTGATATTCAAAAGCTCTATGAAACAGGCCGCGGCTCCATCAAAATGCGCGCGGTGTATATTGAAGAAAATGGGGATGTGGTGATCACAGCGTTACCTCATCAAGCTTCAGGCGCCAAAATTCTTGAGCAGATTGCCGCGCAAATGCAGGCGAAAAAGCTGCCTATGGTGAGTGATCTCCGCGACGAATCAGACCATGAAAACCCCACTCGCTTAGTGATTACTCCTCGCTCAAATCGCGTCGACGTCACTCAGCTCATGCAGCACCTATTTGCTACTACAGACCTTGAAAAGAACTACCGCGTCAATCTGAATATGATCGGGCTTGACGGGCGCCCTCAGGTGAAAGACTTACGTAGTATTTTGTCCGAGTGGCTTGAATACCGGAAAGACACGGTAACCCGACGTTTGCAATACCGCTTAGATAAAGTGTTGGCTCGGCTACATATTTTAGAAGGCTTATTGATAGCGTTTCTAAATATCGATGAAGTTATTGAAATTATCAGAACTTTCGACAAGCCTAAGCTTGAGCTTATGTCACGATTCGGTTTAACCGACACTCAGGCAGAAGCCATTTTAGAATTAAAACTTCGCCACCTTGCTAAATTGGAAGAAATGAAGATAAAAGGTGAGCAAGACGAGCTTGCTGAAGAAAGAGATAAATTAGAGCAACTTCTAGGGTCAGATCGTCGCTTGAAGACATTGATAAAGAAAGAAATCCTGTCTGATGCTGAAAAGTATGGTGATGAACGTCGCTCGCCTATCATTGAACGCGGTGAAGCTAAAGCGCTATCTGAAAAGGAACTTGTGCCAGCTGAATCCGTGACAGTAGTACTGTCAGAGAAAGGGTGGGCTCGTTGTGCTAAAGGTCACGATATCGATGCCCAAGGGTTGAGTTACAAAGCGGGAGACGGCTATTTATCCAGTGCTGAAGGTAAGAGCAACCAACCCGTTGTGTTTCTTGATTCGTCGGGAAGAACGTTTGCTTGCGATGCACATGGTTTACCGTCAGCGCGAAGTCAAGGTGAGCCATTGACGGGACGATTTAGTATTGTGGGTGGCGAATCGTTTGAGCACGTTATTATGGCTCATGACGAGAGTAAGTTTTTAGTAGGATCTGATGCTGGATATGGTTTTGTTGGGTCGTTCAAAGATATGGTCAGTAAAAACAAAGCAGGTAAAGCTTACTTGTCCTTACCATCAGCTGCAAAAGTGATGAAGCCTACCCCTGTTTCTAATCCTGAATCTGACTGGTGTTTAAGTATTTCCAATGAAGGTCGCATGTTGATGTTCCCACTGCGCGATCTACCCAGCTTAGGCAAAGGTAAAGGGAATAAGCTTATTAATATCCCTTCAGCCAAAGCCCAATCTCGGGAAGAATATGTAAAAGTGCTGACAGTCGTGCCAGACGGGGCATCAGTGAAGGTGTCGGCAGGTAAACGCAATATGACATTGACCGCGGAAGACTTAACCCATTATCAAGGTGAGCGTGGTCGAAGAGGTAATAAGCTCCCCCGAGGCCTACAGCGGGTGGACAGCATCGAAGTCGTGTCACCGACCAAAGAGGAAATTACAGAGGTTTGACATACCAAAATGACGGTGTATTGAATGGGAACGCAAGCGCCTTTCATTATAGGCCGTTTCTCATAAATTTTCGTTGTCGTTACTCATAGGTGAACTACACTCAGTAAAGGGAAAAGTGAGGAATTTACATGTTAGGTATAGTTTTTACATCGCTTATCGATATGCTGGAAGAGAAAGTGTCTCCCGAGTTTGCTGACGATGTCATTATGGAAGCTAAATTAGAAAATGACGGCGCGTATACCGCTGTTGGTTACTATCCATTTGAAGAAATGCAACGCCTGCTAAGTGTATTGGTCAAAAAAACGGGTAAGTCTGTTGATGAATTATTATATGACTTTGGGTTTTATCTTTTTGGCAAATTGGGTGTGGTGCATGGAGAAGTGTTAGCTGGTACCGATAGCATGTTGGATATGCTTGAACACTTGGATAGTGATATTCACGTTCAAGTCAAGAAGCTTTACCCCGATGCCGATCTTCCACGATTTACAGTACTCAATAGGACTGAAAATACCATGCTCTTGCAATATTATTCTCAGAGAGAATTATTTGCCTTTGCTGAGGGATTGATGGATGGTGCTGCATCGTATTACGGATGTAAGTTAAAGCGAGAAACCAGAAAGGTGGAAGCGCCTTATACTTATGAATTCAATATTGCTTTAGCCTGAAAGGATGCTCTATGTCAATTGACCCGGCTGAAAAAAAGGATCAAATTGAGTTACTAGAGCGCCGTTTAAGCAGAGAACGCCGTGCCCGCAAACAAGCTGAAAAATTGCTCAATGAAAAAACGGCTCGCTCGTACGCCGAACTGCAAGAAAGTCAGCATGCGCAAAAAGATTTAGAGTTAGCTTTATGGGCATCCCAAGAATCATTCTGGAGTTGGGAAGCAAAAACGGATGTGGTTGAAATTCGGTCATTTTCGCTTCAATCTGAAAGTGTATTTACTTGGGTAGGCACTTTAATCCATATGATGAGCCGCGTTCACGAAGATGATTTGGAAGGATTGCAGTTTCATTGGGCTATGGCGTTACATGGCAACAGGGAACGCATTGAATTTTCATTTAGGCTCAAGTTGGAAGATGATTACCAGTGGGTACGCCTTAGAGGGAGGGTATTAAGGCGGGGTAGTAGTGGAGAAGCACTTCAGATAGTGGGTACCACTAAAGATATCACTCAGCAGCGGATGGCTGAACAGTCCTTTCACCTTATGGCATCCGCTTTTGCCAGCTCAAGAGAGCCCATGTTGGTGCTCTCCCCGGAACTGGTGATTACCGAATGCAATAACGCTTACCTTCAACTTGTGGGTGCTCCACTTAAAGAGCAGTGTATCGGTAAGGATTTCAATAGTATTTTTGTTGGCGATAAAGTTGATGTGCAGGCGTTGGCAATCGACAAGCAACTTCGTTTTGAAACCAGAATACAATCCCTCAAAGGCGAAATAAAAGCTGTAGATATTTCGCTGGCATTGTTTGAGACTCACCAGCAAACCTCTTCGTATCTCATTGCAACCATGCGTGATATCAGTGATAGACAACGCAATGAAGCTAAATTGAGACAACTTGCTTTACGGGATGAATTAACGGGATTGTCTAACAGGAATGCGCTTAGAGAAGCCATTGCTGACTTCGTGCTAGCCAAGCGGCAATTTACCTTAGTCTTTGTTGATCTCGATGGATTTAAAGCTATAAACGACAACGCTGGCCATGAACGAGGTGATGAAGAATTACAACGGGTAGGGGCATTGTTAACGGGGATGTTTGGCCCAACTGGCGATGTGGGTCGATGGGGAGGAGATGAGTTTATTGCGGTGCTACCGGATCAAACGGCACAAAGCGTTGCTGAAAAATCACAAACCCTCATTAAGCAGATTGAAGAAGACGAGATATTTGCCAAAGGGACAGGCCTTCGTTTGTCTGCAAGTATTGGGCTTGCTGAGTTTCCCGAGCACAGTAATAACATTGAAAGCTTAATTCAGTGTGCTGATGCGGCAATGTACCGTGCTAAAGAGTTAGGCAAGGGGCAGGCATTTATCTACGAAACGGGACTATACGAGAGTATGACTCAGCAAGTCAGTATGGTTAACGACTTGCGCAGAACGGTGGAAAACCACCTTTTGGATTTTTATATTCAAGGTAAGTACGATCTCAAAGGCGAGTTAAAAGGAGGCGAGATTCTCTGTCGCTGGATTTCAGGGCTTCATGGGGCAGTGTCACCTTCAGTGTTCATTCCAATTGCTGAAGAGCATAAAATGGACAGTGCCATTGGGTTGCAAGCGTTGGAAGCGGCGTGTGACTATATTTCTATAATGGAGTCACAACAGGGCAATGCGATTCCACTGTCGGTAAATATCAGCGCCAACCAGATGTTAGATCCGCAATTTCCAGAACAAGCAACTGCGATTTGTTTAGCGAGTCACGTTTCACCCGAATACATCGAGTTAGAACTTACGGAGTCCGTTTTTATACGTGATGAAGAAGCGGCGCTAAGAGCGTTGAATGCACTTCGGGATAAAGGGTTCAGGCTTTCTCTCGACGATTTTGGTAGTGGTTTTTCTTCATTAAGTTATTTGAGAAGTTTTCAGTTTGAAGTAGTCAAAATTGACAAGAGTTTGGTTTTTGGCATACATGAAAACAGTAAAGCAAACGCGTTGTTTAATGGCCTAATTGCCATGCTAAAAAGTTTGCAGATTGATGTAGTTGCCGAAGGTATTGAACTTGAATCCTATCTACCGTTTATGGAAATGGCAGATGTACAACTTATGCAAGGCTTTTACTTTGACAAACCGATGCCCTACGATCAGTTTATCGCAAAGCATACCTTTAAATTTGGCCGGTAGTTACAGTGTGATATGGGATTTAAAATAGGAAAAAGCCCATCAAAAAAATGGGCTTTAAAAGTAGGTGAGCCATCGTGAGATGGCGGCAGTGCTGAAAAAGGCTATTTGGCGTTGGTGCTTTCAAATATTTTATCAGCAGACGCGGCAACAAAGCCTTGATAACGTTTACCATCAGGCATGTTATAACGCTGTGCAAACTCGTAGAAGCAGCTAGGAATTGATACGGTCTCATCACTAAATGCGACTTCTGCGCGATCGGCCATAGTCGAGGATTGGGCCAAGAATACGTCTGGACCACCTTTAATCTCGCCGCCCGACGTATTTAATACAAAGCCAGCTTCTTTAAGCAAGGTATTAACGTCTTCCAATTCATTGGTGCGGCTTAGGTGATTCACGCTTACGGTGAAGTGATTCGCTCTAAAGCCCCACGCTGCCATCCACGCCGCGTACTCAGATTCGTTGAGCAGTGTATCGTATTGTGCTTTACTGACATCCCAGTGCTTACCTGAATACAAAAAGTTATCTGCATCCACAACGCTTTCAGGCATTTGGTCAACAAGCTTTTTGATAATTGCCTGTGCCTCTTCAGATAGCTCATTAACGCGTAGCTCACTAATAAACACTTTCGGCTTAGTATCATCCGGATGCTCAAAATGCTTTGCGGTTAACTTCTTCGCTTCAAAGTTGTAGTCGCCTTTTTCTTCATAACCCAGAGCAAGGAAATGAGCAGCTAATTTGTCTAAGCGCGTTTTATCAAGGGCAAATGTTCTGAATGCCACGTGGTCGTTAACGATGTCATTCGTGTTCTCTTCTCCGGCTAACAACGCGTGTATTTTATGCGCTGATGGAGTGATTTTCACGTAATCGTCCCACATGTTGCTAAACAACGTATCGATGTTGCTATGCATAGTAGTAGGGTCCTTTCTGTCGATGACTATTTGTATAATATCGTTCGTATAGGGCTGGTTTTAAGCTAGCCGACAAACCTGTGTTTGTCGGCCATCACAATTACATACTTAAACCAGGGCTTAATTTACCAGGCATGGTTACTTTATCTAGTTCTACCGAGGCCACTGGGTATGCACAGTAATCTGCTGCGTAAAATGCGCTGGCTCTGTGGTTACCACTATCGCCTACGCCACCAAACGGTGCCGCACTGCTTGCTCCTGTAATCGGGCGGTTCCAGTTAACGATACCGGCGCGAATACGGGCAAAGAAATAGCGATAGTCTTCTTCACTGTCTCCAAGAAGGCCGGCTGACAAACCAAAACTGGTATTGTTGGCTTCAATAATGGCTTCATCAAAGTCAGTGTAGCGAATTACTTTAAGTAGAGGACCAAAGTGCTCTTCATCAGGAAGTGAAGAAAGCATGTCCGTTACATCGATAATACCCGGTGTAACGAAGCCTTTGTTTTCGTCTTTTTGGTCAAGACGCACTAACACTTTACCACCTAGGTTTTCTAGCTCGTGTTGAGCTTTTACCATTAGCGCGGCGGCATTGCTGGAGATCATAGCGCCCATAAAGGGTTGGTCTTGCGCATCGTAGTCACCCACTTTAATGTTCTTGGTCACTTCGATAAGGCGAGCAAGAATAGCGTCACCTTGCGCATCGGCCGGTAAAAACAAGCGGCGTGCACAAGTACAACGTTGACCCGATGTAATAAATGCAGATTGCACGATATCGTGTACAGCTGCATCTACATCAGCCACATCTTTGACGATAAGGGGGTTGTTGCCACCCATTTCAAGGGCCAAAATTTTTCCTGGATGACCGGCAAATTGCTCATGTAAAATTTTACCCGTGCGCGAGCTACCCGTAAAAAACAGACCGTCGATATCGTTATGCGACGCCAGTGCTTTACCGGTTTCTACTTCACCTTGTACTAAGTTGAGCACTCCAGCGGGAAGCCCTGCCGCATCCCAAAGTTTAACCATTTCTTCGGCGACCATGGGCGTTAAATCACTGGGCTTGAATACCACAGTGTTGCCAGCAATAAGTGCAGGAACAATATGACCGTTAGGCAAGTGGCCTGGGAAGTTGTATGGGCCAAATACAGCCACAACGCCGTGTGGTTTATGGCGGATAAAGGCCTTACCTACTGGCATTGGATTTTCAACATTCCCAGTACGCTCAAAATACGCTTTCTCGGAAATGCCAATTTTACCGATCATGGCGCCTACTTCAGTGGCCGTTTCCCATTCTGGTTTTCCGGTTTCCTGTGCAATAACGTTGGCAAGGTGAGCCTTCGCTTCTTCGAGTTTGTTGCCGTATGCCTTGATAACAGCTAAGCGTTCTTCAACGGTTTTCATGCTCCATGCAGTCAGTGCTGCGCGCGCTGCTTGAATAGCGTTGTCTATCTGAGCGGCAGTTGCGGATTTGCCTTTCCAGATAATTTCATTTTTTGCAGGGTTAATTGACGTTAAGTCGTGACCTTGTCCGGCAACCCATTCACCGTTAATAAAATGTGTATGTAGCATAGTGGGTGTCCTTTATTAGTCTCTGAAAGTCACAGGGGCAAAGCGTACTTCTTCGCCTTCTTTGACATTCAGGGCTGCGGCCGCTTGACGAGAAAGTACAGCGACTTGCTGTTCTTCACTTACTGTCATTTCGGTGGCTACAGCGCGAAAATCAGAAACAGATGTATTAATTATGTAGTGCGTCTGGCCTTGAGCTGCTGCACTGTCATCAATCACAATCGGCAATTTAAGGCTAGATTGTGCTGTGCGAATGTGGCTTAAGTTAGCTTCTACCGTGGGACCTGCGTCAAAGATATCGACATAACCACGGCACGAAAAGCCTTCTTCTTCGAGCAACTGAAGTGCAGGGCGGGTTTTTTCATGCACCTCACCAATGACTTCCTGTGCTTCTTTACTTAACAGGTTCACATAGATCGGGTATTTGGGCATTAACTCGGCAATAAACACTTTGTTCCCAATACCCGTTAAATAATCTGCAGTAGGGAAGTCTAACGAGAAGAAGTGGGTTTCCAGCCACTCCCAAAACGGTGAGCGACCTTGTTCATCACTGACCCCACGCATTTCGGCAATAATGGTTTCCGAAAAGCGCTCACGATGCTCCATCATGAACAAAAAGCGAACTTTAGATAAAAAACGACCGTTTATGCCACCACGCGCTTGTTCCCGTAAGAAAAGTGTGCAAATTTCTGTGACACCGGTGTAGTCATTACAAAAGGTCAGAATATCTACCGTATTGTGAATGTTGAGTTCACGGGAAGCGTGTACCACTTTGCTTAAGTGATAGTGATAGAACGCATCGTCTATCCCTACTGCTGCTTCAATACCTGTGGTACCCACTACCTGTCCGGTAGTGGTATCTTCCATTACAAATAAGTAAGACTCATCGCCGGGCTCGGTCACGTTAGGTTTGTTAAACGCCGATTCTGCACGATCAATTTTGCGCTGCAGTAACTCGTCATTCACTGGCAATGACGTAAAGCCAATGCCTGATTCAATAGCAATTTCCTTCAGCGCGTTATAATCGGCCTTGGTGATAGGGCGAATGATATTCATGTTCGCTACTCGTACTGCAATTATTCGGCGTTAACGATTGCATCGACGGCGCGTTCAAAGCGCGCAAGACCTTCTTTGATGTCTTCATCAGGGATCACCAATGACGGTGCAAATCGAATAACGTTAACCCCTGCGACTAAACACATTAGGTGTTCTTGAGTTGCTGCCACCATGAAGTCTCGTGCGCGACCCTGATATTTTTCGTTAAGCGCACAACCTAAAAGCATGCCTTGACCACGAATTTCATCAAATACATTGTACTTGTCGTTAATGGCACCAAGTAGTTCACGGAAAAGTGCCTCTTTCTTAAGCACACCTTCCAGTACTTCAGGTTGGTTAACAATGTCGAACGCGCGCTCTGCAACGGCACACGCTAGAGGGTTACCACCGTATGTGCTGCCGTGAGTACCCGCTTTAAGGTGAGCTGCAATGGCGGTTGTCGTCAACATTGCGCCAATAGGGAAGCCACCACCCAGTGATTTTGCCGTAGTCAGGATATCGGGTGTCACACCAAGGCCCATGTATGCATATAGATGACCTGTACGACCGACACCAGACTGCACTTCATCAAAAATAAGTAGTGCGTTGTGTTTGTCACAAAGTGCACGTACACCTTTAACGAAATCTGCATTTGGTGAAATGATTCCGCCTTCACCTTGTAGAGGCTCCATCATCACGGCACAAGTTTTGTCAGAGATTAATGCTTCAAACGCGGCTAAGTCATTATAATCGCAGTGATCGATAGCGCCTGGTTTTGGCCCGAAGCCGTCTGAGTAAGCGGCTTGGCCACCTACGGTAACAGTGAAGAATGTACGGCCGTGGAAACCTTTGTTAAATGCAATAATCTGGTTTTTATCTTCGCCGTAGTTGTCTAGTGCAAATCGACGCGCCAGCTTAAGAGCAGCTTCGTTAGCTTCTGCACCAGAGTTGGCAAAATACACTTTTTCAGCAAATGTTGCATCAGTCAGCTTTTTAGCAAGGCGAAGCGCTGGCTCGTTAGTATACACGTTACTTAAGTGCCACAGCTTGTTGCCTTGTTCGGTAAGTGCTTTTACCAGTTCAGGATGGCAGTGACCCAAAACGTTAACGGCAATACCGCCTGCAAAGTCGATGTACTCAGTACCTTCCTGATCCCAAACTCGTGAGCCTTCACCACGAACAGGAACCATACCTGCTGGGTTATAGTTAGGAACCATTACATCATCAAATGTACTGCGAGTTACGTTCATCTTTGTTACCTCTGCATTGGGCGCCAAGTTCATTTAGTGAATTATTGCCTATCGTACCAGATATGCCAGTTTGGGCGTGTTTAGGACGATTAAGCGTATGTTTGGCGCGTAAAAACTAATCGGATTTGACCCACAGTATGCCATTTTTTTTAACATTTGTCTTCACTGTGATGGTCTCTAGCCCTTTATTTATAAGGACTGTGGCTTAATTTGCAGTAAAAGTGAATAACTATTAACTGCTGTTGTATATCTTTTTGTAATAATTGTTAAAGGCGACGCGGAACGTCTAAAAGCTAGTCAGTTCACAGAAGGGAACATAAGGCGAAGGTTATAAATAGGCAATGGCATAGCGCAGCATTGCTGCATTCAATTCGAGTTTTAGCTATTTGCACTTATCAATTCTTGATGAATGGTTGATCAGCTAAAAAACTGTAGTAACGCGAATGCATGAATATCCAATAAAATTTTCCTTAATTACTTCAAAGTGGTCGCAAAAAGAACAAAAAACGGGAGTTTCTTGGTAAAAATGTAAGTAAGGTGGGACAAGTTGAGCCCAATAGCGTCTAATTTTACGCTTTTAGAAAGGCCTCTAAAACCGCATGGCCATTCTCGGTGAGTAGTGACTCGGGGTGATATTGCACTCCCCATATGGGCAATGACGTATGAGAGATACCCATAATTTCTTTTGTTCCATGCAACGTATCACACCAAGCATCAACCTGTAGACAGCTAGGTAATGAGTTGGGATCTAGCACCAGAGAATGGTAACGAGTAACGTTGAATGGGGAAGGTAACCCTTTGAAAAGGCCGCGATTGGCATGGTGCAGTTGAGACACTTTTCCGTGCTTAATCTCCTGGGCTCCTACCACCTGAGCACCAAAAACCTGTCCGATTGCCTGGTGGCCTAAACATACGCCTAAAATAGGAAGTTCACCTGAAAAATGCTTAATGGCATCTAGACTAATACCCGATTCGTTCGGCGTACAAGGGCCGGGCGAAATAACAAGGTGTGAGGGAGCCAGACCTTCGATGTCGAGAAGTGATACTGCATTGTTGCGCACCACTTCTACGTCGATGGCTAACTCCTTAAAATACCGCGCCAAGTTGTAGGTAAAAGAATCAAAGTTATCAATTAATAGCAACACTGGCGTACAGTACCTCAGATCTTACTTGTCATTCGCTTGCGTTGATTACGGCTTGGGAATAAAGCCCACAGCGTTGTACACCTTTTTCAGAGTTTGCGCTGCACGGCTTGAGGCTTTCTCTGCGCCTTGACGCATCACTTCATCAAGATAGGGGCGGTCAGCACGTATTTGTGCATAGCGTTGCTGAATGGGCTCCAGTAGCGCCACTACCGCGTCTGCTACATCGCCTTTTAAGTGTCCGTACATTTTATCTGTGTATTGGGGCTCGAGCTCTTTAATCGACTTACCTGTAGACAGTGACAAAAGCGTAAGTAAATTAGACACACCTGGCTTTTCAGTAGGATTGAAATAAATGTTGGCCTGTTCGTCAGAATCAGTCACTGCCCGTTTGATTTTCTTCGCCAGCTTTTTCGGCTCTTCTAGCAGACCTATAAAGTTGTTTGGATTGGTATCAGACTTGGACATTTTCTTTTCAGGCTCTTGCAAACTCATAATTCGCGCGCCGAAATCAGGAATATAAGGATCAGGCAAACGGAAAATGTCCCCATAGAGATTGTTCATTCGCGTTGCGATGTCCCGTGTTAACTCAAGGTGTTGTTTCTGATCTTCACCAACCGGTACCTTATCTGCTTGGTAAAGTAAAATGTCCGCTGCTTGTAGCACTGGGTAGCTATATAAGCCCACATTAATATTGTTTTCGTTTTTCGCAGACTTGTCTTTAAACTGCGTCATGCGATTTAACTCGCCCATTTGCGTGTAGCAATTTAAAACCCAGGAAAGTTGTGCGTGTTCGGGTACGTGTGACTGCATGAAAAGCGTACTTTTTTGCGGGTCAATTCCACAGGCAAGGTAGAGTGCCAGCCCATCCAAACAGGCTTCTGTTAGCTTTTTGGGGTCCTGGCGCACAGTAATCGCATGCAGATCAACAATCATATAAAGGCAGTCGTGATCATCTTGCATGGAAACCCATTGCTTAAGTGCACCCATGTAATTACCTAGGGTAAGTTGTCCAGAAGGCTGACAGCCACTTAATACAACGGGTTTATTACTCATTTGTCTTTACCTGTAATACGTTTAAAAAAATTATGCTTTATGAAGTGAAGCGAGTTGATGGCGCATTTTATTAATGACTTCACTGTAATCGGGTTCAGAAAATATAGCTGAACCAGCAACAAACATATCTGCTCCAGCTTGTGCTATGTCGCGAATGTTATCGACTTTTACGCCACCGTCAATTTCTATTCTTATATCGTACCCACTTTCTACGACACGCTGTTTAACCGCGCGTACTTTTTCCAATGTAGACGGGATGAACGTTTGTCCACCAAACCCCGGGTTTACCGACATAATGAGAATATGGTGCAATTTGTCCATTACGTGATCGAGATAGTGAAGCGGGGTGGCGGGATTGAAAACCAATCCTGGTTTACAACCTTTATCAATGATTAGCTGCAGCGAACGGTCAATATGTTCAGAAGCTTCGGGGTGAAAGCTGATGTAACTGGCCCCAGCGTCGGCAAACTTTTCAATGAGATCATCTACCGGCTTGACCATAAGGTGCACATCAATAGGGGCGGAAATGCCATAGTTGCGTAACGCTTCACAAATCATCGGACCGAATGTGAGGTTAGGGACATAATGATTGTCCATCACATCAAAGTGCACCACATCAGCCCCAGCCTTGAGTACCGTTTCTACTTCTTCGCCTAGCCGCGCAAAGTCAGCTGATAAGATTGATGGCGCAATTAAAAATGGTTTCATGGCCTTTCCTTTACAAAATACCTTGGTTGATGTGGACACGTGAATTGCCGATGCGAAGTTTACCCAAAAGTGCACATATTTACTATGCATTGGGTGAATCCATTAATGAGTGGCGACGGGTGAGCAGAAATCGAGGTGTTTTTGCCCAAATTTGGTGAGTGCGCGTCAAAGTGGTGCATTCTTATTCATAAAATCTGCATGACTATTTTTGTGTTTGAAAGTGGGGTGTGTAAATGTTTCTTTAATATCAGTTAGTTGCGGAAGATATTTGTGGTTTTTTTCATGAACCATAAATGGGCATCAACCTTGCGTTATCCAGTTCAAAAAATAACAAGACAGAAAAACGAATTACAACAAGTTTGAATTTGACTGGAGAACACACATGAAAACATCTACAAAAAGAACACTACTTGCTGCCGCTATTTCTTCGGCGTGCCTTTTAAGCGCTATGCCAAGTTATGCAGAAGGTGCATTCACTGCCAATGCAAGTGCAACTAGCAACTACATTTGGCGTGGTCTAACCCAAACTACCAACGAAGCGGCGGTTCAGGGTGGTATTGATTATGCTCACGAAAGCGGTTTTTATGCAGGTACTTGGGCATCTAATGTTAACTACGGTGCAGGTGACGTGTACTCATATGAACACGATATGTACTTTGGCTTTTCTGGTGAGTCTGACGGTATCGCTTACGACTTCGGTTACTTGTACTACAACTACGATGACGAAGCGAACTTCGATTTTGCCGAAGTATACGGCTCTGTGGGCATGGGGGGCTTGAGCCTGACGGTTTATCTTCTAGCTCACACAGAAGCTGATGAACCTGCAGAGAAAGACTTTGGTTTTGCGCAAGCATCTTATACGTCTCTGGACTACAGTATGGAAATTCTCAATGGCACTGAGCTTGGATTTCATGTGGGCTATCACGAAGGTGATTTTGCTGAAGCCTTTAACGGTGTAGAAGGCTACGTCGACTACGGTGTATCGGTGTCTAAAGACGGCTTCAGCTTTGCTATCACAGGTACTGACCTCGATGACATGGGCGGCGATGACGAGTTTGATAATGACGCTGTGAAATTCACGGTAGCTTACTCAGTAGACTTCGAATTATAAAAACGCTTTAAGGTAACTTGAACCTAATGAATAAAAAGGTGTCAGGATATCGGTAGCAGTTTGATAAAGCCTAATGTGAATACATTAGGCTTTATTGATTAGCGTCTGTATGTTTTTACGCCAAATTGGCGTGACATTTTTCTTGTTCAAAAGACTGATTTGATTATAATGAGGTTAGTTTTTAAGCGGGTGTGAGGGTATTCAGGATGAAAGTTCTTCCATTTTTAGTGGCGTGTACTGCCGTGGCAGTGGTGAGTATTGCCGTATCGTTTTCCTCAAACTCGTCCTCTTCTTTGTGTGACTATCAACCTGTCACCGAATTTAATCCCAAGCTTCCTGCGAGCCATATTCAAAACCAGTGTGCGCGTTACCAAGATGGTGTAGCAGAAGTCAGCTGGCTGTCATGGTTAGCAGGGCAATCGCCTTCTTTTCAGTTCCATTTTCTGGACTTATTAGAGCTGCTACACAAGGACGAAAGTCGCGCAGAATTTACAACTTCCAATGACGCATAGGGAGCCACTGTGCAATCTGGCACGGGGTTTTGGTCAGTAATAGCGAGCGTTATTGCTAGCCTATTTGGTGTTCAAAGTCACAAAAACTATGAGCGAGACTTTACCAAAGGTACATTCATTAGTTTTGCCATTATTGGGATATTGTTTGTTGTCTTGTTTGTGGTGGCGTTATTTACTTTTGTAAAGTGGTATACCGGTTATGGTAATTGACTGGGTGTTGAGGCTATAACCGCGTTTTTCTTCTTTTTACTTCCAATCGTTTTGCTAGCAGGAAAAAAAGCCAGGATCTCGTCAACAGGTTGTCGTTTTGCACCATTTTGACTAATCGAGCGCTTCACCGACAGCATACTGAAATCAGCCCCTTTATACAGGTGTCGAGTTAGCGGTAAGTCGTGATTGGAAATCAGTACTGGTATGCCCCGCTTTTTGGCGGTTCGGGTAGCTAATTCTGCCAGTTTTTCTTGTGCATCCTGACCAAAGCTTCTGGCTGCATAGCTGGTAAATGCGGCTGTTTTGCTAATGGGGGCGTAAGGGGGATCGCAATAAATCACATTGCCTCGTCGAGCACGAGAAAATACTTTTTCAAAAGGCAGGCATGTAAAGATAGCCTTTTGTGACTTTTCCGAAAAAACAAACATCTCGTCTTCAGGGAAATACGGCTTCTTATATCGACCAAAGGGCACATTGAACCGCCCTTGGAGGCTATAACGACACAGTCCATTGTAGCCATGACGGTTCAAATACAAAAACAGGATCGCGCGGTAATATTCATCTTGCGTGGCGTTGAACTCATCGCGAAGGGCGTAGTACATCTTCTCATCATTGCGTTTACCACTAAAGAACTCACGGGCATCGTTAATTAACGCATCGGGCTGTGCTTTCAAGAAGTTGTACAAATTGATAAGGTCAGGGTTGATATCGTTAAGCAAATAACGTTTATAGTGGGTGTTCAGGAAAACCGAACCCGCACCAACAAACGGTTCAATAAGCTTGTTAGCCTGGGGTAATCTGGCTTGAATATCCTCGACCAAGCTGTATTTGCCACCGGCCCATTTCAAAAAGGCGCGGTTTTTCTTTTGCATCATGCTCTAACGTTACTACCTACACGGAATGAAGACGGTGGTTACTCCTAACGTCGCCATTCTAGGCATTGCTGGGTAAGGGTTGTCTACTGACATCACCACACTAAAAGTAGATTGTATCTTTCATCGCGAAACTGAACAACCAGCAAGTGCGTACAGATTGCTTTTTTGCTTTTCTATTAAACGATACGTGAGAGTGAATTAATCGTTGGCAACAGACAGTTCATTCAACACCTGCTCAGCGCGTTTCACAAAAGCATTCGCTTTACCGGGGTAAGCAGGTAGCGTCGCCAATGCATTTTGCGCCTCTGCGAGTGACGGGTAGCTGGTATTGGCAACGACTACGAACCAATCACCACCATAGCGTTTTGTCTTATAGATACGGATGCTATCAACAAGCTTGTGTTCAACGAGGAATTGCTTAAGTGCCTGTTCGTTTTTCATTGCTAACATTTGCACCACAAACTGATTGGGTGCTAACCAAGATGTAGATGTCGTTTCGGCTTTTTCACTGGGTAACTGTGTTTCTGTTTCGACTACTTGCTGTTCAGGCAGTTCACTTATGTCGCTGTTCTTGGTCTTTGCAGAAGTCTCCTCAGACAATTTGGCCGGTGTTGATTCTGCTAAGGAAGAAATAGCATTATTCCAATTAGTGACCAATCCATCGGCTTGATTGATATTATTACTTTTGGTTTCGCTTTCACTGGCGTTTACAGCACCAGCGACGGAGAACGATTCCCCTTCATCGATAGGAGAGTTAGCAGGCTGCGACGTGTCAACACGGTCGCTTGTAGTAAAGGGGGGGACTACTACAATGCCGGCTTGTTCAGATGTATTGTCCACGCTCTCAGATGGCTTGGTTTGTTCTGAGTCCAGCAGGGCATCGTATGAAGAGCCTACTTCCACTTGTTGTGGGTCTTCATTCGAAATTCCACTCTCTATAGGCGTGAAAAGCCCACCGATGTTATCGCTGTATTGCCAGTACACCAGACCAATAAAGGTGGCAATAAATACGGTTGCGATCACTGCATATAAGCGTCGCGATTTAAGTGGGTTGGAAAAGGTGAGAGTATTTTCTTTTTGCCTGTTTTCTAAATGTGCTTGAAATGCGTGACGGCGGGCCGAAATCATTTTATCCAATTCAGATTCGAACGTAGGTTGTTCACTCATCACTGACTGGCTACTAATGATAAGCGGTGTCTCAGTATTCTTGGCGGGAAGCCATTGCTTGGCGTTTTCCGCCCATTGGCTGTTAGCAAATAACAGCACATTAAGGTGTTGTTTATTTCCCGCAAATCGACTTTGAAGCACTAAGTCCCACAATTCTTGAAGTAACTTGTCGGGGATATGATGGGCTTGGGTAATGGCGATTAAAATAGGACCATCATGTTGATTTAATTCGGAAAGCAATTCGTTAAGCGGTCTGACAAAACTGCCTACCACTTGACCTAATAATTGCCGACATAGTTGTCGACGATAATCAGACGGCTCCATGTTGTCTTGCGCCGTAAGATAAGCAATCTCAGTATCGTCGTGTTGCTGAAAAACAAACGCTTCAAGGGTTTTTTGTTGCTCAGAAATAGAGTCGCCACTGACAAAAATCAGTTGCGATGAATAATTGACTAAATATTCCAAACGGTCATGCAGTTCACTTTGCACGGAGTTTGCCCCTATTTACCTTTTTGGTTAACCCTTAAGCGTAGACACATAAACAGGCTGATGAATCCAAAAGGCGTTGATACGGCCTGTTAAGTGCGTATGGAGCATTAACCCTAAGCGCTAACAGGTGTTTTTGACAGTAAACTCGACAAAATACCGTCGGTGACCTCTTTCGTCACTACTGCTTTGCCTATACCTTGCGGCAGTACGAAGCGAATGTTACCCGCTTCCACCTTTTTATCGCGCTTCATATGTTTAACGTAATCATCTTTGCTCATGGTATGTGGGCCAGCAATGGGTAGCTTGAAGGCTTCAAACAATGTAGCGACACGACGTGTTTCTGACGCGTTAAACCAGGATAATGCTTCTGCAGCTTGACAAGCAATTATAGTACCAGCAGCTACGGCTTCGCCATGTAGCCAGTTGCCATATCCTTGCTCAGCTTCAATTGCATGCCCAAAGGTATGGCCTAGGTTAAGGATGGCGCGTAGCCCGCCTTCTCGCTCATCTTGTGCGACTACTTCAGCTTTAATTTCACAACAACGTGAAATGGCTTGGCTTAATATCGCTTTATCAAGGGATTTCAGTGCTGCGGTGTTTTCTTCAAGCCAACTGAAAAAATCAGCATCATAGATTATGCCGTATTTGATCACTTCAGCCATTCCTGCCGCAAATTCGCGGTCTGGCAGTGTGGCGAGTGAATCGGTGTCAATGGCGACATACACAGGTTGATAAAAGGCGCCAATCATGTTTTTACCTAATGGGTGGTTGACGGCAGTCTTGCCACCGACCGAAGAATCAACCTGAGAAAGGAGAGTAGTAGGCACCTGTATAAAAGGCACGCCACGCTGATAAGTAGCAGCAACAAAACCCGTTAGATCACCGATAACACCGCCACCTAACGCAATCAGCGTGGTATCTCTTGCGGCATTCAATTCCAGTAGGCGTGTCATTACCACTTCAAATTGGGCAAGATTTTTGTGTTGTTCCCCGTCAGGCAGAATAATGGATTCTACATGCACGTCGCCGCACGCGGCTTTAGCGGCTTCAAGATATAAGGGGGCAACGGTTTCATTGGTTACAATAACGGCGAGGGGGCCTTTAATATAGGCACTAAAAAGGCCGGGTTGCGAAAGCAGCCCAGCCTCTATCTGAATAGGATAGCTACGATCGCCAAGTTCCACAGTTAAGGTTGACACAGGCGTAGCACCTCCTATTACATATTTGTTTTATAGACCAATTTTACTGATGATTTGATTTGCTACTGCACGTGCAGACTGGTCATCAGTGTCAACGACATAATCCGCTACTTCTTCGTAAAGCGGGTTGCGCATTTCTGCAAGGTCGCGAAGTACTTTTTCAGGATCGTCATTTTGCAGTAGTGGGCGACGCTTATCGCGTTGTGTACGAGCAACTTGCTTATCGATAGTCGTTTGCAGATAAACCACAATGCCACGGGCAGATAAACGATTGCGCACAGCTTTAGTGACAATAGAGCCGCCGCCTGTGGCAAGTACAATACCTTGCTTATCTGTCAAATCGTTGATGACGTTTTCTTCGCGCTTACGGAAACCGTCTTCACCTTCTAAATCGAAGATCCAAGCAATGTCTGCACCTGTCCGGCGCTCAATTTCCTGATCCGAATCAAAAAAGTCTAGGTGAAGTTCGTCTGCCAGATGTCTACCGATAGTACTTTTGCCGGCTCCCATTGGGCCAACTAAAAAGATATTACGTTTTTCAGCCATATTTGCTTATATCACAACTTAATCATGTTAGGGGCAGTGCACTGTTGCCTTACCAGCCTACCCATTGACTCGTGCCTATTTAGTGACCAATAAGCACCACTCCTTAAACCTCGCTTAAATTTCGAGAGCGCGATTATCTCAGTTTCATGCAAGGCGTTGCAAGTTTTGTTACTAACAAATAGCGTATACCTGTAAATTTACTTACAAATCAGAGGTAAAAAAGAAAAAAACGCGTATAAAAATACGCGTTTTAGAGTGTTAGACGTGACTTATGGGCGTTCAACTACAATTTTTGGGGTGACAAAAATCAGCAGTTCTCTTTTTTGTTGAAGTTCAGAAGTATTTCTAAACAAACCGCCAACAAGCGGCAAATCACCAAAAAGCGGCACTTTGGTTACTCCATCTGAACTGGTTTGTTGAAAAATACCGCCAAGGACAATGGTCTCGCCATTTTCAACTAACACCTGAGTTTTTATCTCTTGTGTATCGATAGCTACTGCATCCCCAGTAGAAGTTGATACAGTTTCACCACGGGTGTCTTGGGTGACGACTAAATCTAAAATAATCCGGTTATCGGGTGTGATATGAGGCGTAACTTTAAGTGACAGTACTGCTTTTTTAAATTCCACCGAGGTAGCACCACTGGACGTCGCTTGCACGTAGGGAATTTCTGTTCCTTGTTCGATATATGCTTCATGCTGATTGGCTACTGTGATACGCGGGCTGGCAATGATTTCACCCTTGTTTTCTGATTCCAATGCCGATAACTCCAGATCCAGTATGGTGCCGTCGACTAAGCTAGCTACTTGAAAACCGATACTGGCCGCGTTTGTACTGGCGACTGGCAGATTTACATTCAAACGATCGTTGATAGTGGGTATTACTCCACCGGCTATGGTTTCAGCACCTTCAAGTGAGCCAGATACACCATTGTCGTCCTGGCGGTCGCTGAACCCCCATCTTACGCCAAGTTGTTCATCTACATTGTCCAGCACGGTAACCATACGGCTTTCAATCAAAACCTGTTTGACCGGAATATCCAACGCATTGATCATTTTTCTCGCTTCATCAATGGAGGCTAAGGTATCGCGTATTAATAGCGTATTGGTGCGTTCATCAACGGTAACGCCGCCGCGGGCAGATAGAATGCCCCCTTCAGCAGATTTCAAAATGGCAGCCAGTGCGGGAGCCTTTGCATAATTTACTGCTATGTTCACGGTATGCAGTGGCGCTAAATCCGAAACCTGCTTTTTAGATTGCAAGGCCTGGGTTTCGCGGGCAGACAATTCTTCTGCGGGGGCTATCAGCAAAATATTGCCTTCTAAGCGTTTATCGAGTCCTTTAACACGGAGGATCATATCGAGTGCTTGATCCCACGGCACGCCTGAAAGGCTAATTGTCACGTTGCCTGTAACTGTGTCTGTGGTGACTAGGTTAAAGCCATTTACCTGCGCGATGATTTGTAAAACCTGGCGCACTGGTACGTCTTGAAAATCCAGTGAAATCGGGTCGCCAGTATAGGTTTTGGCATTGTCTAAAGCATCTTGTTGCGATGTATCCATCGGCTTAATGGCAATGCGAAGGGTGTTGTCTTCAATCGTATTTTTCACGATAACAGCGCCGGAATAGTTCACTTCAATGCGTGCGTCGTTGTCATCCTGAAAGGTTTCGATGGTGGAGACGACCGTACCAAAATCCGCCACATCGAGTTCGATGAACTGGTCTTTGCCCAACTGGGTGTTAGTCAAGGTTACAGACACTTTTCCTTGTGACTCAATTAACTGCACTTTAGGTGGTTGCCCTTCAAAATAAACCAGTGAAATTGCACCTTGGTTGGCGTCTTGAGTGAAATCGACCTTGGTGATGGTGGTGGCATGACTGGTCTGCTGACGGGCTTGAGGGTCGACCAATAAGGGTTCCTGAGCCGTTGCAGAGGGAGCGCTCAGCAATACTGCTATTGTACATAGCACACCAGAAAGCGAAGCAAACCGTGGCCATAGTCGCGTGTTGTTATCTTGAGAATGGTGGGTGGTATATCGCGTGACCATGTTTACTCTCCTGCCTTTGATGCAGTTGTCATTGTTGTGGTTTTCCGTTGCCAGCAGCCCGCGCCATCTGGTAACGACTGCTCAATAATGATTGAATCGTTGCGTATCTGTGTAATCGTGCCGTAAAACAACCCGATATGATCACCGACTTTCGCTTTGTGTAATACGCCATCGTTACTTTGTAACAAGGCCCACTGTATCTTATTTACTTCAAAGTTGCCGGTCAGTGTCAGCGCATCTAGTCCATATGCTTCTAAAGGCGCTTTGGGACGTTGAAAATCAGGTTGATAGCAATTTTCTACTCGAGGTTTATTGACCGCCGCACTTGCGGTAACAGGCTGTGCAAAGGGGCTTCTCAGTGCAGAGGCTGAATAGCTGAAGGGCGGATGGGTTTTAAACTCGGGATAAGGTTCAACATGCGAGGTAGTACGTGCTTTTACGCTTTGTGTATATGCATGTAAGTCCTCTAGATGAGGAGAGCAGCCCGTCAGCATAGCCAGCGCAGTGACAATAAGGAGATAACGCATTATTTGGACTCTCCTTCAATCAACGTGGTATTTTCTGAACGATAGGTTTTTGCTTGAAGCCTAAGTGCAAGCTCACCATCTTGTCGTGAAATATCAAAATCGTGAAGGGTGACAATGCGGGGTAAATCAGCAATCTCGGACACAAATGCACCAAAATTGTGGTATCCACCACTGACTTCCATTTCAATGGGGAGTTCAGTGTAGAATTCCTTTGGCACTTCTTGCTGCCAGTTCAGTATTTTAAACGTCAGTCCTGAAGAGGTGCCTACATAGGTAATGTCGTCGAGTAATCCCGGCGTTTCATTACTGGTTGGCAGGCTTTTCAACATGGAAGAAAAGTCTTTCTTAATTTGCGCAAGCTGTTCTTGGTAGGCTTCTAAATTGGCGGCAATGCGGTATTTGGCTTCAAACTGTAGTTTAAGTTCTTGTTCTTTAAGCTGCGCAGCGTCCATGACCGGAAGTTTGGGGTTAACTAATAAATAGTAACTAATCGCCCCCACTAAAATGGCCACAAAAGCGGCGACTACAATGCGTACTTCATTTGGCCAAATGGCCATCTGTTCGAAATCGAGTTCGTTGAGTTCTTTTAGTTTGGCAACATCAAATTTCATCGCTATTTCACTCCCTCACCGGTATTCGTTAAAGGTGCAATACGAGGGCTAATGGAAAACGTCAGCGCAAAACTGTTCGTCGCACGGGCACTACTGTTGTCTGATTTAATCGTCGATATCTCTGCGCCGACAAACACGTTGGAATTATCTAATGACCGCATAAAATCGGAGAGGCGGTTGTTAGAGTCACTGGTGCCTTCAATTGCTATCTGATTGCCACTTCGCACCATAGATTCAAACGCTACACCAGGCGGCACTAACTTGGCCAACTCGTCAAATACTATCGGGGCGACATTGCGACTTGCCTGAAGTTGCTCAATTAAGGCCATGCGTTGTTCAATCGCATTTTTACTGTCTTTGACCTTTTTTATCTGGGCAATTTGCGCATCGAGCACAGCAATTTCTTGTGTTAAATATTGATTGCGTGCATTTTGATTTTTAATCTGTTGATCGATAGCTTGACCGATAAACCAGAATAGCAAGCCCACCAATGCGGCCACGGCTAAAAGGGCGGCAAGATAGCGTTGTTTTTGCTGCTGGCGTTGCTGCTCACGCCACGGGAGTAAGTTTATATGTGCCAAGGCATAAAACTCCTACTTGCAAGGCCAGTAGCAACCACCAACTGAGGTGCAATACTGTTTAACTGGTCAACATCTAATTTAGGGTTTATAGCCATGTTGTCAAACGGGTTAAAACACACCACATCTATCCCTAAATCTTGATTTAACATGTCCACAAGGGGAGCAATGGTAGCCGCCCCGCCGCTTAGCAACAGCTGTGAAGGGCGCTCTGCGTGCATGGTTGTCATATACATTTGAAGGGCGCGATTGATATGTTGTTGAAGGTTAGCCGCAAAAATAGGTAGCGTATCGTCAACCCAATTTGCTGCTAGAGTACCCTCTAGCAAATGGCGTTCTGCGACTTCACGCTCCATCATATGAATGGCACTAATGTCAGTGACAAGATGATCTAAGCCATAACCGTGTTCTTTGGTATAAACGACTTCGCCTTCTTTCATTACGCAGATCTGCAAAAGGGAGGCGCCAACATTTACACAGCACAGTGGCTGTTGGGTTTCTGTAGGTGTGTAAAAGTAGTCCAATGCGTTACCGATGGCATAATTTTCAACATCCACAATTTTGGGCTCAAAGTTGGCTTCCCGTGCAAGTAACAAACGGCTATCAACGATGTCTTTGTGGGCTGCGGTGAGAAGCACATTGACCTTTCCGGTGTGAGTGGGGCTGGCGCCTAGCTCTTCGAAATCTAAATAAACTTCTTCCAGCGGATAAGGAATGAGACTGTCTGCTTCTATTTCAATTTGATTTTCAAGCTCATAGTCACTTTGGTCAGGGTCCATGTGAACCACTTTACTCAATACTGACGTACCAGCTACAGCGACGTTAACGTGCTTAATTTTTGATTTGAGCGCTTTTTTAACTTTTTTTAGGGCAACACTGACAGACTCGTAGTCTTTTATCTCTCGTTCTGAGAAGGCTATTTTATTGATGGGTTCGCATGCGTATCCTTGAAGCATAAAACCTTCTTTAGTCTGCTCTAGCCACACTGCTTTTATTTGACGCGTGCCTATATCTAAGCCCACAATGGGCGGGAGCTTTTTTTTAAACAGCGATTTCATTTGCAAGTGTCCAGTTTCAAAGGTAATTGCTCTAAAGTACAATATTACTCTTTAAGTGTTATGCGTATGGTTCTAGAGTTAACACATACGTATAAAATATACGTCATTTCAACAAAATGTCTTGGTATCCGTTACAGTGAAGTACATCAAACCGCTTTTATTATTCAGTTTTCTATCAGGCATACTAGGGTGTGCTGCTCTGGTAGGTATCTACTTTTATATCAAACCAGAGCTGCCGAGTGTCACTGTACTTAAGGATGTTCGCCTGCAAACACCAATGCAGATTTACACCAAAGATGGCAAGCTCATTTCTCAATATGGTGTTAAACGGCGGATCCCAGTAAAGCTTGAGGACGTTCCTCAAGAACTGATTGATGCCATCCTTGCTACAGAGGATAGTCGCTTTTACGAACATCATGGCATTGACCCTATCGGCATTATGCGTGCAGCCGTAAGTTTAGTCCTAACCGGAGAAAAGCGTCAGGGAGCCAGTACTCTAACGATGCAGCTTGCGCGTGGCTTTTTCCTTACCCGAGAAAAGACCTACATTCGCAAAATTAAAGAAATTTTTATCGCCATGCATATGGAGCAGGAACTCACCAAAGAGGAAATTCTGGAGCTCTATTTGAATAAAGTTGAGTTAGGGCACCGGGCTTTTGGCTTTGGCGCAGCAGCACAAGTATACTATGGCAAGCCATTGGCAGAACTGGACTTGGCGCAAATAGCGACTATTGCTGGCTTACCAAAGGCGCCTTCGGCATTGAACCCGATTAGCAGTCCTGAAAGTTCTTTCGCCCGGCGGCGGGTAGTGCTTCTGCGTATGTTAGATGAGAAATACATCACTAAAAGCCAGTTTGATGAAGCGGCAGCTGCACCGGTAACGGCGAGAAAACACGGCGCGGAAATTGAAGTCGATGCGCCGTATCTGGCCGATACTATCTACAATGAAATGGTAGAAATATACGGCAAAGAAGAAGCGGAAACTGGAGGGTATCAAGTTTTTGCAACCGCAACTGCCCAATTGCAGATGGCCGCACAGCAAGCAGTGGTTAGAAATCTACACGATTATGATGAGCGTCACGGCTACAAGGGGCCACTGGGTTATCTGTGGAACACGCCAGAACCTCAAAGCAAAGATGACGTCATTCCCACCCTAAAACTAAGTTTTGATATTAGTGAGCGTGACCAGAAAGAAGATTGGGATAATGCCGCCTTGTTATCCGTACTACAAGAAGTGCCTCACATTAAACCGTTACTACCCTCTGTGGTGATGGCTCTACACGAACAATCAATAGACGTGCTTTCTGTTGACGGAGAAGTGCGAACCATAGAGTGGGATGGGCTAGACTGGGCGAGGGAATACATAACTGATTTTCGCCAAGGTAGCGATCCCCAGTTGGCGTCTGATATTACGCAGGAAGGGGCTGTCATTTACATCAGAGAGCAAGAGGGGGCCTGGCGTATCTCTCAAATTCCTGAAGTCAGCGGCGCATTTGTCGCACTCAATCCGCAAAACGGCGCAGTGGAAGCGATTGTCGGCGGTTATAGCTTTTATCAAAGTCAGTTTAATCGGGCTACACAAGCTAAACGTCAGGTGGGATCAAACATTAAACCCTTTGTGTACTCTGCTGCCATAGACAATGGTTATACCCTTGCATCAATCATTAACGACGCACCAATAAACCAGTGGGATGCCGCTACGGGCGTGGCATGGCGACCACAGAATTCACCTGCAGAGTACGATGGTCCAATTCGAATGCGTAAAGCCCTGGGAAAATCGAAAAACGTGGTCTCAGTTCGACTGTTACGCGGTGTGGGTTTAAGAGAGACAGCAGATTACTTGACGCGATTTGGCTTTGACCCACAAGACATCCCGTTAGATGAGACCGTGTCGTTAGGATCGAGCTCTCACACACCTTTAGAAGTTGTGCGGGGAATGTCGGTCATAGCCAATGGAGGGTATTTAGTTAACCCTTACTTTATTGACAAAGTATTGGATGAAAGTGGTCAGGAACTGTGGAGAGCGAACCCTGTTTGGGCCTGTAATCGCTGTGATATGCAAAGCGAACAGGAAATGCTGCCTGAAGACGAAGAGACCGATATTGAGGCGTTATTGGCAGCTGAGTTGAATAAAGATGTGATATTGGCCGATGCCCTCGATGAAACAGCACAAGAAAATAAAATTATTGCACCTCAGGTTATCACTGCTCAAAATGCGTTTTTGGTCTCAGAGATGATGCGCACCGCCGTTCGTGCAAACGGCAATTGGAGCAAAAAAACTTATTGGCTAGGCACTGGCTGGCGCGCGCGCAACATACTTCAGCGTACGGATATCGCCGGGAAAACAGGTACCACTAACGATTCTCGTGATACCTGGTTTAGTGGATTTCACAAAGACATCGTAGCCACTGCATGGGTCGGCTTTGATAATATGAGCAGGCAACTGGGCCGCGCTACTCGTAATCAAAACTTGATCAACAAAGATCCCGAAAAGTTTAACTGGATAGGCAATGCTTTAATAGGTACTGAAGATGGCGCAAAAGCCGCGGGCCCTGCATGGATACGTTTTATGCAATATGCGCTTAAAGATAAACCGCATACACCGATGCCAGTACCCGAAAATATCGTGCGGGTTCGCATTGATCGTACCAGTGGAAAGTTGACCCGGCGCACAGACCATACGACACTATTCGAATATTTCCTGCAGGGCACAGAACCTACAACTTACGTTCGCGATGATGAAGTGGTAGATCCAGCAACGCAGGATACGACTACCGCGCCTGAGCCAGAAGAAATATTCTAATGAATGAGACGGCACGTAACGATACGTGCCGCAACAGCTTGGGTGATGTAATTGCCTGACAACACTATCGGAAAACCAATGTCAAAAGAGTCACAGCGATATCTTTATATTCCTCATGCCGGCCCTTCGTTGCTGGAAACCCCCCTACTGAATAAAGGCAGTGCTTTTACCGCTCGAGAGCGTGCTGCGTTCAATTTAACAGGTCTCGTACCACCGCGATATGAAACCATTGAAGAGCAGGTTGAACGCGCCTATATGCAATACAGTAGCTTTGATGAAGCACTGAACAAGCATATTTATTTGCGTGCTATACAAGATAATAACGAAACTCTGTTTTATCGATTAATCCAAAAGCATATCGACGAGATGATGCCTATCATCTATACCCCTACGGTAGGTGATGCGTGTGAGCAGTTTTCGGATATTTATCGCAGCTCCCGAGGATTATTTGTTTCTTACGAAGAACGCCACCAGCTTGACGATATAGTTCGCAACGCCACTAAGCGCAAAGTTAAAGTCATTGTTGTGACTGACGGTGAACGTATCTTAGGTTTAGGAGACCAAGGTATTGGCGGTATGGGCATTCCAATTGGTAAGCTGTCGCTGTATACAGCCTGTGGTGGTATAAGCCCCGCCTACACCTTACCGGTTATGCTTGATGTGGGCACTAACAACGAAAAACTGCTTAACGATCCTATGTATATGGGAGCACGTCACCCGCGTATTGGCCAAGAAGAGTACGATGAGTTTGTTGACATGTTTATTCAAGCGGTAAAACGCCGCTGGCCAGATGTGATGATTCAGTTTGAAGACTTCGCACAACCCAATGCTATGCCGTTGTTAAATCGTTATCGCAATGAAGTGTGTTGTTTTAATGATGATATTCAAGGTACCGCTGCAGTCACATTGGGGACTATTCTTGCAGCATGTCGCACTAAAGCGCAGAAACTCAGTGAGATGAAAGTGGTATTTGTTGGCGCGGGATCGGCGGGATGCGGCATTGCAGAAATGTTAATCCAGCAAATGGTATTTGAAGGGCTCAGTGACGAACAGGCGCGTAAGCAAGTGTTTATGATTGATCGCTTTGGTTTGGTGACGGAAGGAATGGAAGGCCTGCGAGACTTCCAACAGAAATTGCAGCAGAAAAATGAAGACTTGGCCGATTGGACATTCAGCGGTGACTACGCCTCATTACTTGATGTAATGCATTGCGCCCAGCCGGATGTACTTATCGGCGTATCTGGTCAGCCTGGCCTTTTCACGGAACAGGTTATCCGCGCAATGAAACAAGGTTGTGAATTGCCCATTATTTTCCCGTTGAGCAATCCTTCTCGCCAAGTGGAAGCCCGTCCGGAACAAGTTATTGAGTGGACTGATGGCGACGTTATCATCGCGACGGGAAGTCCGTTTAAACCGGTAGAATACAAGGGGAAAGTTTTTCCTATTGCCCAATGTAATAACTCGTATATTTTTCCGGGTATCGGACTAGGCGTGGTGGCATCGAAAGCGAAACTGATAAGTGACGAGATGCTGATGGCAGCCAGTAATGCACTGGCAGCGGCGTCACCTTTGGTCAATACCGGTACTGGCTCGTTATTACCTCCACTTGCCGCGATTGCCCAAATAAGTCGCGAAATTGCTTTTGAAGTGGGTAAAGTGGCAATGGAACAAGGTTTGGCACTTGAGATGACTGACGAAGCGCTACAAGAAAGTATTGAAAGAAACTTCTGGAAAGCGGAATACCGTCCTTATAAGCGAGTGAGTATCTAATTATTCGTGATTATTAAGCACTGCAAATTCGGCTTGTCGTCATTTGCAGTGCTTATGTTCCTCCTTTAATACCCCACACCAAATTTGCCTATCTGATATGTGTGTAACCTGTTGCTGGTTATAAAATAATCAGTGGGAAAGCGCGTGGATCTATATTATTGTACAAATTGTGTTCATTAATTTTGTACAAATGTTTGGAACGGCATGTCGCGCAGGGTATATATCAGGCTTATATCAATTGCATTACTATATGCAATGTGTGCTCAGATAGTAGCAGAGCCCTTAGCCCTGCAGTTAACTTCCCAAAAGCCCAGTTACGTTAAAACACTGAAGTTGAATGAGCCTGTTTCCTTTAATCTTACCAGTACTCCTAATCAATCAATCTTAATTGAAGCCACGCAACACTCTGGTGACATTCGTCTTAGTGCGACATCTTGTTATACGCAAACGGTGGGGGTGGACCATCAATCAGACATTCCAAGTAATTACAGACAATCAGAGTTTATACTGCTTAAAGGGTCAGTTAATCCAAGTTGTACGATAACTGTTAGTCCTTCGCATTCTGGCCATCATTCCACTAGAACCACCCTAACGTTAAGTCTGATTCATAATGGGCCGACAGCAAGAGTATATGAATATTTAGCACGGGCAGGCGAGTATTGGGCGAAAGAGAGTGGTGAGGACCCGTCACTTCTCGATGTGCAAAATATGTATACACAAGCGCTGTACTATGCAAAGAAAGACAAGCTTGTGAAACTCATCCCCTTAGCACAGTTTAATTTAGGCATAGTGTTTCACTTTCAAAGCCGTTACGAAGAACAAGCATCCATGCTGCTCTCTTTATTAGCGAGTCAAGATACTGACTCCTTGTGGGCATTGAAAGCCAAAGTGGAATTGGCAAATTATTACCTTTATGAGCAACACAAACCCCATGAGGCGAAAAAAATCATAGAGGAGGTATTTGCTTATGTGGATGCGCAAATGCAGCCTCTAGTCTTTGCTTCGGCTTTGGAAGTACAAGCGGGTTTAGCAACGGTTGATCAAGATTATCAAAACGCGATTACCGCATTTTTTGAGGCCCACCGAATCTATCTGACAAATGATGCACATTTTGAAGCGCTAAATACTTTGCTTTCCGGTGCGTATTATCAATTAAAAAGCGGAGATTATGTGGGAGCGGTGGCGCAGTACAAAAAAGCATTAAGTTACAGTGTCAGTTTAGGCGATGAGTTCTCGTTAACTAATGCGCATATTAAATTAGCCACGACTTACCTAAATCTGGGTATGTTGGACGATGCTAATGAATACATAGCTGTGGCACTTCAAAAAGTAAAAAGCTTTCCTCACTCGTTTTTAAAAGGTTGGGCATTTAAAGAAAAAGCGCGAATTTTTTTATTGTCAGCACAACCACAACTTGCCGAAGACTACCTCATACGCGCTCAACAACACTTTGAAAACTTAAAAGCAGAAAACCAAGTCATGCACATCGCGGGGCTTTTAGGTTCTGCTTATACCGAGATGGGGCAATTCGATAAAGCACAAAGCCAGTTTACTGCATACATTGAGTATGCACAGAGAGATGGGTTAATACTCGAGAGTGCAGCAATGAAATTAAAGCTCATTGATGTCTACCTCCAGCAAAATAAAATATCAGAGGGAGCGGAGCTGCTTGCACAGGTAAAAGACGTAATAGCGCAATCGGATGACGCTGTGCAAAAGGGATTTTACAAAAAACAGCTCGCTATTTTGTCTCTGCACAACCAAAATTTAGAGGCTGCCGAAGACGCTTTTCTAGAAGCAGAGCACTTCTTCTCAACGGTCCAAGGGAACGTGCAATTACTCCAAACTCAGTTAGATTTCACATCACATCTTATACAAGTCAACCCTGAGATGTCGCTTAGCTATTTACAACAGGCTATAGCGCAAGTGAATGAAATCCATACTCACCTTCAACGGCCAGATTTCCGCAGGGGATTTTTCTCTAGCTACCAATCACTGACGAGTAGAGTCATTGGTCTGGATAAAAATATGACGCCACAAGACAGTTTGTTGTTGGCTGAAACAATGAAAGGAGCGATTGTTTCCTTGGTTGCTTCAAATGATCGCCAAGAAAAGCAGTCGGAGCGTCAGGCTGATCAAGCCTTGTTCACCCAATTAGGTGAGCAATTTGTTGCACTGCATCGCGTAGAAAACGAGATTGAGAAAAGCCAGGTTCTATATTCACTAAGACAGCTTTCAGAAAAGCGGTATGCGTATGAAGCTGAGCGTCTAAAAACCGGTAATACAGACAGCCTGACCTCACCAGACTTTGACAAAGATGCCCTCACGTTATTACAAAGTCTACTCGACCCAGAAACGCTCGTGGTATTTGTTGATACCGATCCTTTGCAATCACACCTTTGGTATGTTTCAAATCAGGAGGTGCGTTACAAGCCCTTACCGAGGGAAGAAGCCATTGCTGATGTGACAGGTAGCCTTGAGCAAACTATTCAGAGCGGTGAGCAAATGCTCACTAATGATGAGAATGTTCTTGCTTTATCTAACTGGCTCTTCTCTGAAGGCCTGACCCCTTCTATTCGCCAATTGATAGTGATAGGTGATGGGCCTGTCGAAACCTTTCCTTTGTCAATATTAATCGATCCCGAAACAAAGCAGCCTCTCATTAACACTATCTCTGTTGCCAGGCATTTTTCTCTTAAATCACTGTTGGCGCAATTATCCTTAAAACATGAGGCTTCGATGTATTCTCACGCCTTAGTCGTAAGTAATCCGGCTACAAACATTATTTATGACAGTGAAGAGGCAGCGGCATTAAATATAGCTTTGCCCGAGCTACCCTACGCAGAATACGAAGCAAGCTTACTGGGTGAACGATATGGCTTAGAGGTGGAAAGGCTCGTGGGACAAGACGCTACTAAGCAAAAACTGCTCACTATCTCTTTTGAGCATTTCGACATAATACACTTTGCTACTCATGGTATATCCAATACTGAACTTCCTGAGCTGGGGGGGCTTGTATTAGCCGCAACTTCAGATAATCCAAATGTTCTGATAGTGCCTGAAATCAAAACGCTAAAACTTAATGCAAAGCTGGTGGTTTTGAGCGGCTGTGAAACAGCTGACGGGGCATACATAGCTGGAGAGGGAATGTTGGGACTATCGCGAGCGTTCTACGAAACCGGAGCGAGAAACGTGATTGGAAGCCTATGGAAGGTCAGAGATGATGCTACCGCATTTTTGATGAACAGGTTTTATGGGTTTATATTGCAAGATGGCCTCTCCTATGACGACGCGCTACGCAAAGCGAAACAGGCCGTGCGTGATCACCGCAGAAAAAATGGGCAATACCCATGGAAAGCCCCTATTTTTTGGGCGGGCTTTGAGCTACACGGGAGTGGTGTCTAAATGAAAACTGCCAAGCCTGAAGACATTGCGATAGGTCTGGTCACACGTATTGAAACGGGTGATAGGGACGCGGAAAGTGAACTTATCGACACTTATCAACGTGGCCTTAAATTTATCCTGCTTCGCCAGTGTAACCATGATGAGGCACTGGCAAGTGATATGGTGCAGGATACCTGGTCAGTGGTACTGGAGGCACTGCGCAATAAAAAATTGCGGGATCCCGCAAAACTTTCCTCATTTATCATTCAAACAGGTAAAAATCTGGTCATTGCTCACTTCAGAAAAGCAGACAATAAAAAAACAAGGTTCATAGAACCAGAAGCGCTTGAATCGTTAGATAACCAAGAAATGCCTGAGATTTCACTTGAGCGCTACAACCTGAGTTTACTGGTAAAGCAAGTTATCTTAGAACTGGAGCAAAAGCGCGATAGAGAATTGATGTTCAGGTTGTATGTCAAAGAGCAGGAAAAAGCCGCAATTTGTCAGGCACTGGAGTTAGATACCACCCATTTTGACCGGGTGTTATACCGCGCCAAGCAGCGATTTAAAACTTTGTGGCAGACCCGCTTTGATACCAGTTAAGTAAGCCGGTGAGATGAATTAGAGGATTAACGCACTTATTTAATAGATAAGCACACCGTGTGCATTCTGGAGTGAACTTTTGCAACAAGAGAGCAAAATTGAAAAATACTTATTAGGTCACATGAGTCCAAGTGAAGAACTGGACTTTGAAGCGTCGTTTGTCACCGATCATGACATGCTCGAACAATTGGAGCTTGCTCAGCGGCTTCACCAAGGTATGAAACTATTAGAGCGTGACCAGATTTTTGCTGAGAATGATACGTCTACCAGTGAACTGGCGTGGTACAAGAAGCGCGTGCCAATGTGGGCCTTCGCAGCTTCCATCACATTATGTGTGCTCACCGTTTACATGGGTATTACCGAACAGGCTCCGAAAGGCCTACACGGGGTTAATGTTGTTAATCTAGAGCTGGCAACTATGCGTGGTGATGAAGAAGTAAAAGCTGCTGCCAAAGTAGTGCAGCTTGAAGAGCAGACACTGTTATCCATGTATATCGATAAAGCCGTGCCTACTTTCGATTATGAGCGCTTTCAGTTTGTATTATTTGACGAGAGTGGCCAACGCGTATTTGCCTCTTCGTCTGCCACACTCAATAACGCAGATATGTTGCACATTAATCTTGGATATAAAAAATTCGAGCCAGGTCAATATCAATATCAATTGATTGGGCTGGAAAACAACCAGAGCCAAGTACTGCAGTCTGGCCATATTCTTTTTGAATAAACAGAGACAAGGATGCAGATATGCAAACAAATAAAATAAAGAGTGCTTTTTTAGTGGTTGGTCTGACTTTACTGTCTTGGGGGTGTGCAGCTACACCCCCGCCCACGGATATTGAAGAACAAAACCGTCGTCTAAGTCACATTAAGGGCGACTATGTTTTGCTGTATGAATGTCGCGAGGGTTTCTGCCAAGACTATGATGAACCGTGTAACCAATGTTCACAGCAAAGAGGAACTGCTAGCGCAAATAAGTACAAAATGACATTTTCAGAAGACCCTGTAAAAACGTCAAACGGCAATAAGACGTCTATCAGCATTTCTATCGAGAATAGCATCGAGAAAATTACTTGTAAGAAAGATTGTACTTGGCGCATTGAAGCGTTTGAGGACACCTATGTGATGACGGTTGAAAATGTCCACGTTAATGAGATATCGAACAATAATTGCGTACACCACAAGCATTATCATACTCACGATGATAAAGGGGCAGGCAATCACATACACAAGCTGCATCTGGTTTTCATGCATGTTGATACAAGTGAAAGTCAGGGAGAAACAGCAGAGAGTGAAAAGCCGACTATAGTGGTTTATTCATTGACTCACCCGGAAATTAAATTAGATATCCTTACTCACAGAACAACCCATGGTGGAGGCGTCGACACAGACTAACGCTGAGGTGCTCATTTAGGACGTGTCGGATAATGGGGTTACGCATAATGGTAAACCCATTTAATACCTGGCCCCAATACTAGAGCGTGTACAGCAACGCTCATCAAGCTCTGGGAAGTATAGCTTTTTATGTATTGGGGTTTTTACCACCAGGTAATCACAACATAATATAACCACACAAATACCGCCATTTTTTTGCGCTCGATGAACATCACAACGCTTTGTAGATAGTAAAGCCAATGCACACAGAGTCGGGCAAATAGGTAACACCTGCTACGCAACAGTGTTTAATACCTGGCGTGGAATCCCACGGCAAAGAAACTGGTACGCTTTGAAAACATATACAGTTCTTCTAAGTAACCGTGGTGATAGCGAACGACAATGGGAATGGCAAAATCTTTACCTTTATTAAAAAGGTGTCCAACGGGAACATCGATAAAATAGCGAAAATCGAAAGTGTGGCTTGAAAAAGGCTTGTCGGCGAGTTGTCCCGTTTGATAATCCAGTTCCAGAGATTGACGTATTCCCCCAAGGTCAAAGGGCTTGGCGATGATAACTTGCGTACCCTGATAATGTTTCAGCTGAGGGATGGGTTGTGGCATAGGATCGGTAAAATCGTTCCGGTAAGGAATACCGTCTTCTCGGCCTATCCCCAGCTGAAAGCGCAATTTGGTTTGAATTGAAAAACAACGCAAATCGTTGCGACACCCTTCTTCATCAGTGGTAACAGACTGAAAGTAGCCACCAAGGCCGATAAAATTGTTGGCACGACTTATGGTTTGTTGTGCCATTTCGAATATTTCGCTTTGTGGTAGGCTTCCCTCATCAGGCGTTAATATTTCAACTTGCTCGGCTAAATCTTGAGGGTCATTGGAGGTTTGCCCGTTTGATTCATGTTCTACCGAAAAATACCAACTGGACCATGAGTGTTGCTTTGGGTCGCGAACACGAATATAGGTTAGTGCTGGGTTGTGCCGGGTAGTCACTACCGGTCCCGACTCACGGGAACTGGCAAAAAAATCAAAGTCACCTTGATAGGACAAAGCCACCGTCCAATCCCACTTACCGTCGCTTTTTAGCGTCGTACTGGTAAGCAGATAGCGAAATCCCAACGCGGCGTCGAAGTGGTTTTCAGAAGTCACCGAAGAGCCATATTCAGCAAATATTTCATTGCGACCCCATTGAGCAAATCTCATCAGTGCGCGCTCTGGCCCGGCCTCAGAATGAGGTGCTGCCTGCTCTTGGGTTTGAAACTGTATACTTTGTGGTTGAGCGAAAACAACGGGAGAAAAGAGCCCTATAATAAACGTAGTTCTGAAGGCGTTCATTCTTTTGCTCCTTTACGAAATAGCTGATCAAACGTAGTCTGCCAGGTTAGATAAACCTGGATACTATCGGGCTGAGACACCAACTCTCCTTCGTCATTGCGTTTACCTCGGGCAACTTCGATATTAGCAATGGCTCCAAGGAACACACGACCTTCCCCTAGGGTATAAACCGGCAGCTGTCCTCTTAATTGCAAGCGGCGCCCTTTTAAGGGCTCAGATTTTCCATACATAAGGTCGAGGAACGTTTCTTCATTGAAAGCAAACCGTAGTCCGCCATAATAGCGTTGTTGAAAATTATCTATGTCATCTACTTTACGCGCTCCATATGTTGAAATCAGACCGAAGCTAATTTCCTGATAGTGTTTTGATAATGGGTCACCTCTGCTACCTAAGTAAAAGGGATAGTAAATGGCTAAGTCGAATTCAACAGCGGTTAAGTCAGAGTCTCGTAAATTGTGATTCGAAGGGCTTAATCCGTCATTTTCATTGGGGTCGTCCGCTGGCTCTTCTTCTGACGTCCCTGATTCCGACTCCTCAAGGCCCGCCGCAGTTTCTCCAGCACCCGTCAATGCTACGTTAAGAAAAAAGTGAGGTATATTTTTAAACCATCGTCCACATGAGTAAGTGCTACCATTACACGTAAAGCCCTCATGATGAGTGAATTTATCAGCTCGCATATCTGATACCGCATTCTTTAGGTCTAATAGCGACTCCCCAGGCTTAAAATAGGTTTGAAGGCCAAACCGTAATGTATTGTCATTAAACATGTCTTGCACATTGGTATATTCAAACCCAGTGTAAAATTGATAAGTTAAAGAATTGGCTTCGAAGCTAGGTAATAAAAAGTCTATGGGCTGGATTGGTGTATCACTGGATTCGGATAGCGCATCTTTGGGCATTGCGTCAACAGACGAAGTTATTTGAGTAAACTCGCTAAACGTCATTGAAGCTTTTTCTTCCTCAAGTTTATAGGGGAGGTACCTTAGTTCAACCTTCGTTACCTCACGTAATTGTCGGATGGCAGAATCTATCTCTCTTAGTGTTTCTACTTGGTTGAGGCTAAGTGCCATTTTGCGAGCTTTTTCACATATCGACAGTTTATTCTGTTTGGTTTCTATCGACTTAACTACCTTGGCACTGCTCTCAAAGCTCAGTGTCTTGTCCATTGGATCTAAGCATTGAGCAGTCAAGCTATCAGATGCAAAAGCATGGCTGGTGAGTAGTAGCAGATGAACGATGCTGATAAATAGTGTGAGGATGGTTTTCATAATTAGTGTGCTCCCTTGTTAGTTCAATTAAGGGAGTGTCTCTATGGAAACAAACCTCTCACTAAAACTCGTATATACCTAAATGTAGGCCTACCTCGATGGCGTTGGCATTTCACCGTTATGCCCTATTTTCGCTTGCCTGAAAAATATGTTGCTTATGAGCAACATATTCTCACCCTTATTGTTTGTTGATGTGATGCGGTTAATGCAAGTTTTTGAAAAACAACAACTAAATCTGGTTGGCACAATGATTGAATAATCTATAGGTAAGACCTGGTAGATGGTTGCTAGTGTGGTGTTTGCTTAGCGCGCTAACGCGCTGTACTTATCGGTGGTCGGCGCAACCAGTTTGCGGGCAAGGGACTGCTCGCCTTTTATTATTGGCCGAGTGATGCGTATTCATCACTCGGCTTTTTTATGCCCGGGCACGTACCGCGTAAAATGCTGGGGGTAAAAACAAACCTCATCGGGCAACACTCAGCATTCCATTGGTGTGCAGTATTTTTCTATGTTATTACTCGAAGAAGGCGTTGCTTGGTTAGCGGGTTGCCGCTAAGGCATAGACATGAAGGCGAATGGCTTGTAACGCACTTTCTTTCCAGTTGCGCCACACTATACGCTCGCACATTTCATGCTGATTGAAACTTGCGTAACCTTGGGTAAGTGCCCAGATTTGCAAGGCAATTTCTTGTTTTTGCGCAGGTGAATGCGCTTTTTTAATTAGCGCATCAGACAATTCTGCAAGTGCACTGAAGGCTTGGTCAGCTTTTTCTATTGCTTCTGCTGAAGGAGAGAATTCTTTCGGCTTTGCTGAGAAAATAAGACGGTAGTGAGCGGTATGTTTTTCTGAAAAGGTCAGCATGCGCTCACAGGCATCAATAACCTTTTCTGCAGGGGTGTTCCCTCTCGCTGCACGGATTTCTTTTGTAAGCAGTTCGAAACCCTCTTGGTACAAGGCATCAATAATGCCCTGTTTTCCTTTAAAGTGGCTGTATATCCCAATAGTAGACATACCCGCACCATGGGCAATTGCCCTGACACTGAGAGCGTTAATGCCTCCGTCTAAAAACAATGCAGAGGCTGCTGTAAGTATTTTTTGTTGAGTATCTTGTTTCATCACCACATTAACTACAGTTTGGACGTTATGACATTGTTTATATTTTTTACTGCTGTTCCACAAGCGTTTTATTCAAGCGCTAAGTTCGAATACTGGCATGACTAGTTATGAGTTGGTTCGACCTTCCCATACCCGCATATATAAATATTTCGGGTTTAACTTTAGATAAATGCCGAGGCTTTTTTTGAGTTTAACACTGGCGGACTAACCCAAGACAACTGTTTTACTCCCAGTATGTTCTTATAAAGACATACTGGGACAAATATATACTATTTAAGTCGAAAGTTTCCCGTCTTAAAGTGTCTAATTATTTTACATTTAATATAGGGTTATTTTTATGTAACTCATTGAACTTCATGAAAAAGATATAGTTACCTTAAGGGCATGAATATTGCTAAAGAAATTGAAACATAAAATAGAATTACAATATTTCGTTAGCACGTCTTTCCGTGCGGTTTAATAGGTATCAGCTGTTCATGCGTTTTCTTCTTTTTACTATTTTCGGTTCACTTTTGTGGAACACGGCATTTGCTGTGGATACCACACCGATAAACTCGTCCGGTAATGGGGCGCTTGGCACTTATAATCTCATCTTATTGGAAGACTATAATTTTTCAGGTGGTGACGTTCAGGGTAGAACATTTATCGGTGGTAATTTAAACGCGCAGGGGCGTTACGCTGAATTTGGTAGCCGCTTAGCTAACACCAATACAGCGATAGATGCTGTGACAATTGTAGGTGATGTCAATGCCAGTGGTGTACGTGTGCTACGGGATAATAATCTTGTTTATGGTGGTGCATTAAACGCATCTACAGTGGAGCTAAATGACGGCGACGATGGGCAGCTAATCCACGATCCTAATGTAACGATTGCAGATATAGCGACAGAGCTATATACAGACACGGCATATTACGCAAGTTTGAGTAGCAACGGTGCTTACAGTAATGGAGTGTTTAATTATACTGGCATCGACGAAGTGGCCGTTTTCAATGTCTCTGCAATAGATATATTTTCGCAAAACAGCAATCTCAGTTTGAACTGGGGGGCGGCTGAAACCGTTATCATCAATGTTTCTGCCAATGGTTTTTCAAATAACGATATTGTTATTGGTGGTGGTGTTAATTTAAATAACGGATTCACACAACAAAGCGCATTTTCTAATGTGCTGTGGAATTTCTACGATGCTGAAAGTATCAATTTTAATGGGGTAGCGATGAAAGGGTCTGTATTAGCCCCCTTTGCAGATACGTCAGGTGGCGCTTCATTCGACGGTACTTTTGCTGCTAACTCTTACACTGGTGCCAGAGAGTTCCATGATTTTGTCTTTAACTACGAAAGGCCTCCGAGTATTGTTGCGGTATCTTCACCATCTACTGGGGTACTGTTGATTGGCGCTTTGGGAATATTATTCTTGCGCCGTCGTGGGTGCCGCGGGCAAGCATAGACAATGAGGGCACTATGTTGCAGCGGGTGGATGAGTCTTTTAGGACTTGTTCTGACCTTCGCAGTTTATGCCGATGATTCAGCTGATAATGCTAACTACGAAGCGGCCGTATTAAGTTACCAAAACAAAGCATACAAAGACGCGTTTATTCACGTAAAAAACGTATTGCAGAATAACCCCGATTATTTACCTGCTCATATCCTGCTTGGGGCATTGTACTTCGACAATGGGTTGATGGAAAAAGCAGATGAAACTTACCAGTCAGCCTTTGAGCAAGGTACAGATCCTAATCTTATTTTTCACAACTGGTCCCGTGTACTGTTAAGGCTCAGAGAAAGTGAGCGATTACTTTTAATTGATTATGACGGTAAGTTACAAAATGACGTTTTGATAGAATGGTTGGCTGCCAGAGCTAACGCATGTCTGCTCGAAGGGCGTAATTTGTGTGCCAAGCGAGAATATGAAGCCATTTTGAGTCGGTCGCCAAACCACCCCAAAGGGTTAAACGGTTTAGCGTTGCTTGCCATAGATGAAAGCCGTTTTGATGAGGCGCAGCGCCTCATGGATATCTCATTCCAAATCGATAGCAATCAGGCTGACACCTTATGGGTGAAAGGAAAGCTGGAAAAAGCCAGAGGCCAACTCACCGCTGCCCAGCGATTTTTTAACCAAGCTTTCATACTGGCGCCTAGCGATGCCAAGATTGCACGCAGTTTAATCGACGCCTATGTGGCTGCAGCTGATCTGGATGCCGCTTTACTCATTACTGAAGATCTTCTACTTGAAACGGAAGACGATCTTTATGTGATGTTCGTCAACAGTTGGCTAACCAGTCAAATAGATGCACTTTCGAATATTCGCCCTCAGCTTGAGTTAATTTCGCAGCGGCTTTCCAATGTACCCGAAGAAGTCATGATTGGTGAACCATCGCTATTTTATCTTCGGGGCATGGTGGCTTTAATGCAAAGCAACTTTGAACAAGCCAGGGATAATTTTACGGCGTTTAATGTGTATGCCGAAACTGATTTACAGACGTCTATTTTATTGGCAACCACTAATATGGCTTTAGGTGATAAAAAAGCAGCCATGTTGGAGTTACAGAACCATCAGGATAAATTAATAGAAGAAAATCTTCAGCAAGCCATACTGTTGGGAAGTCTTTATCTTGAAAGTAAGCGGAATTTTAAAGCGGTAAATCTTTTGGAAAAGCTGCAGGCTCGATATGGCCACAGTATTGAAGTTGCGCTGTTTTCAATTCGGGTGGACTTCTCTCGTGGAAAATTTAAACAAGCTGCTGACCAACTCGATGCATTACTCGATATTCACCCAGATAGCAGACAAGTATTGTTGGCCTACGCCCTATATTTCCTTGATGTGGGTGATACGCAAAAGGCTACCTTTGCAATAACGCGCTTGATGCAACAATTTCCAGAGGATGTCGCAGTGAAGAATATGCAAGCTGCACAGTTGCTTATCGAAAAGCGCTTCGAAGAAGCTGAGAACATCCTTAACAAAGTACTTGCGGAGTCCCCCAATTTATTTGCGGCCCGTTATAATCAGGCTACCTTGCTTGTCAATCAAGGTAGAACAGATCAGGCAAAGGCTATTCTCGAATCGCTGGAGATGGAAAAAAACAATCATTTTCAGGTGGTTTATCAATTAGCTACTATCAATATGTTAGAAGGTAACGTCGAATTAGCCATTGCGCGATACAATATGTTATTGCAACGTTATGGCGCAAATACCAAGACTACCTTTGCTGCTGTGGCAGCCTTCAATCAGATTGGTGACTATAGAAGTGCAATTGCTGCACTGCGTAAACTGGAAGTAAAAGAGCCTGGTAATGGTTTAGCTTTAGTTCAGCTTGCTACTTTTTACATTAAAATGGCTGATAATGAGCGTGCTAAATCCACGTTGCTAAAATTAGAGTTACTGTTTGATCGCCCTGCCAATATCCTGGTTAGTGAGTCGATGAACTGGTTAGCCTTGGGTAATGAAGACAAGGCGTTTTACAGTATGCAACAAGCGCATTTGATGCAGCCTGACAATGTGAACTTGCAACTGCAGTGGGTTAAGTTGCTGTTGGCACTAAATAAATTGGCATTGGCACAAGAGAACCTGTCTAAACTGTCCGATCAGTTTCCCGCAAATCCTTATGTGTTATTTAAATTCGGAGAATTAGCTCAGCTGAATAGGGATGAACTAAAAGCAATCGCGTTTTATGAGCAAGTCCTCGATGAAGATCCAAACTTCGATTTAGCGTATGCCAAGCTTTATGCTATCAGTGCAGCCAGAGGCGATTTTACCGCATTATTGGCTCGCCTTAATCAAGCAGTGACACAACAACCTCGTCGTTATTTTTCCCGTAATTTATTAGCGCAATACCACTTTTATTACGGGGACAGCGAACAAGCAATTTTGCATTACACAACGCTAATCAATGAAGCGCCTGAAAGTGCCAGGTACGCCATTCTCAATCGCCTCGCTATTTTGCACCTAAAAACGTCGCCGGTGAAAAGTGAGCAATATGCAGCGCAAGCCTATGCACTTAACCCCGCTGATGCTGATGTGCTACATATCTATGGTTGGGCGCTGACTATTAACGGTAAAGCTGATACAGCGTTGCCGCTCATTCGCGAAGCATCGGTGCGCAATGCCACCTCACTTTCATTGCAGTATCATTTGGCATACACCCTGGCAGCGATAGGCAATAGTAGTGAAGCTAAACGCATTCTTACTAAAATAGTCAATGCAACAGAGACATTTGCACAACAAAACGACGCTAGGGTGTTGTTGTCTGAACTGGAAGGCAGTACTTAAGTAAATACTCGCTTACCTTGGGCCACAAGTGTTTGCACTTGCGAGAAAAAAATTTCATGTGGCCGATTTCGTCTACTTGGTAAGCGCTTGGAGCCAGCTCTTCAATTTCCGCTTCCATGTGGGGAAAAACGCTTATCATATCGTGAACATTGTGAATGTTGGCAATATTATCATCTGTGGCCAACAACCATTTTGAAGGGAGGGTGATGTCATCATAGTAATGCTCATCTACCTCTCGTCCGAAAGCGGTTTTAATATAGCCTGTGCCATTGCACCAACGTTGCCATTGCCGCGCTACCTGCTTAGGTAGGGGTTCGCCCATTCCAACCCAATGAGACTTAGTGTGTCCAAAAAGGAAGTTATTTAAGGGAATGTACAGATTCATAAAAAAGTGCGCTTTTAATAAGTAGCTTTTACGCATATTACGCAGGCTGCCAGATGAACTTCCAAAGTTACAAAACGCTGTTAAGTCGTGAACATTATGCATCAGGCCTAAAAGCTGACCACCTGCACTATGCCCAACTAAAAAGTATTTTTGATGGGGGAAATACTCTTTAAGGGCTGTTAACACCGCAGGCATATCTTGAGCTCCCCATGAGACTAATGACGCTTCACTGTGTTTAACGTTACGTGGAGCTGAATCGCCAATACCACGATTGTCAAAGCTTATTACGCCAAAGCCTTGTTCACATAAAAAAGAAGCAAAAGCATGGTAGAACTGCCGCTTAATACCTGTTGCAGGGCCAATCATTACCGCACCAATTGGAGTAGATGTAGGCGTGTAAAGGGTTGCCGCCAATAGTGTGCTGTCATCACACGTGACAGCGATGTCTTGAATGGAAAATTTGCTCACAAGGATTCACTCGCCGTTTAATTGTATTCTGGTCATACCAGTAAAGCGTGAGAAAAGGAAGATTGCAACAGCTTCGCTATTTCAAATATTGATACATAGACGATAGATGTGATGATGGTAGTTAAGGCGAGTGAATACAGTGTTGTTAGCAGGGCGTCTAGGCCTGCACTTTTACTAGTTTAACCCAATTCTCTAGAGGTGCGGGTTTTCCGAATAGGTAACCCTGGAACATTACAAACCCCATCTCTTTAAGCACTTGCAGTTGGGCTTGTGTTTCGACACCTTCGGCTATTGTCTGCATGTCGAGACTTTTTGCCAAATCCAAGGTCATTTTTACTATTTTTCGATGGCGCTCAGATGTTTCTACGCTGTCTACAAACTCTCTGTCTACTTTTATTATTGTTGCAGATATATCAATGAGCTGAGACAGTGAAGCGTGACCAGTACCAAAGTCATCAATGATAATCGTCGCTCCCAGGCTGGCCAGAGATGACAAGCGGCGCTTAGTTTCATCGTGACTGGCCAATACAGAAGTTTCTGTGAGTTCTAATTTGAGCTGTGTTCTTAGACTGGGACTTTCTGAGAAGCGGCGAAGTAACTTTTCATAAAAAAGATCGCTCAGTAGCTCAGGACCAGACAGGTTGATCGCCAGCGGTACCCTGGGCAGTGCTGTAGGCCAATTTTCGATCATGTTAACTGCGCCATCGACTACTTTTTGCGTGAATAACACTTCCCACTTGTTGTCTTCGACAATAGACAGAAATTGATAGGGTTGTAAGATCTCGCCGGACGTCGGATCTTTTAACCTCGCCAGTACTTCATACCCAACGACATTGCCTTCTATGGCCACTTGAGGTTGTAAATAAAGGGTAAGTTGGTCAGTGTCTAGTAAGTGCTTAATTCTGTCTCTTTGTTGCGTATTCACGCGAATATTTTTAATCGTATCAATATTAAACGACACCAAAGGAGACCACTCACTGGTTTGAGATAGGGCAATAGCACAGCGTTCGGCGACGGCTTCTGGGCTTAACGGTCGATGAACGTGATAGTGGCCTGCACGCCATTGTAAAGCGTGAGATATATGCCCGTTTGGCACAGTGAACTCGACTGTAGTCGGTAGTCGGCGGTGTAGCCATTCGTTTAAACGATGCTGGGGTATCTGCGTATCCGGAAGCGTAAATAGAAACTTCGCGCCTGGGAAGTGGTACAGTGTCACGTCAGAGGACAGTTCTCTTTGCAGCAAAGCTGATGCATTGAGCAGCAGTTGATCCCCTTGGTTGAAGCCGTATTGCAAATTAATATCACGCAGGTTGGCCAGCTTTAACAGCACGACATGACGCCCTAACGTACTGTCTTTTGTTTGCGATTTACGCCAGAAAAGATGGTTTTTAAGTTGGGTTAACTCGTTGATGTAGAGTTTTTCGTACTGCTGTTTTTTGAATGCATCGAATTGTCTCAAGCTCTTCTTATTTGCAGAGACATCGTAACAGTGAATCAGTTGTCTCTTGTGGTGTTCTAGGGTGGCTGAGTGAATTTTATACTCCCGGTCGGGAGCCTGTTTTATTGTGGCATGTTGATTAACACCATTCATTACCGGCAGCGATAAGGTGAACAATTCTTGCAAATACCGACAACTCGGATGGTACTTTTTAATCAGCATTCTTGCTGAGCGATTGGCTTGTAAAATTCGCCCTGATTCATCGCAAAAAAAAGATGGGGTGCCACCGTTATTAAAAATTTCCTGATATCGATTGACTAGTTGGCTCAGCTTTTTACTTTGAAGTAAGTTCTGTTCACTTTGTTTTTCTAACGACGACATCACCCGTAATACCGCCATGGGAATGCAAAAGTTAAAGAATAAAAATATCAGGGAGGTCAGATAGGTATGGGTGTCAGGTAACGTAAGATCAATGCCGAAAAGCGGTGCAAATTGGACGTCAGTCAATAAAAAATAAAACGGAATGATATTAAAAATCATCGCACTAATTGCTGCTTTTACGCCACAAAGTACCCGTAAAATAATAGGCAGAGTGAATAGAAGTAATAGGCCATAGCGCGCCGAAATTACATCTACGGTAAAAAACAAAATACTGATTGAAGCCGCTAGAACCGCGAAAATCAAACATCCACAGGCAACTTTCACATGTTTGAGGCCAATCGAAAGCGTGGCGAGAAGAAACACAGAAAACCCAATAGTTAACCCCATTACATAGTATAGGCCTTGCTGGTAAGCAGTATAGGTGGAATGAACAACAATAGCAGAGGTCAGCACAACACCCATCAGCAATGTTGTGCGTAGAACACTCAGTCGCCACACATCAGCATTAGCCGTTTTTAGGTTTTCCTCATTTAAAAGGAGGTAGTTTTTTATTTTTCTTTTAAGTGTAGCAAGCACTAGTAAGTCACTGAGTTTAAAAATAATAATGCAAGAAGAGTTAATATAACCCCATCCTGTTTGGAACGGTAGTAGTTAATACCCTACTGGCATAAACGAAGTGAAATCGCACACATTACTGGATGTGTTCCGCTTTTAGTGTGTGGCACTACACCATAAGCGAAACACCTGTGTTGAGCGGTTAATTGATAGCTGTTTCGCTATACCGCTAAGGTAAATACTTTCGAATTGCGTTGGAAATTATAAAGTTCCTTTTTCACCGCCGGTAAGACACTAATATCTGCAGGCTCAAAGCCTTGCTCTAAGAACCAGTGGGCCGTTACGGTGGTCAATACGAAAATACTGCTTATATTGGCTTCTTTTGCCCGCAGCCTTACTTCATCTAAAATGCGTTCACCGCGGTTTTTGCCTCTGTAATCTGGATGGGTTGCCACACATGCCAGCTCCGCACAGCCGTCTTCTGGATATAAATAGAGGGCCGCACAGGCGATGATCATGCCATCCCGTACTATCACGATAAATTGGCTAATCTCGTTTTCTAAACGCTCTCGAGAGCGCTTCACTAAAACGCCACTTTCTTCAAGCGGCTTTATTAGTTTCAATATGCCGCCCACATCGTCAATAGTCGCCGCGCGAAGCTGCTCATAGTGGTGTTCCATTACGAGTGAGCCCGTGCCATCTCGGGTGAAAAGTTCCTGAAGCAGCGCGCCGTCTTTTTCGAAACTGATACAGTGCGCACGGGGTACACCGGCCGCTACGCTGGTAGTGAGGGCGCTAAGCACAGTATCTTCGGTGGTAATGTCACCTGCCATAACCAGCTGTTCTAACTGAGGGCGTTCGATAGTGCGAAGCAACTTGCCATCATTGTTATAGATACCGTCAAAGTTTGAAAATACGATAAGCTTATCGGCTTTTAGCGCGATGGCAGCCTGGGTTGCCACATCTTCATGCGACAGGTTAAAGACTTCACCGGTAGAAGAGTAACCCATAGGTGAAAGCAGCACGATAGAACCATCGTTTAAATGATCGTTAATGCCCGTAGTATCAATGCGGCGCACAAGGCCGGTGTTCTCAAAATCCACACCGTTACGCACACCCATAGGTTTGGCAACCACTAAATTACCTGAACACACGCGAATTTGTGCACCGTGCATGGGGGAATTAGGTAAGCCCATGGTCAGCAGTGCTTCAACTTGAGAACGAACTGAACCTGCTGCATCTTTAACGCACTCTAACGTTTGTTTGTCAGTAATGCGCACACCACTTTCAAATCGACCTTCTATATTGCGAAGCGCGACGCGTTGATCAATTTGAGGCCTTGCGCCGTGCACCACTACCACGCGCACGCCCAAGCTGTTTAGCAGGGCGATGTCGTGAATAATATTAGGGAAATTAGGATGTTCAATGGCTTCACCACCGAACATCAATACAAAGGTTTTCCCCTGGTGGGCGTTTATGTAGGGCAGTGAACTGCGAAACAGTTTTATACCATCATGATGCGCTAATACCATTTAAGCAGTTCCTTACAGCTACCCTTGTTTGTCCAAGTCTTCCAGTTCTTGATACAGTGCTTTTGTCACTGTTTCTTTGCTGGTACCGCCCAAAATATTGCGCTGGTTTACGCCGTACTCAAGTTGTAAGACCGGGTAAACATCGTCGTCGATTTTGTCGCAAATAGCTTGCATGTCGCTAAGCGGTAAATCTTCAATTGCACAACCTTTGTCTATGGCTTGCAGTACCACACGCCCCGCAATGTCGTGGCCAGTTCTAAACGGCACGCCTTTACCGACCAAATAATCAGCCAGTTCGGTTGCGTTGGAGAAGCCTTGTGTTGCAGCAACACGGCAGCGTTCTTCATTTAGCTGTAGTGAATCAAGTACTTCACTGGCAATACACAAACAAATGTGCCATTGGTTTACCGTGTCGATTGCGCCTTCTTTGTCCTCTTGCATGTCTTTGTTGTACGCAAGGGGAAGCCCCTTCATCGTGACCAACAGGGCTTGAAGTGAACCGAACACACGGCCACATTTACCGCGCATTAGTTCTAAGGCATCGGGGTTTTTCTTCTGTGGCATCAGTGAAGAGCCTGACGTCACACTATCACCAAGTTGTAAGAAGCCCGCTTCCCCTGAATTGTAGAAAATCATGTCCTCTGCAAGGCGCGATAAGTGCATCATGCTGGTACTGGCCACAAAGAGCAGTTCCAGCACAAAATCTCGGTCAGAGACTGCATCTAAACTGTTTAGACAGGGGGAGTCGAACCCCAGCTCTTCTGCTATCGCGTGACGATCAACGGGAAAAGTGGTACCCGCTAATGCTCCAGAACCTAGCGGGCACTGGTTCATGCGCACTTTTAAGTCGTCTAAACGGCTTACGTCGCGTTTTAGCATTTCAACGTAGGCTAAACACCAATGAGCAAAGTGAATAGGTTGCGCACGCTGTAAGTGTGTATAGCCCGGAATAATGGCTTCTTGATGACGACTCGCCGCATTTAAAAGCGATTTGATTACACCTAACACATCAGTGCGAAGTGAGGTGATATGTTCGCGAACCCACAAGCGGAAGTCGGTGGCCACCTGATCATTACGGCTACGTCCGGTGTGAAGCTTGCGACCTATGTCACCCAGTTTTTCAATCAGCGCCGCTTCAACGAAGCTGTGAATGTCTTCTTCACTTGACGCGGAAAAGTCCAGTTCACCAGCGTCGGCTTGCGCTTTTAAATCACTCAAAGCTGCCTCAAGTTGCGCTTGTTCATCAACTGTTAGTACGCCTGCTTTTTGCAGGGCACGTGACCAGCTAATTGAGCCTTGAATGTCTTGGCTTGCCATTACCTGATCAAACGGTAACGAGTCGTTGACCTGTTTAAACATACTGCTTGCACCGGACTCAAACCGGCCACCCCACAACGCCATGTGATGCTCCTTAAATGCGTTTATTTAGCCTGATTCTTAAGTGCTGCTATGCGACTTGAAAGGCTGAACAGGCGGATGAAGCCTTCAGCGTGTTTCTGGTCGTAAACATCGTCGGCACCAAACGTTGCAAAGTCTTCAGAATAAAGACTGTTAGGTGAACGGCGTTGCGTAACCGTAGCTTGGCCTTTGTATAGCTTTACCACAATGTCTCCGGTCACTTTTTTGGCAAATGAAGCCGCACCTGCAAGTAGTGCATCATTCAGCGCAGTAAACCACCGGCCATCGTACATCACGTGAGAAAACTCTAGGCCTATTTGCTCGCGGTACTTAAGCGCGGCTTTATCTAGCACCATGGTTTCAAGGGCTTTGTATGCCTTGACGAGTACGGTGCCTCCTGGCGTTTCATAACAGCCTCGAGACTTCATGCCGACAAGACGGTTTTCGACGATATCGATACGCCCAACACCGTGAGCTGCAGCAATTGTGTTTAGTTTTACCAAAGCCTGGTATGGTGACAGCGCTTCGCCATCAACGTGTGTCAGTTTCCCTTCGTCGAAAGACAGCATCACACGATCAGGTGTATCAGGAGCATCTTCTGGGTCAACCGTCATGGTCCACACTTGCTTGGTAGGCTCTTGCCATGGGTCTTCCAGTTCGCCACCTTCGTGCGAAATGTGCCAGGCATTTGCATCACGACTGTAAATTTTGGTCGCTGACGCTGTCGTAGGAATATTTCGCTCAGCGAGATAGGCTAACAAGTCCTCACGGCTTACCATATCCCACTCGCGCCAAGGTGCGATTACTGTAAGGTCAGGAGCAAGTGCCGCAAAGGTACTTTCAAAACGCACTTGATCGTTGCCTTTACCGGTACAACCGTGACAAAGTGCATCGGCACCTACTTTGCGGGCAATTTCCACTTGTGCTTTGGCAATAACCGGGCGTGCCATTGACGTGCCAAGTAGATATTCGCCTTCATAAATGGCACCAGTAGTGATAGTCGGAAAGATATATTCGCTAACGAATTCTTCTTTTAAGTCAACAATATGGCACTCGCTAGCGCCAGAGGCGATAGCTTTTTCGTGCAGACCTTTAAGTTCTTCATCTCCTTGGCCAACATCAGCTGCGAATGCGACAACTTCACAGTTATAGTTTTCTTTAAGCCACGGAATAATGGCTGAGGTATCAAGCCCGCCAGAGTAGGCCAGCACGATTTTTTTAACGTTTTGCATCTAAGTAAACCCCTTAGGCACTAAGTAATTGAGTAAGGATGGCATTTTGGCCATGCATTCTATTTTCGGCTTGTTGCATGAGCAGCGACTTGTCGCTGTCAATCAACGAGCCCGTAATTTCTAAATCGCGGTGTGCAGGCTGACAATGCATAACATAACTTGCACCCGTCGCCTCCATCAGCGCTTCATTAACCTGATAAGGCGCAAATTTTTCTTTAATGGCTTCAAGTGGCGTGTTATCTCCCATTGAAAGCCAAGTGTCAGTGTAAATAACATCTGCACCATTAGCCGCGCTAAGCTCCGCGCTTTCCACAATGGAAGCACCGGTTTTCTGCGCAATCACTTTGGCGTGTGCCACGATCTCTGGATCCGCTTCGTGTCCCTTGGGAGTAACGACGACTTGGTTGCAACCTAACAGCGCACCCACAATCAGTAATGAATGGGTTACGTTATTGCCGTCACCCACATACGCCATGGTCAAGCCTTGTGTTTTGCCAAAGCGTTCAAACATGGTTAAGTAATCTGCCAAACCCTGGCATGGGTGGTATTTGTCACATAGCGCGTTAATAACCGGTACTTTAGCGGCTTTTGAAAACGTCTCCAGCGTACTATGAGAAAATACACGTGCTACGATGGCGTCAGCCCAACAAGCAAGGTTGGCCGCGGTATCGACGGCATCTTCACGACCCGCTAATTTGCCAGACTGCACATCGAGATACACCATGTGACCGCCAAGTTTATTGATGCCAATATCGAAACTTACGCGGGTGCGAAGAGACGGCTTTTCAAACAGGGCGACCACTGATTTACCCGCTAACACATTGCTATAGCTTGCTGGGGCTTGTTTAATTTCTACAGCCAATTGCAGCAAGTTTTGCATTGCTTCTGGGGTCCAGTCTGCAAAGGTAAGTAGGTCCTGTTTCATTGTACTTCTCCGGCTAGCTCTGCGTTTTTGTGCAAAGCGTTGGTAGGTAAGATTTGCGTACCTGTGTTTTGATTAAGAATGTGGTTAATATCAGCAGCCCAACTTGCAATATAAACGGGGCGCTTAAGCGTGTTAGCTGAACTGAGCGCAGCATCAACTTTCACTTTCATACCATCGGTGATTACACCTTCACTGGCATAGGCCGCTATGCTTTGCGCATTTAACTCGCGGATCAGTGTTTTGTTACTGTCTAATACGCCGTCGACGTTAGAAAGCAGCAGTAACTCGGCATCCATAAGTTCTGCAATTACCGTCGCAGCTTGATCTGCGTTGACGTTTAGTAATCTGCCTTGGGGACTCGCGCCTATAGAGCTAATAACAGGTAGCGTTGATTGCGCAAGTACATTTTTTAAAAATGCACCGTCAGCGGTAGACGGTACTCCGACGGCACCGTATTTATCGCCAAGGGGTTCACACACCACCATATTGCCATCAAGCAGTGATAAGCCTACCGGGGTTAAACCCGTGGCCAAGGCCGCAGCACACAGTTGTTTATTGGCTGAGCCTGCAAGGGCACCGCAAATGTAGGGCATATGCTCGTCGGGCGTCACCCGCAAACCATCTATTTTGGTACTGGTTAACCCAAGGCTTGCCATAAGTGTTTCCACCAAAGGGCCACCGCCATGAACTACTACTACTGGGCGAGAAACTTGCACGTCTTTTATGCTTAAAAATAAGCGTGTCATGGCGGCAGTGTCGTCAAGTAGTGCACCGCCTACTTTGATAACAATAGGAGAACGGCTCATAGTACTAACCCTGTTTCTACTGGCTGTTGTGTCATAATATTTAGGCACTGAATAGCCTGTGATGCAGCCCCTTTCATTACGTTATCTATTGCCGCAGTAATCACTGCATAGCCAGAAGCCTCATCCAATTTCCAATGTAAATCGACAAAAGGGGTATGTGCAACATCGTCTACTTTGGGGAAACTGTTACGCAATCGAACAATAGGTTTATCAGCATAGGCCTGACGGAAAGCTTCTTCAAGTTGTACTGTTGTTGTTCCCGCTTTTACTTTCACAGTAATGGTAGCCAAAATGCCACGCTTAAAATTACCCAGATGTGGGGTGAAAATAACAGGTGCTCCCAAATAGGCTTCTATTTCTGGGGTGTGTCGATGTCCCAGTACGCCATAGGCTTGTAAGCTTACTTCGAAAAAGCTGGTGGCAAGATTGGCTTTTCTGCCCGCGCCAGACACGCCTGAAACGGCGTTGATCACAGGTCGAACGCTACTGTCTAACAAGTGGTTTTCGGCTAAAGGCTTTAATGCACTCAGGCTCGCCGTTGGGTAACACCCTGGCACAGCAATGATTTTGGCCTGTGCGATATCGGCTTCATGCCATTCCGCAAGTCCGTATACCGCGTGCTTAAGTTCGCTGGTGTGAGTGTGAGCAAAGCCGTAAAACTGCTCAAAAATTGTCGTGTCTTTAAGTCTGAATGCACCAGATAAATCCAATATTTTGGCTGTTCCTGAGGAAAGGATAGGCATCCAGTCATGACTTGCTTCGTGCGGCGTGGCAAGAAAGATAAAATCTTCGCTAATTGCCAAAGTGGCCAGGGTCTCATCAGAAATCGGGGTAAGCACGGCATCAACATGCGCTAGTGAGCCGTGTAAGTCTGCGATGTTTTTTCCCGCATCTGCACTACTTTCAGACACGTAAGTACCATTGAGAGACAGTGCGGGATGCTGCATTACCAATTGAATGAGTTGTGCCCCTGTGTAACCACTGGCACCAATAATTGAGACGTTATACATAATTCAAATTTCAATAAAGGAATAAAAAAAATCACTTTTTACCTTTGTGAACTGATTGGGCGAATTGCGTTGCCTAACCGCTACCACATCACAAAGGTAAAAAGTGTGCTAACGCAAAAGCATGGTTAATCGCACATGTCGTCGCGAGCTATGCAGCGCGTAGCCAGCCAGGGGAGAGGTAAACTCATTGCAGTTGTAAGTGGTTGAACCAACAACGTGAGTTGGTTGTGTCATCATCAGTTCCTATTTCATATCAACCCTCGAAAGAGCGTTGGATGCTTTAACCGTGGATTAGTGTATCTTGTTTGAATTTTTATTCAATAAAAATGTATAAATATTTTGTTTGTTTGGGTGCGTATAGATAACGTACTATTTCAAATTAATAATACATTTATAGATGTGACAGTAAGTTGACAAGATTGTCGATGAAACTGAATATTTATATTTTCTTGCCGAAGTCGGTTTTCAAAGTAGACCGCTTCATTAGGAAATTTCAGCACTACCAAGTGAGTGGACAATAATAATGAGTAAACTGACGATAGCGCTTGTCGCGCATGATCACAAAAAACAAGAACTGCTTGCTTGGGTAAAGCAGCATATTAAAACGCTAAACCAATGTGACTTAGTGGCAACGGGAACAACCGGTGGCTTGATAGCCAATGAAACCGGTCTTGATATAAAGCGGTATAAAAGTGGGCCACTGGGCGGTGATCAACAGATAGGCGCGTTAATAGCAGAAAACAAACTCGACGCCTTATTTTTTTTCTGGGATCCACTTAATGCAGCCCCCCATGACCCAGATGTGAGGGCGCTGCTTCGATTGTGCTCGGTTTGGAATGTGCCGGTGGCGTGTAATGCGTCTACCGCAGACTTAGTCATTACTTCGCCTTTATTCCTTTCTCCTGATTACAAACCGTATAAACCCAATTTCTGATAAAGTATTGCGCGTTATTGCTAAAAGGCGCGCTGCACAAACTGATAGGCGGCGTGGGCCGCCGATGTTTCCATGCCGTCACTTATTGACGTTGTTGACAAGTCAGGTTGTGTCGATGATTGAGTTTCTGGTTGAGAGGTAAAAACAGATGATATCAGTGATCCCCCTAAAGACCACATCTGGTTTGAGATATTTTTGCCGGTCATGCCTTCTATCGATAAGTCCACTGCGTTGTATAGCAGCCCGCCAAGTCCTCCATAAATAAGACTCCCCGCCAGGCTAGACACTGGTGAAGTCTGCGATGCAGTTGTTACTTCGTATAAGTCAGACACAATTGGCAAATGGTTAACAATGTTTAGCGCATCGAAGCCATCTTGAAGACTGAGACCATCCTTTCCAAATGCCTGTGTATACAGAGTGTCGAATACCCCACTCACCTCAGTTGGCTGTTCTGTTGTTACAGCGAGGCTGGCATTACCACTATTCTGGCTATCTACATTGTTGGATGTGTTGCCCGTGCCTGAAGCGGATTGAAATACACTTTGGTGCAGCGCCGATAACAACTCGCTCTGCAACAACGAAAGCGCACTATCTGAAAGAGGGTTGCCGTTTTCCATCAGTGTCAGGGAAGTCTGCAAAGTGTCTGAACTACTAACAACATCTGTCACAGTTTCTGTGCTGCTATTTTCTGACGTCGCCGACTGTGGCGTATATGCAGACAGTAGGCTAGCAAAAAGCCCTGGCAAGGATTGGCCGCTTTTTGCCGCGTTGTCGACAGTAATATCACCTGTTGAGATTGCCATCGTTGAGTCAAGTGGCGCTGTAGTCGCTGACAAAGCATTGGTTGTAGATGACGAGTTTACACGTGCTTTAAATATAGAATTAGTTGAGTTTTCAATGGCCATAACATCCCCTTACCCGCAGGCATATTGTTGATTTGTAAAGGTTTTGCAAATTAGGCAAGCGAACGAGATTTATATTGAATTAATCGTTTAGACTTGCTCCTGTTAGGTCACGGATGGCACTTAATTTAATCACTGCACTAAAATAATATTGAGTAATGTCATGAAAATTCGATGCCATATACACACCTTATTCGCAATCTTTACACTTGTAGGGTGTGCACAAAGCCCGAGCGAAGAAAAGGAAGTAGTCAAAAGTAGTCCTACTAACCCGAATGTGACGCAAAGAGCCGTCGTCCAGTCAGAAGACGTACCTGCACCTGGTGATCCGCGTTATGCACCACCTAGAGTACAACCCACGTCTTCTCTGGAAGTACCTACCGGCTCGTTGTTTAATCCGCAACGGGCGCTGGACTTATATGAACGACATGCCAATTTTAACGTTGGGGATATGATATTGGTGAAATTGGATGAAAAGACCCAGTCTGAGAAATCGCTCGACTTTAATGCAGATAAAAATACCTCTTTCGATTTGGCGCCTATCACCTTAAAAATGGGCGGGCTTCGTGTTGAGGGAGATGATGTCGAAGTTGAGCACCAACAAGACAGCGAGTTTCAAAGCTCGGCTCAAACTAAGCAGTCTAACTCGATGCGAGGAAGCATTACAGTATATGTGACAGGCATAACACCAGCGGGAAATCTATTGGTGACCGGTGAAAAATGGATAACCATGAATCGAGGAAAAGAGTACATCCGCTTCTCTGGTGAGGTCCGAAAAAAAGATGTTGATGAAAATAATTCCGTGCTTTCCTCGAAGGTAGGGAATGCGCTTATTGAATACAGCGGCACAGGAGAGCTGCAAGAAAATCAACAACGTACCGTTATTGGTAAGCTTTTTTCTATATTTGGGTAATCTTCATGCTAGACACACGAGTATTTCACGTTGCTCAAGCTATGGGGGCATACGCAGTAGATAGACTGTTGAGGTTTCGCGCAACGCAAATACTGTGTTGTAGTGCTGTTTTAATAGGGTTTTCAGCAAATGTGATGGCGGGGTGGGTTCAGGGAGAAGCGACCATTGCGCTTGCAGGAGCCGATTTGGATGATGTACGCCAAACCGCCATACAAAACGCAGTAGCCGACGCGGCGTTCCAAAGTGGCGGGACTATTTTTGCAGAGGAAGTGATGGTGAATGGCTTGTTGCTTTCAAGTAAAGCAGAGATACGCTCACAGGGTCGAATACAGCGGGTTGAAATAATGAGTGAAACCGTCAAAGACGATCAGCTCACCGTGGTGGTCAATGTTAATATCACACCGTTGTTCGATTGTGAAAATAACGGCTTGGCTCATCGTGTTTTGGTCACCGAGTTTCCTTTGGTTGCACCAGAGCAAGCCGCTACAGGGCAACTCTATTTACTGGGGCGGCACGTGTCTCAGCGTTTTACACAGCAGCTAAACAGTCTGTATAACCCAGGTAATGTCAGTCAAGTGGGTCTTGCTTTGATTAAACCCGAATCATGGCTGGCAGAAAGCTTGTCAAATGAGGAATTAGTGTCGAAGTCGACCTTTTTACGCAGTAATTATGGTCAACAGTTTGTTATTTTCGGCTTTGTTAAGGATATTTCGCTTTTTGAACAGGTATCTCAGGCGTCCTCGTTGTTTGATAGTGACGAGGTAGCACTGAGACGCAACTTCACAATTCAAGTTTATGTGCTGGATACTTACCAAAGTAAAATAATATTTAATGATAGCTATCACAGCGAAGCGGACTGGACTTTTTCGTCTCACTATACAGTTGATATCAACAATAGCCTGATGTGGCGCAGCGACTATGGGCGGATGATGTTAAATACTATTCACGCGGCAGTGACAGACATCCATGCTGCGCTGCAATGCCAGACAACCTATGCGCAAGTACTCGATATCACGCCAGAATATATTGCCATCGATTTGGGTAAGAGTAGTCAACTTCAAAAAGGCGATAAATTTTTACTGGTAAAGCAACGAGGGCTGCCTGAATTAAGACAAACCAAAAGTGTCGGCTTGTTTAGAAGTGAAGCGATTACACTTGAAATAGATATGGTATCAGATGAAGTCAGTTTACTCCGGCGGACAGCGGGGACTGATGGCATTCAAGTGGGCGACTTGGTAACCCCTCTGCGAGATTAAGAGGGGCTAACAAGCGCCTTGACGTTGCACTGAATAAACACAGCGACGGTAAGTTAAAACACAATACGCGAAACGTTACGGAATAAGTAACTCGTGTAATTCCCGTCTTTCCTTATGTCTTGCCTTGAGTGTGGCTTGTTGATCGTCAGTCAGTACGGCAAACATAGCTTGTCTATGTTTTATTTTGGCAATGCCCGCGCCGATAAGATCTGCTTTATAGGTTTCTACCAACGCATTCCAGGTATCTTTGGAAAACGCCTCACTACGGATAAGTGAACGCTGTGCATCTCTGAAATTATGCATCGTTTCCCGATTGGCACTGGCAGTATCTTCGTAGGTTTCTTCGAGTGAAGCCAAGGCAGTTAGTTGTGCTTCAGTCAGTGCAATCCCTCTAAAAGGCGAATCCTCTTTAAAGGATGAACGTGGTTTATCCAGACTGCGTTTGTTGCCCCGTTGTGTAGGATCGCGGCGATCCTTGCCGTCGTGTTTTGCAAACATTTTGTGCTTTTTACGTGGCTCACCAGTAGGTTCAACATTTTCTTGCCGAGCCAGAATCTTGGCTTTTTGCTCTGGCGTCAAAATATTAAAAATCCCGTGACGAAGTTGAGCAAAGTCAAAATGTTTGTTCTCGCGGGCTTCGAATGTTGTTTTAACAAATTGGCTTATTTCTGCTTCACTTGCGTTGGTAAAATCGATAATGTTTTCGTAATCACGCCTAAAACCCTCCGTTGGGTGGGAGGCTTTAAAGGAGCGCACCAGGGTTTTTATTTGTTCCCGTTGGCTGTCACTGAGTGATAAGCCTCGAAGGTGGCTAGCCATTTCTTTAAATGGGTGAGGGTGACTTAGATTCGGGCCTGTTGGTTTCGCCATAGCAAGCCCACTTAAGCTAATCGTCGCTATTGTTGCACTAGCAATTAATAACTTTTTCATTGTCGTCTCCTGATTGTTCAGACAAAGTAAGATTAGCGTGTTAATCCAACAACGCAGTCAATTCACTGTAAAGCTTCTGTAAAGGTTATGCCGATTGGTATTTGTAAAGGTCTGAAAAGAGATAGTATGCAATTGTCAGTGTATCTGTTTGTGTTGTAGAGCACGATTTCAACCACAAAAGGTAGACAAATCAATGCAGAGCACCCGTCTTAAAGTTAAGGCGATTCAATGGATCAAGTAGTTAAAGAGTTAAATACCATGAGTTCAGATTTTCACTTCCAGTCTATCCTTGTTATCGACGATGATTTTGAGTTGTCCGAGATGCTTTGTACTTACCTTAAAAGCATGGGCTATCAAGTACAGGTATGCAACGACGGACAAGAAGGATTATCTGAAGCCGTTTCAGGCAAACATTATGATCTCATTTTACTTGATGTGATGATGCCCAAAATGGACGGATTTGACGTACTCAAAAAACTGCGTGCCAGCCATAGTACACCAGTATTGATGTTAACTGCGCGCGGTGATGATTACGATCGGATACTTGGCCTTGAGATGGGCGCTGACGATTACCTGCCAAAGCCGTTTAATCACAGGGAGTTAGTGGCGCGCATTAAGGCTATTGTGCGCCGTCACAATATTGCGGCGACAGGAGGGGGAATAGAGCAAGACCTTTTTGTAAATGGCGTTCATTTAAGCCCTGCGAGTCAGTTGGCTAAAATTGACGACGTTGAATTAACGCTGACTACCACTGAGTTTCAGATTTTACGTTTACTCATGTTGAACGCTGCTCAGCGCGTAACGAAAGAAGAGATAAGTTTGAAAATACTTGGAAAACCTCTTCAGGCTTTTGACCGAAGTATCGATATGCATGTGAGTAATCTACGCAAAAAAATAAGCGCCGTCGCGGTGGATGAAAAAATTAAAACCATCCGCGGGGTGGGGTATATGCTAATAATCGGTAGCCACTAATTATGCAGTTCTTGCGCAATATCAACCCTACCCGCGCTATTATGGGGCGTTTATTTTTATGGTTTTGGGCCACTTTTATTGTCACTGCGTTGTTGGCAGTGTGGGGCAGCCGGCTGTTTTTTGAAGACTTACAGGTCATCGACGTCAAACCTCGGGAGTTGGCAGACTTAAATCAGGTTGTAGAGCGAATTCAGCGTGAGCGCTTTACCGATCTACCTATCCATGAGGCACTCGATCGCAGTTCTAGAGGGGTAAGAGGGCGATTGGTGGCTGTTGCTTTAAATGACAATCGCTTAATAGCAGGCGGCGGACCTCCCCTACGTGAGAATGACAAAAAGGATTTATTAAGGCTGGTTGGGCAAAATGCACCTATTGCGGTAAAACGCGGTGCGCTAAAAATCATCGGTCCGGTCTTTTTCGAGCGAGAGACCACCCGTTATGCTTTATTTGTGGCTAAATTAGATATGCCCGAACAACAAGCCCCCCCGTTTGTCTTGTTTGTCATTATTGCCTTGGTTACCACCACATTGTTGAGTTGGCTTTTCGCCAAATCACTGACCAACCCTATCTTACATATACAGGGTTCGGCCAAACGCCTAGCAAGCGGGGACTGGCAAACCCGTGTGGGGCGAGCCGCTAAACGCCAAGATGAACTCGGGCAACTGGCACGAGACTTCAATAAAATGGCCGAGCAGCTTGAGACCATGTGGAGCGCACAAAAACGCTTGTTGGCAGACGTCTCACATGAACTTCGCTCTCCGTTAGCCAGACTGCAAATGGCACTGGGATTGGCGCATCAACAGGATGTTGATCCAGAAACCCTCATGCGCATAGAGCGGGAAGCCGATAGGATGGAGGCGCTTGTGAGTCAACTGCTTACGTTAAGTCGCGCAGAAGCCGGTGAAATCAACCGACACAAACAATCACTTTCAACAGCGTTATACGACGTGTTTACCGATGCACAGTTTGAAGCGGCTAATAAGAACAAACAGTTGCGTATTGCAGACGTTCCAAATTTAGTTGTCAATATAGATAGTATGTTGCTATGCAGGGCGGTTGAAAATGTGCTTCGCAATGCGATTAGACATAGCAAGTTAGTTACTGACGTCACCTTTAGCGATGACGCGCAAACCTGGTCTATTCACATCACTGACGACGGTGATGGACTGGCTGTAGAGGAATGTGACCGAGTTTTTGCTCCCTTTTATCGCGCTACGCTCGCCCGAGAACGTGAATCTGGAGGCGTGGGATTAGGGTTATCCATTGCAAAAGCTGCCGTTGAATTGCATCATGGGCGGATTATTGCAAAGCCAGCCACAAAGGGAGGATTGCGAGTTTCGCTATCTTTTCCTAAGTCATAACTACTTGCTTTGCGAAGATTGACTGGTAAATAGGTGACACATGGGTTGGACGCTGACGTCTGAAAATAACTTAGCAACCACATTGGCCAAGCAGATAAATCCGTTTTGGCAAGAGCAGGTTACACTGGGGCGCTTTAACGGAAAAGATGGTGTAACGGTAAGATTCGCATATTGTATTCCGCCTTCACCGAAAGCCACAGTGGTGATCAGTTCGGGGCGTATAGAGTCATACCTTAAGTACAAAGAGCTGATCTTTGATTTTTTTCAAAATGGTTTCGCTGTTTTTATTTTGGATCACAGAGGGCAAGGGTTGTCAGACCGCATGACTCGTGACCGCCAACACGGCTACGTAGCAAATTTTGATGATTATGTAGACGATCTCATCACTTTTATAGACACAGTGGTGGAACCCAATCAACAAGGTGAGTTGCATTTAGTATGTCACTCAATGGGAGGAGCCATTGGTGCACTTACGTTATTGCGTAGACCATACTTGTTTTCAAAAGCGGTATTGGCATCACCTATGTTCGGCATTAAGCCTGCTTTACCGAATTGGTTAGCAAATGGACTCATTCGTACTGGATTAGCCGTTAACCGAATGAAGAAGAAAGATGCCGGATATTTTTTTGGGCAAACACCTTACATCGCGTTTCCTTTTTCACTTAACAAATTAACCCATAGCAAAAGTCGCTACGCATTGTTTCGAGAGCTTTATGATGAAGAACAAGAAATTCAGTTGGGTGGAGTAACGACTGAGTGGCTTGCCGCTGCACATGAGGCGATGCATACCATAGAGCAAAGTGCGGGAGGAATAAGGACACCTGCCCTGATTCTTAGTGCTGATAGTGACACCATAATTGACAACAAACGCCAGCGAAAGGTGGCGCAGACCATGCCAAATGCCACGCTGGAAATTATACCCCGTGCGTACCACGAACTGTTTGCTGAGTCCGACGATATTCGGCAGCGCGTATTAACACGTGTATTCGATTTTCTTTCAGCGCCATAAATATCACCGTGTTAATACGTATTGATTTGTGATGAATAAGTGTAAAATGGCTGATTTAGCTGGTTCTAAGGGTACTTACCGAGCATGTTAGATATCGTACTTTATCAACCTGAGATACCCCCTAATACGGGTAACATTATTCGTTTGTGTGCAAACAGTGGCTTTACATTGCACCTTATTGAACCCCTGGGCTTTGATTGGGATGACAAGCGTGTACGCCGAGCTGGCTTAGATTATCATGAATTTGCTCATGTTAAGCGGCATGCCAATCTAGATGCGTATTTAGAAGATGCTAAGCCTAATCGTGTATTCGCCTGTACAACCAAAGGCAAAGCTTTTCACAGTGATGTCCAGTACAAGAAAGGTGATGCGCTTTTATTCGGTCCTGAGACCCGTGGTTTACCAAGTGATGTGATTGAATCATTGCCTCCGGAGCAACGTGTTCGCATTCCCATGTTGCCAGATAGTCGAAGCATGAATTTATCAAATGCAGTATCAGTTTTTGTCTATGAAAGTTGGCGCCAGTTTGGCTATGAAGGGGCACGTTAACCGTACAAAATGTATGGGTTTAAGTTCAGGTAAAGTCTGTTTTAATTAGTTAACTCAATAGGTTACGTTTCAATTCTTTCACTGTAAAGATAGCGTAAATGTAAAGATTGAGCCTCGTAGTCAATCTTTACATTCGCTATATTGCATTCTCATTTTACAATGGACCGAATGCTTTGAAATTCCCGTTTTCACTCAGATTCTTGCTGGTGGCTGCTATTGTTATTGCCACCACCCTTGCCGTCTATTCAATTTACTTTACGTCGCCACAAGGCACTGATTTTCTTTTTCAAGTCGCCCAGAAACAAGATATCGAAGTTAGTTTAGTTTCCACGGGGCAACTTGAGCCAAAGCGTCACGTAGAAGTGGGCGCTCAAGTATCAGGGCAAGTTGAAAAAATCTACGTTGAGGAAGGCGACGAAGTCGAAGAAGGGCAATTGCTAGTCGCAATAGACGCCAGAGTATTTGATACCCAGGTACAAAAAGCGCAGGCGGATTTAGACAGTAAAAAAGCGCAGCTAGAACAACTCCGAGCAGAGCGTGAACTCGCTGAAGTAAGAGCTAAGCGCAATGCAAACTTGTTTGAACAAAATGCGGTAAGCCAGGACGTGGTGGTGAGCAGCAACACTAACCTAAAGGTCATCGATACCAAAATCTCCGCCAGTATCGCACAAATTAAAGCAGATCAGGCTTCACTGGAAGGCGATATTACTAAATTGGGCTTTGCCAAGATTTACGCGCCGATATCAGGCACTATCGCCTCACTTAAAGTGCGTGAAGGGCAAACCTTAAATGCCAACCAAAATGCCCCTTTACTATTACAAATCTCTGATTTGTCGGTGATGACATTGCGCGCGGAAGTATCTGAGGCCGATGTACAAAAAATAACGCGAGGCATGCCAGTCTATTTCTCTACACTGGGCGATAACAAAACCTTTTACCATTCTACCGTTCGCCAGGTATTACCTACGCCTACGGTTCTCAATGACGTGGTACTTTATCAGGTGCTTATCGACATTGATAACACAGAACGTACTTTAATGGATGCCATGACAACACAAGTTTTCTTTGTCCAAGCACAGGAAAAGAATGCACTGTCAGTACCCCTAGCCGCGGTGAAAGGTGGCAATCAAAAGACGTTTGTATTACTTAAACAAGGCGACGATACAGTGCGCACTATGGTGAAAGTGGGCATTAAGAATAGAACACATATACAAATACTAGAGGGGCTGTCAGAGGGGGATCAAGTCGTCGTTGGCTTAGCGGATGGCAGCGCAACGTCTGCAACAACTACCCGTAAAATTCCTGGCGGACAGCCAGCAGAAGGCCCTCCTCGACGTCGCGACGGTTTCTAGCATGTCACTGATACAACTAGAAGGCGTTTCACGCTGTTATAAAACGGAAGGTGTCGAGGTAGTGGCATTAGACAACGTGTCATTATCTATCGAAAAAGGGGAGCTTGTAGCCATTATGGGCCAATCTGGCTCAGGTAAATCGACCCTAATGAACATTTTAGGTTGTCTGGATACACCGTCTCATGGTGAGTATCGCATTCATGGGCAGTCGGTTTCTGCCTTAAATCCCGATCAGCTGTCGGCACTTCGCCTTAAAACTTTTGGCTTTGTTTTTCAGCGTTACCAATTACTATCGTCTCTTAATGCAACGGAAAACGTTGCATTACCTGCAATTTATAGTGGAATGCCAACTGAAGCGCGTACGCAAAAAGCACAGCAGTTGCTGGATAAACTCGGCCTGTCAACGAGAAAAGAACATAAGCCTGGTGAGCTCTCTGGCGGACAACAGCAACGGGTATCAGTGGCGCGGGCGTTAATTAATGGTGCAGAAGTCATTTTAGCTGATGAGCCCACTGGCGCACTTGATTCAGCGAGTGGTGATCAGTTACTGGGGCTGCTTCGCGAATTACATGCCGAAGGTGTCACTGTTATCTTAATAACCCATGATAAAGCGGTTGCCGAGTGCGCCGACAGACAAATTCATTTACTCGATGGACGCATCGTCAGGGATACCGCGACTGAGCGATGCGCTAACCAGAGCACTGTGGTTAGCCCGCCTGCTGTGCCAGTAAATAACATGAATACAGAAAATACGACCATAAAGCCATATCCAAGTATCTCATTGATATCTGCGCTTTCTATGGCGTTTAGCGCCCTTAAGATGAACTGGTTTAGGACCTTGCTTACTTTACTTGGCATTATTATCGGTGTGGCGGCAGTGGTTACCATGATGGCTATGGGTGAAGGTGGCAAGCAGCAAGTGCTTGAGCGAATTGAGACGATAGGCACCAATTTGATCTCAGTTCGCCCTGGAGGCAGAAATATGCGTTCATCAGGCGATATCGCGTCGTTAACGTTAGATGATGCCAATGCGCTTAAAGCGTTATCAGGTGTCGCTTACGTGGCACCAGAGCGCAGTGCGCGTGCCACCATTCGCTACAGTGAAAATGACTTCTCAGGCCGAATTACCGGGACAACACCTGACTATTTTCACGCCAAAGATTGGCAAATGGCTCAGGGGGTTTTCTTCAGTGAAGAAGATGTTGCCGCTTTTGCCCCTGTTGTCGTGATAGGCAATACCGTTGCTGAAACCCTTTTTGAAGATAAATACCGCGCGGTGGGCGAGTACATTCTGATGCAGAATGGGTTTTATCAAGTCGTCGGTGTACTGCATTCAAAAGGGGCAAGCGCTGGTGGTAACGATATGGACGATGAAGTGCTAATTCCCATCACTACCGGACGCTTAAAGGTGTTTGGGCGAGATTACTTGAGCAGTATTACGATAAAAGCACAAAGTACTGATGTGGCGACGACAGTGAAAGACGCCGTACTTGCGTTGTTAACACAGCGACACGGGCAAGAAGATGTCATGGTACGTTCAACTGAATCTCTGGTTGAAGCGGTAACTGAAACTCAAGACACGCTAACAGTGTTGTTGGCTTCTGTGGCAGCCATCTCTCTTTTCGTAGGCGGGATTGGTGTAATGAATATCATGTTGGTTAATGTGTCAGAACGCAAACGCGAGATTGGCCTTCGCATTGCCACAGGGGCTAAACCCCGGGATATATTGCGTCAGTTCAACATCGAAGCATGGGTCGTGTGCGTATTGGGCGGCATATTCGGCATTCTATTAGGCTACATTGTCGTGATTATTATGGCCTCAGTGGGTGTACCTGTAGCCTACACAGCCTTGCCGCCTATATTGGCCTTTTTGACGTCACTCGCGGTTGGCTTAGTCTTTGGATATGCTCCCGCTCAAAAGGCCTCAAAGCTTAATCCTATTGATGCGCTGGCAGAGGAGTAACCCCATGCTTTCATTACCTTTAGCCATGCGATTGGTTACCATTTTAGTAGTGAGTATGCTGTTGATGACTGGCTGTGCGTATTCTCCGTCGACTGCGTTATCAAACACAAAAACAGCGGTTTTTACCGAGCAGCATCAGGCCTTACCCGAAAACACGCTTTCGACCCATTGGTGGCGAGTATTTAATGTGGCTCAGCTCGAACCATTAATGGCCGATCTTGAACGCGAAAATTTGAACCTGTCTCAGGCGAAAATGCGCATTACCCGAGCGCAAGCGTTACTAGTACAAGCAAAAGCGGGTGATATGCCTACATTGACGAGCCGTGTTACAGGTCGAAGTGGCAGAGATTTCACAACGGGAACATCAAGTCATGCTACCTCTGGAAGTGTGGGGCTAAGTTACGACGCTGACATTTGGGGTACGCGCGCTGCACAACAGCGCAGCCGACAACTCGGCGTAGACGCGGCGCAATACCAGTACACTGACGCCCTATTAGATATACAGGCACTATTTATCAGTACGTTACTTGAGCACATTTCACTTCGAGCTCGACTAGATATCGCCGTGCAAAATGTACAAACCAGTGATGCATTATTAAAACTGGTTCAAATTCGCTTTGAGGAAGGGGATACATCGGGCATTGAGGTATCGCAGCAGCGCAATACATTAATAAGTGCAGAATCAGAAGTATTAAAACTTCGCAATAGTCTGACCCTCAATGAAAGAGCGCTTGCTGCACTTCTGGGGAAAGACGAATCGCTTGTGCAGTCACCTCTGTTTACACCCGTGCTTTCCCTATCATTATCGGACTTCACAATTCCCGACTTGGCGCCACAACTCACTGCTGACGTTTTGCATCATCGCCCTGATATACAATTGGCTATTGCGCAGTTTAAACAGGCTGACTTAGCGTTTTATGAAGCGTCAGTTGCAGGCCTGCCTGGAATGAGTTTAAGTGCTGATGTTGGTGTTAGTGACTTACTTGAGCTTGCTAAGGGGTGGACGTTGGGCGCGGCCATTAGTTCGGCGGCGACATTATTTGATGGCGGCCGACTCGCGGCCGCAGAACAAGCGGCAAAAACTGATGTGGATATCGCCATTGTGCAATACCGACAGACAGTGATTGAGGCCACCCAAACGCTCTTGAACAGCCACACAAACCTGCTTTATCAGCGGCAAAATTATGCTTATACGCTGGCTTCGCAAGAAAACAACGAGCAGCTCTACAGGCTGGCAAGTGTGCGATATAAAGCGGGGGATACAGACTTTTTGAACTTGCTCAATGCGCAACGGAGCTATTTCTCTGCAAGGCAGGCAGTGATCAACGGGTATCAGAGTGTTTTGGAGGCGGTTGTGTCTGCGTATCGAGAAAGTGCTGGTGTGTCCATAGAACAAGAGGGAAGAAGCGTATAATTTACGCTTCTTGCTTTAAGTCTCGACCCAGCAGCGTAAGTGCTGCTTCTTTAGGTGATTTCCCGTGATACAGCACAGCATAGATTTGCTCACATATGGGCATTTCTACACCTACTTTTTGAGACAACACATGGACTTCTTCGGTATTGCGATAACCTTCCACTACTTGTCCTATTTCAGCCATAGCAAGATCTACACTTTTACCTTGGCCTAATGCGAGACCAAAGCGACGATTTCGCGACTGATTATCAGTACAAGTGAGTACTAGGTCACCTAAGCCGGCCATACCCATAAAGGTCTCTGGGTTCGCACCGAGTTTGACCCCTAAGCGGGTAAGCTCAGCTAAACCACGGGTTATCAGTGCTGTACGAGCATTGGCTCCAAAGCCAAGACCGTCAGCTAATCCCGCACCAATGGCGATCACATTTTTGACCGCACCGCCCAGCTGTACGCCAGTGAAGTCGGAATTTTTATAAACGCGAAACGACTTAGCACAATGGAGTTTGGCTGCAAACTCATCGCTTAAGGTATCATCGGTGGAAGACAATGAGATGGCCGTAGGTAAACCCGCCACCATTTCTTTCGCGAAGGTAGGGCCGGATAACACTGCCAAAGGATAATCAGTGCCTAAAATTTCCTCGGCAACGTCACGCAGCAACCTGCCTGTTTTAGGCTCTAAGCCTTTTGTCGCCCAAATAATGCGATGGTGTGGCTTAAGCAATGGCTTTAAGCTTTTGAGCATGTCACTGAAAGCGTGGCTTGGCACGACAATTAAAATATCCTGACTAGCCGCGACCACTTCTGGTAAATTTCCATTCACACTGAGTGCGTCGGGAAAGGTCGCTCCTGGTAAATAGCGCGCATTCTCCCTGGCTTCAGCTAATTCAGCCATATGAGCTTTGTCGCGACCCCATAACAATGTGGGGTTGCCATTTCTCGCGAGGCAAAAAGCAAGGGCGGTGCCATAAGAGCCCGCCCCTAATACAGAAACCGAATTCGACTTCACGTTAATTACGCGTCCATTTTCGGCGCTTCGCCTTGCGCTTGCTGTGCACGTTTTTGTACATATGCCGCGAAGATGGCGTCAAAGTTAACCGGTGCAAGGTTAAGCTGAGGGAATGTGCCACGGTTAACCAGGTTTGAAATGGCTTCACGGGCATATGGGAACAACATGTTAGGGCAGAAAGACCCTAGCGTGTGTGCTTTGTTCTGATCTGGCATATCGCCAATAGCAAAAATACCGGCTTGCTGAACTTCACATAAAAATGCAGTTTCGTCGCCAAGTGTTGCAGTTACTGTCACTGAAAGTACTACTTCGAATACGTTCTCATCTAATTTATTCGTTGCAGTATCGATGTCTAACTTAATTTCTGGCTTCCACTCTTTAGTGAAAATACCTGGCGTGTTAGGCGATTCAAAAGAGATATCTTTTGTGTAGATACGCTGAATATTGAACTGTGCACTCTGTTGCGCTTGTGCTTCAGTTGCTTCGCCGTTATTTGTCTGATTTTCGTCAGCCATGGGATTTCCTATTTAATTGTCGTTTTATTTAAATGCAGTCGTTATTGTACGCGCTGACGCTTTACGCTAAACCCAGCATTGGGTTCAGTTTACTTTGTGCTTCCAAAGCCATCATATCGTCACAGCCACCAATGTGCTGATCATCAATGAAGATTTGCGGTACCGTCCAGCCACCATTCGCGCGCTCAATCATTTCATCGCGAAGTTCGGGCTTCACATCAATGGGGTATTCAATAAAATCTACACCTTTTTGCGTGAGGAGCGCTTTGGCTCGCTGGCAATAAGGACAATGACCCTTGGTGTAAAGTTCTACTTTGCTCATAAGGTTACCTGTTATTTCGAAACGGGAAGGCTGGCGCTTTGCCATGCATTCATGCCGCCTTTTAATACACTCACATTCGCGAAGCCTGCTTTAAGCATCGCATTTGCTGTACCACGAGCCTGATTACCCATAGCGCATACTACGATAATGGGTTTGTCTTTACTGTTTTCAAGTTTCTTGAAGTTTTTCTCGCGCAATTCTTCGGGTTTAATTTGCTTTGCCCCCAGAATATGCCCTGATTTGAAATCTTTTGCAGGCCTTGTATCAAGTACAATAGCGTCTTCTTTATTCATAAGAAGTGTGGCTTCGTGCGTACCCAATTCTTTGACCGATGATGTCAATCCACTGATATAGCTAAATATCAGCATGGCAACCAGTGCTACCCAAATACCAGCAAGCACAATGTTGTTGCCAGCAAACTCAATTAGTTGATCCATTACCTCTAACCCTGTCTACAGACCATGAAAAGAGTGCAAAGTATATAGAAAAATGGCTGAGAAACCAGTCTGCCATGGCTTACAATCAAGACAGCCCATTTAAATTGCTTTAGATGATTGATATTACGACTAAATTGGACTGGGCATAGACGCTTGCCTCAGATACACTGACCCTACTAAGATAGGCCAGTGCGCGGCTTTAACGTAAAGTTCACCCTACAAATGACGGACATTGGAGTTTATTTATGTTTTCTCGTTTATTCTCTCCACGTTTAACATTGCTCTGCATCTTCGCGATTTTTCAGTGGAATGTCATAGCATTGGCGCAAGAGGATGATCCATCAAGCCAACGTGAGAAACTCGCCGAATTACAAGCCGAATTACGCGCACGACAACAGGTGCTGGAAAACAACAAAGCCAGCGCACAGGAATTAGAAGGGGTTTTGAAAACCTCTGAGCTGGAAATTGCAAAAATTGCCAAAGCTCTTTCACTTACCCAACAATCCCTAAAACAAGTGGAACAAGAACAAACCGCGCTAATTAACGAACAGAAAACGCTAAAGAGCGCTATTCGCCAACAACAATCTCTGTTGTCTAGTCAATTAAAAAGCGCCTTTATGGCGGGTCACTACGACTATGCAAAAATGCTTTTTTATCAAGACGACGCACGTACCTTTGAAAGGGTTATCACCTATTATCAATATGTCGCTAAGGCGCGGCAGCAGGAAATTGAAAGCTTTCGGGAAAACGTTGCGCGCTTAGAAACGGTAAATGCTGAACTTGAGCAAAAAGCACAATCGCTCGCTGCGCTTCAACTGGATCAGGAAAACCAGCGAGCAGTATTAATTACGCGTCAAGACGATAGAAAAGCCACCCTTAAAAAGATAAATAAGACTATTGCCAGTGAAAGCCAGCGTATAGAAGCACTGCAAGCCGATGAAAAAGCGTTAATTGATGCCATTGAAGTGGCACGTCTTGCGGCTGAACGCGCGGCCAGAGAAGCCAAGATTAGTTTAGATGGATTGGCAAAGTTGAAAGGTAAATTGACCGCGCCAGTTAAGGGGCGGATTAGAAACCTGTTTGGTAATCGACGACAAGGTCAAGTGCGTTGGAAGGGAATCATTATTGACGGCTCTGAAGGCTCGCCAGTAAACAGCATCGCGCCGGGGCGTGTGTTGTATGCTGATTGGCTTCGCGGTTTTGGCTTAGTGTCGATAATTGATCATGGCGATGGCTATATGAGTGTATACGGTCATAACCAGGCGCTCTTAAAGCAAGCGGGAGATGAAGTGAGGCAAAACGAACAAATTGCTTTGGTGGGGCGTAGTGGGGGACAAGAATACCCCAACCTCTATTTCGAAATTCGACACAAAGGTAAAGCCTTAAACCCCACTATCTGGTTTAACTAAACACACCTTTATTAGACTGTTGTCTCGAACGTGGCGGTAGGAGGTAATGGGCGTTGGGGCATACCTTTCTCCAGTCCAGCTAATTCACCCAACTGTTTCGCATCGAAGCCCGCTTGTTCCATCACACTTTCCAGCGATTCTCCGGGTTGAATTCCGGCTTCTTTAAACGCTTCAATAATTGCTTTGGCATCATCACCGGTTAACGAATCAGCATCATAGTTGGCTAAAATCGATTGAACGGTTTCTGTTTGCTGCTGATTGAGTTCGGTCTGCGGTGGTTTTGGGGGCCGCTGACCTGAAACGAATTGCTGATTGGATAGTGGTTCTTGAGTAGATGAAATCATATCGATACCTTTTTGCTTTGCTACTAAAGCGTTCAACATAGCGTTAAGCCGACTGTTACTTAAGTATCCAGAAACGTATTTACATAAGTTTTACGCTCCTTTACATAGAATGCGTGAATTTTTTATGCAGTTCTGGCGGTTAAGTCGCGTTGTTTTGTTGAATCTAAAGCACTTATTGGTATGCTAGGCATAAGACAAGCTAAATTGTCTAGTGCGCTTAAATAATAACGATATAAAAAAATGGATATTTATAGATGCGTTTGCGTCTTTTAATCACGTACTTTTGTTGTGTACTAAGTGGGTTCTATTGCCCGTGGGTTTCAGCAAAGTCGGACATAATTATAATATTAGATGACCTTGGTTACCGGCCATCCGATGTCGCTGCTTTCTCACTTCCTCGAGAAGTTGCTTTTTCCATTTTACCTCAAACTCCCCTGGCATCAGAAATAGCGCACCGTGCTGAAAAAGAGGGGCGCCCGGTAATGCTTCATATGCCAATGCAAGCCACTTCAGATAAAAATATGGGACCACTGGGACTGACTACCGATATGTTTGCCGGTGCTATCACATACACCTTGCGTAAAGCGATTAAAAGTATTCCCAATGCCATAGGCGTCAATAATCATATGGGAAGCGCCTTTACCGGTAAAGCTTCTGCCATGGAAGCGCTAATGAAGGAAATAAAGCGCCAAGGTTTGTTTTTTGTCGATAGCCGAACCACGGTATTAAGTAAAGGCAAAGAGATTGCCGAACGCTTTGCGGTGCCAAGTGCTAGCCGACATGTTTTTCTAGACCATCAGCTAGATGAAGATTTCCTTCTCTCACAGTTTAGAAAAATGAAACGTATAGCACGACAGAAAGGCGAAGTGGTGGTGATTGGTCATCCTCATCCTGAGACAATACGCTTTTTGCAACAGCACCTTCCCTCCCTTGAAAAAGAGGGCTTTAATCTTATTTCTGTGTCGGACCGCTTTGCAGATGCCCCTAAAGTAGCCAAGCGAAATCTTGGTTACGGTGACGCTGAAGGAGCTGAACTAGCAAGGCGTGAGGATAACCCTGTTAATCTGTCCGATATTTCCGAGTCTGCTCCCCACGAATAAAATGTTAACTTATTAATCGGTAAAGCGTTTTACTATTTTCTCGTCGGTTATTCCTGTCTACCGTTATCGTTCATTAGTCTAGTTTCGTCTCATTTATCACAAAATTTACTGTGTGGAGGTGTTTCATTGTCTGGATTCTGTTATAATATAACGTCTCTAGGGTGTGCTGATGTTTGCTGTCAGGATACTTACTCGCTGGGCAGGCTTTCTGACTTGACCATATAGCGTGATTATCAAAGTAAACAGCAAAGATCAACACGCTCTAGCGCTAATCGTATGACGTATATTATTTGCACGGCGGTATAAACGGTAATGAACCCAATTGATGAGAATCCAACAAAATTAGACAGACTAGGCATTTGGGTGTCGAGTTTGTGTGCGTTGCATTGTCTGGCGTTGCCCGTATTAGTACCGTTACTTCCTCTTATTGGTTCTAGTTTCTTTGCACAAGTTTGGTTTGAAAGAACGATCCTGACTTTTTCGATGTTGCTGGGCGCAGTGGCTCTGTTAAGCGGCGCATTGCGTTATCACGGAAAGTATTACCCACTGGTGTTATTGTTTAGTGGGGGGGCAATATACTGGAATAAGGATATTTTGGGTCATCACTACGAGCCTTTTACTATTGCGTTTGGCGCTTTGCTGATAGTAGCCGGTCACTGGGTGAATATGCGTCTTTATCGTCAGTGTAAATGTTGTAAGAAGACGGTCTTTTCAGAGCATTTGTCGACAGAGCTGAAGTAGTTATTCTTTAATATCGTGAAAGGCGATCTTGTCCCAATACGTCAATGGCGATGTCTGGGACGTTGGTAAAGATGCCACTCACCCCCCAATGTGCCAGCATCATCATATCTCTAGGCTCATCCACCGTGTAGACATATACCTTAAACCCCTCATCCGTGGCGGTTTGTACAAATTGCGGGTTTACCGCATCAAGAGCAATATTGATTGAGTATGCGCCTAAGGCTTTGGCGCTAGCGGTACAATCCAAATCATAGCTAGCAGTGAGTGCACCAATGTTAACTTCAGGCCACCGCTTCGTTATGTCTAACAGCCAGTGGTGATTGAAGGATGACACAAGTATTTGCTTAGCCGTTAGCGCGCTGTTTTGAACGGCACTCTTTACTTCCAATACCCATTTATCGACGTCATCAAGGTGCTTAATTTCTATGTTACAGTACTTGTCGCTTGGCACAGTGGCTATGGCTTGGGCTAGGGTAGGGATGACTTCTCCTTCTCCTATATTTAAAGAGAATAAGGACGACCATGGCGTATCTAGTAAATAGCCTTCTACGCGAGCTCTGCGCCTAAGCATTCTGTCGTGGAATACGACAATTCCCCCCTCGTGCTGATAGGTGTCAAACTCAATACCGTCAGCATCTTGCTGAAACGCTAACGTAAATGCTTTGATTGAATTTTCAGGCGCCGCTTTACTGGCTCCCCGGTGCGCATAGATTAGCATTCCCGCGTTATCCTTGGTGTTACGAGTTATTTGAATTATGTAACTTATGGGTATTGAGCGTTTCGTAAATAGACGCGGAAGTGATCAATATTCCGCCCAATAAGGTGCTCCAACCTGGTTTTTCATTAAGTAGTAACACGGCCAACAGCACTCCATATAAAGGCTGCATACAAGCGATCAAAGAAAATGTCTTTGCCCTTAAATGCCGCAGGCTGGTGGCAATCAACGCATGAGGTAAAGCCGTGAATACAGTGCCTAGAAGTATTAGCATAAGCCACGAGCTTGAGGATGCTTGCACGATTTCCTGACTACCTACAGGTAGCATTAACACGCTGATCACTAGGGTTTGCCACGCCATCGCCTGTGCGCCACTGTAGTGTTTAAAGTGTTTGCGATGGATAAGGTTTCTAAATGAATAGAGTACGGCGGAGCCAATACCTATCAACACGCCCAGTGTGACGTCATTTTCAAGAGAGGTCTCCGGTACAATGAGATACACCCCGAAAATGACCGTCAACGTAGATACAATATCTTGCCATACCAGTCTGACGCGTTCGAAAAAAGGTTCGATTAGCACTGTGATGACTGGAAAGGTGAACAGTGCGATCATACCTACAGAGACTCCAGCGTATTGCATTGCGGCAAAATAGGTAACCCAGTGAAGCGCCATCAGAAGGCCAAGTCCCACTGCAACGCCGTAATCTTTTTTAGAATTGAGTGTGATCTTGTCTTTGGCTATTTTCAAAAACGCAAAAAGGGCCAAGCAGGCAAATATTGAGCGCACTAACGTGATATCACTGGCAGTTAATGGCACTAATCGCGAAAAAAGCGCAGTGCCACCCAGTAATACAACGGTAAAGTGAAGGGATATCAGACTTTTTTTAACAGCATCCATAAACTAGCTGTCAGCGCCCTCAGATGCAGAATCATTCTCCTGCTGCGCGTCTTCTTTACCTTCTGTAGCGGCTACCTTACTTGCCATTGGCTCACCCAAACGGGTAACCATACCAGGCGCTAAATCGTCAAAATCGATCATGTCTTTTTCGAAACATACCACAATTGTAGAGCCCAACTTAAAGCGACCCAACTCAGCGCCTTTTTCAAGGGTAACTGCAGCTTCATTTTCATAGGTCCAGTGCTGCACATTTTTACCCGCAGGAGGGGTAACTGTTCCCGCCCACACGGTTTCGATGCTCGCCACAATAGTCGCGCCCACCAGTACCATAGCCATTTTTCCTACGGGGGTATCAAACAGCGCGACAACACGTTCATTACGCGCAAATAAGCCTGGGATGTTTTGTGCGGTAAGTGGGTTGACTGAAAAGAGCTCTCCCGGCACGTAAATCATGTCTGTTAGTGTGCCATCAACAGGCATATGTATTCTGTGATAATCGCGGGGCGCAAGGTAAATCGTGGCAAACTTACCGTTTTTAAACGGCGCGGCAATATCCGGTTTACCACCCAGTAATGTGGTGAGACTAAAATCATGCCCTTTTGCCTGAAATATACTGTCGCTTTTAATGTCGCCAAATTGGCTAACTGTGCCGTCTACCGCATGAATAAGAACGTCCTGGTTACCGTCAATATGACGAGCGCCAGGTTTTAGGGGGCGAGTAAAAAACGCATTAAAGCTACGGTAATGTGTAGGGTCTTCATGTAACGCCTCTGTCATATCAACATTGTATTGCTTGATAAACAGTTTGATGAAAAACGTGGTTACACTTCCCATTTCAGCCTCAGCAAGCATTCCCACTAGGCGGGAAAGTAAATGCTTAGGGGTTATGTACTGTAAATTAACCTTGAGCCAATCTAACACAAAATATCTCCAATTCTTTTACGGGGGCAATTGTACCTTAAGTCAACACGCTTCGGGCAACTTTAACATTATGGATACGATCAAATAGCTATAAGTCGTTTTGACTTTAGGAAGAAAATCCGCCTGCACTTGCGAGATCAAATGTTTCGCAAGTGCTACTTACGCCCCTGGTGGTAGGCTATGACTGGGCCGCTGTTCTTCCATAGTAGTTAATATTTTATGGTAGCTTTCGAAGCGTTCAGCACTAATTTTACCTTCCTCTACGGCTTCTCTTAAGAGGCACCCCGGGTCGTTCAAGTGCTTACAATCTCTGAATTTACACCCGCCTAAGTAGTCTCTGAACTCTTTGAAGCCCCAGGTGATGCGTTCTGTGGGAATGTGCCATAAGCCAAACTCACGTACCCCAGGCGAATCGATAAGGTCTCCACCAGCTGGCAAGTGCAAGAGTTTGGCGGCGGTGGTGGTGTGTTGGCCCAACCCTGAGTTATCAGATATTTCCCCCGTTAATTCATCTGCATCAGGCAGCACTTGATTGATCAAGCTCGACTTACCTACCCCAGATTGCCCGACAAATACGCTGATATTGTCATTGAGGTAGTGATTGAGTGCATCTATGCCTTCTTTGGTTTTACAGCTGGTAAACAGGACTTCGTAGCCAAGTTCCTCATAGGTTTTGAGCTGGGTTCGAACCAGTTCCCGTTCTTCATCACTCAAAAGCTCGACTTTATTGAGCACGATAAGTGGGGTTATGCCAATATCTTCGCAGGCCACTAAATAGCGATCGATGATATTAAGTGAAAGAGAGGGGAGAATGGCGCTTACCACAATAATACGGTCAATATTAGCGGCAATCGGCTTTATGCCATCGTAGTAGTCAGGGCGAGTGAGAACCGAGTGGCGATCTTTAACAATTTCTATAACGCCACTTACACCGGATTCAGCATCGTCACCTTTACTGAAAAATACTTTGTCACCGCACACCACGGAGTCCACCGTACGGCGAATATGACAACGTGAAACAACACCATGACTGTCTTCTACATCGGCATGTTTACCAAAGCGACCGATAACTGTGCCGCTTTCTAATGTGCTTTCATCAAGATTAGCTGTGCCTTTAGAGGCGTGCTTTTCACGCAAGCGCTTGCTTCTGTTCGCTGCAACTTGGCGCTTCTGTCGTTGTGTAAGTTTTGGTTTTTTCGCCACGATTCTTTTCTAGTTCACGTATACTATGCCAATGATAACGTTTGTAGGACATGGTTACCATGTCTGTCGCGCAATGAGGAACACAATGAGTAAACACGATAGCAACCTTGTATGGATCGATATGGAAATGACCGGGCTTGATCCTGAAACCTGTGTAGTAATGGAGATTGCTACTATTGTGACCGATGCTCAGCTTAATATTCTCGCAGAAGGGCCAGTAATTGCAGTGTATCAGCCTGATAGCGTGCTCGATAATATGGATGAGTGGTGTACCCGAGTACACGGAGAAAGCGGGCTGACTGCACGTTGTCGCGAAAGTCGCGTCAACGAAGCGCAAGCCGCACAGCAAACCATCGCATTTTTATCGCAGTGGGTAGATGCTGGCAAATCACCACTTTGTGGCAACACCATCGGACAAGACAGGCGCTTTATGGTGAAGTACATGCCAGAACTCGAGGCGTATTTTCATTACCGCAGTATTGATGTGAGTACGATTAAAGAACTTACCCGTCGCTGGAAGCCAGAAATTCTCGATGGTTTTACCAAGAAAGGCGTCCATTTGGCACTGGACGATATTCGCGAATCTATTGAAGAAATGCGCTACTACCGAGAGAAAGTGTTTACGATTTAGGCATTCACGCTAGAAGGGGCAAAAAAAGTAGAATTAAAGGTTGCGTTACCCCAAAATTTTTGTAAAATGCGCACCACTTCAAACGAAGTGCCTCTTTTGTTGCGGGAATAGCTCAGTTGGTAGAGCACGACCTTGCCAAGGTCGGGGTCGCGAGTTCGAATCTCGTTTCCCGCTCCAAATTTTAAAAGCTGATAGTAAATTTTACTTTCAGTGGGCGTGAAAAGCGCGACCCCTAGTGGGCCCGCGACCGAGTGTCGGCCAGTTGGCAAATCTCGTTTCCCGCTCCAAATTTTAAATCTGACCATTAGAAATCAGTTAGATTATCTATATGATGCAAAGCATCGACTCTATGCGGGAATAGCTCAGTTGGTAGAGCACGACCTTGCCAAGGTCGGGGTCGCGAGTTCGAATCTCGTTTCCCGCTCCAAATTTTCATACTATAAACTCAAAAATCCGCTTGGCTAGTTGTTTCTATGCGACCCCTTTTTGGGTCCGCGACCGAGTGTCGGGCATTTGGCTAATCTCGTTTCCCGCTCCAAATTTTCAAATTTAATACGCTAAAGTCCAAATTTAAGACAACTTTCTTTCAGTGAAGTTAATCTGAACTTATTGGTTGATTGAAGCTCAAATGCTACGTGCTTTTGCAAACGGATGCATTAATGATTGAGCAAAGGATTGATAGCAAAGGTGATGATTTCCATTCATTTTCTAAAACAAGTGCGCCACACACATTCACCTTTAGTGCTGTCACACTCTCTCTAGCAATCAATGGTTTGCTGCTAATTGCGCTAGCATTAAGTACGGATAGCAAGCCTTTTAATATGCAAGAAGTCAGACCACAATTGCTAAAAGCAATACTTTTGCGGCCAAATAAAGTGCTTCAACAAAAGCCAGTACCAATAAAGGTTGAAAGTAAACCAGAGTCGCCAGAAGTGAAAGGTACTAGCGCTAAACGTCGAACCGATAGTAATCAAGTAAAGACGCGTGATATTTCCCCTAATTTTAGAAATGCTATTAGTGACCCATCCTTACAGAAAGAACGCTTAGCAAAAGAAGTTTCTGAACCTGCGATCACAAAAAGAAAGGCTGCTACGTCAAAAGTTCAGCGCGCCACGCAAGACTATTTCAACCACCTAAATAAAGAACGCTTGCATGACATCGCAAGGCAATCATCTCGAAGTACCGCTGACACTACTACTCCACAGATAACTAATCCTCCCAGATATTACAAAACAAATGACAAAGCCGCTATCGAGGGTATTGAAATTGTTTTGGACTACAACACAATAAAGGGAAAAGTGTTCAGCTTTTTAAGTAGAAACAAGGGAGTGACAGTTGAAGATCGTGATATTCCTACCTTTTCAAACTCGACGTCCTTGCCCACTCAAGGAACGGTTAACTGTCGAGATAACAGCGGATTTAATGATTTTATAGATCGACGAGTAAACAAATAGCACGCTTTCTCCGCAGTATTCTTTTGAGGCTAAGGCGCACCACGACAGTCTGGATTTATTTTGGGTATTCATTCGAGTCGTAATGCACCAAATGGGGGCTCTATTGACTAATCTGGAAGCAAAATATATTAACATATTGTTATTTATATGGTTTTTATATAGTCATTTAATTGGAACTAAATAACTAAATGTCACTATATTAAAATTTTTGAGATAATTTGCATTTTAATTGAATAAATATCCGTATTGGCTCTGGCTTTTGCGATTTTTTATATTAAAATGCGCGCAAATTCCGGCACGTATTCTGCTGAAACAGGTAACGCTAGCCCTTTCAGCGATTAGGTCCTAATAAAAATAAAAACGCTATCGTGAACGAACCGGTACGCATATTTACCTATTTAACGCTAGAAACGCTTAATCAGAAGGACTCTGTTACTCCAAAGGAATGGGCTGGTGATTCTTTAGTAATGTCCATTTTAAGAGAGCGAACATGTACAATAAGAGTACTCCTTTCCACATCTCCGCTGTAGCAGTTGCAGTTTTAGCAGCTTGCTCAAGTCATGAGGCGCATGCCCAAACAGTATCAGTAGACGAGAAGCAAATTGAAACAGTAGAAGTGACGGCAACGCGCCGCAGTGGTTCACTTCAAGAAGTGCCAATTAATATTTCAGCGCTGACTTCTGACGTTTTAGATCAGCAGAACATCGAAGATTTAGATGGGGTTGCACGTTGGGTACCCGGTCTTACGGTAACTGACCAAGGCGGCCGTAATGACTCGCCGATTATCGTGCGCGGCTTAAATACTAATTCTTCAGGTCCGGGCTCAAATGGCGGCACGGTTGCGACTTATTTCGGTGACATTCCTCTTTTCCTTAATATGCGACTTGTTGATGTAGACCGCGTAGAGGTACTTATCGGTCCGCAAGGAACCTTGTACGGTGCTGGTACGCTAGGTGGTGCTATTCGCTATCTACCTAAGCAAGTTGATTTGGAATTTATGTCTGGTGAAGTCACGGGTGATCTATTTAGTGTCAGTGAAAGTGATTCGCTTGGCGGTGAAAGTAGCATTATTTTTAATGCCCCTCTTATCGAAGGGGAGTTGGGTGTTCGCGCGTCATTGAACTATTTTAATAACCCCGGCTTTTTAGATTACAACTACGTAGTGAGGGAAGCGGGTGTTTCACTGCCTGACCCTGATTGGTCAAACCAAGACGACGTCAATAGCAACCTTAAGCGCGTTGAAGATGCCAACGGTGAAGACACACTAACTGGCCGCATTGCTGTGCGCTGGGCGCCAAATGATTGGTTTGATAGTACTCTCACTTATTTCTATCAAAAGCAAGATGTTGAAGGTCGTTCAATTTCTCATTACAACGCGCTTTCTGAGCAAAACCCATTGAGTGATGTAGTAGGTAAATACGAATCGGCTTACCGCTATGAAGAGCCTCGCGAAAAACAAGATGAGCTTTTAAGCTTAGAAATGAAAGCCGATTTGGGCTTTGCGGAGTTGGTATCTGCGACGGGCTTATCAAACTTTGAAGCCACTGGCCAGCGAGATCAAACCGATTTACTTATTCGTTTAGATTACAGCTACGAAGAATTCCCAGCCTTCTCGGCCTACACCGAAGAGGTAGAAGAGCGTGAAGTGTTGACGCAGGAATTGCGTTTGGTGTCACAAACAGACGGCCCTTTGTCATGGATTGTGGGTGGGTTTTACTACGATTTAGACAGTGAAGGTAGTAGTAAAGAATTTACACCTAACTTTGATGCCTATGCTATTGAAGTATGGGGTGTAGAAGGTAATTATCGTCCTGACGCGCTTGAATATTATTCAGTTGATGTATCGGACGTGACCGAAAAAGCCTTGTTTGGTGAATTGACCTATGAATTAACTGATGACTGGGATGTCACGTTAGGTTTGCGTGCCTATGAGTATGAAGTGTCTTCTCGTTCTGCCGTTGACTTGCCTTTGTACTATTCAGTATTTGAAGGGCGAGATTCAGATTCTATCGTATTGGATTATGGTGAGACGCAGGCGGATGACAGTGGCACCTTGTTCAAGTTCAACACAAGCTATCAGTTTACCGATCAAACGATGGCGTATCTGACCATTAGCGAAGGGTTTAGAATTGGTGGTGCAAACGGCGTTGCGGCTTGCCCAGACAACGTTGATGAACTCAATAATCAGATTGTTTGTGCATTGGAAGAAGAACAGCTATACGAAGCGGATACGACACAGAACTACGAGCTAGGCGTTAAAACCAGTTTCTTTAGAAACAAGCTTCAACTAAATACCGCATTGTTCTACGTAGATTGGCAAGATCCGCAAGTTTCAGGTGCAACGATCAACGGCCAGCAGCCGATTACGGTTAACGCAAAAGGGGCTGAGTCTAAAGGGGCTGAGTTCTCTATGCGTGCAATTGTTGGTGACAACATAACCGCCTACGCGACCTACGCGTATACAAAAGCTCAATTAACTGCAGATGCACCATTCTTATTCGGTGTATTTGACGAACAAGGTACAGATCTACAAGATTATTACGACGGTAAAGATGGCGATCGTCTGCCGGGAACGGCTGAACATCAGTTCTCGTTCGGCATCACCTATAGCCAAGAAGTATTCGATGATAAAATGTTGAATGTTAACTATGGTATTACCGCGCAAAGCGATGTGTATACCACGGTGGGCTTGCGTCAGGATGGCGAAGCACTACCAGGCTTTGCCGTGAGTAATCTTAATGCCACTATTTCTGATGAAATGTGGTCAGTTACTTTGTACATCGATAATTTGTTTGATAAGTACGCCTTCACCTCAACCCGCAGAAATGTGGGAGATATTGGTCTTGGACAATTTAATGATACGTTAGAGCCTAACGGCATTGAGTTGCAGCGTAATTATGGCCATTACGTGCTGACGCCACGCACCATAGGATTGATGTTTAAGTATCAATTCGGCATGTAGTATAGTTATCGCATTGACGCAATATGCATAACGAAAAAAAGGCGCTTATGTTTAGGTAATAAGCGCCTTTTTAGTATTGAGCTACCTGAAATAAAGAACCATGAACCCCATTACTTCCCGTCTTGATGACGCTGCTAAATTCCTTTCTCAACGCGACTACAAGCGAGCCCATGCATGTTGTGTAGAGGTAATAGCACAAGATGGCTCACAGCCTCATGCCTATTTTTTGTTGGGTATCATTCATGTGGAAATAGGGCAGGTTGAAAAAGCAATAGCGTTGTTCAACAAGTCTAACGACCTTGAACCAAGGCCAATTACCTACGCCTATTTAGCGAAATGTTATGCGCTAAAAGGTGACATGCAGTTGGCATTAGCGTGCGTTGAACACGCGCCAGTTGAAGCGTTGTCGCGGGCATTAGATCTCGATACCGTTGGCGTGTCCTTGTCTCGTGTGGGATTGCACCAACAAGCCGCCGTGTACTTTGAGAAATCCCTTAGCTTGGCACCCACCAATCCCCAGTTTAATTACAACTTCGCGGTCAGCGCAAAGTTTGCCGGTAACTTTGACATTGCGCGTAAACACTTCGAGCGAGCAATTCACTATGCACCAGATTTTTATCAGGCCCATTTCGCGTTGTCTGATTTAGGTGAGATCAGTGAGCAGAGCAACCATCTGCAAACCTTACATTCACTAGCTGCAAGGGTAGAGACGAATACGGATGCAAGGTTACACATAGGGCACGCGCTGGCAAAAGAATATGAAGCACTTAAAGACTACGACAATGCTTTCAAAGCATTGCTACATGCCAAGCACCCACAGCGACAGCGTAGTGTAGATGCTTTACATGCGTTCGAATCACTTTTTTCCTGTCTACACAACAACTTAAACAGTCAATCACAAACGAGTCTTGAGGACAGTAACGCCCCCATTTTTGTGGTGGGAATGCCAAGAAGTGGAACCACATTGGTTGAGCGTATTCTTAGTCACCATTCCCGTGTGGCCTCGGGAGGCGAGTTGCAGGACTTTGGTGTGGCTGTGAAACAAATTGTCCAGACTGACAGCCAATTGGTATTGGACACGCCCACGATCCTAAAAGCGTATAGCAGCGATCTGACCGCAATAGGTAACCGTTATATTGAACGCACGCGTTTTTTGCGAGGTAACACCCCACACTTGGTCGACAAGTTACCCTTTAACTTTTTCTATATTGATCTCATTAGACGCGCATTACCCAATGCAAAAATCATTTGTTTAAAGCGCAATCCGATGGATACCTGTATCGGTAATTTCAGGCAACTTTTTTCCATTCATAGTCCATACTATGCCTACGCCTATGATCTGGATGTTATTGGTAAATTTTATCTGCAGTTCAATCAATGGATAGATGCTTTTGCTTCCCACTTTCCCGGTAGTATTCGCGTACAATCGTATGAAGCACTGGCAAATGAGCCTGAAAGAGAAGTGAAAGCGCTACTCGATTTTTGCGATTTGCCTTGGGAGGCGCAGTGTTTGCAGGTCGAAAACAATGACTTGCCAGTTTCAACAGCCAGTAAAGTACAAGTAAGAGAACCGATTAACACCCGTTCTATTGGGCGTTGGCAGCGCTATCAAAAACACACGCAACCTTTACAAGCGTTATTAGGAGAAGCGTCAGTTTAAATAGGGGAGAAAGGAAAGCCATGGCACAAGGCGTTGTGATCACGTTACCGTTTTTTACGCTGTATAAAAGCGATGGATATGGTAATGTAAGTGCAACTGGTCTAACCAGATTGGGCGCACTGTGTCTCGTGACCCCAATATACTCATCAACCTATTTGAGACTTGTTAAAGTCAGCGTGGAACGATATGTCTGATAACTATGTACTAAAATCTTACAAAACCTTTTTGAAACTCCCCTTCGGAAAGCAATTATTCAGCTGGTACTCTGCTCGTAGAGCCCCATATTTCTCAACAGTCTCACCTGTTATCACTGACATTAAGCCAAATTATTGTGAAGTGAATATAAAGAAACGCAAAGCGGTGCAAAACCACATTGGCACTGTCCATGTCATTGCCATTTGCAATGGACTAGAAATGGCCATGGGCTTTATGTGTGAAGCCTCAATACCAAAAAACTTGCGCTGGATCCCTAAAGGCATGGAAGTGAAATATCCAGCCAAAGCGGATTCTGATATTCGCTGTGTCGCTGAGGTTCCAGCTGATGCATGGAAACCAGGTGACCTTCCTATTTCTGTTAAAGCTTATAATCAGGATGGCGTTGTGGTCGTAGAGGGCACCATCACTGTATGGGTGAGTGAAAAGCGCTAATACTCACACTCCAGTAAGCAGGCTGCATTGCAGCCTGAAAATTAAAGCATTGCTTCCTTTTTCCGGTCCTTCCACCTTTTCGAGTAAGCATCTCGACGCCACATCTTTAAAGTAATCGACCTTTTGTGCGTTAATTTGGATCTAAATAATATTGCAAAGATCAGCAGATATTAGCGTTTTCCTGTAATTAGTTATCACAAGTGGTGAGCGTAATTGAGAGTAAGGCTTCATCAAGTCACTTTTCTGTTTGACAGTCTTTGAAAAGCCATCTAAGAATAACCAGTAAAGCGATTAAGGCGTTAAATCAGTAGTCTATTTCATACACACTTTGTGTTAGGGGATTGTCTCTTTTCAGTGCAGTTTTATACGGCTAAGGGTGCTGCGAAGGTCAACAGATCCTCCTTACTTTGCATGAATAATTCGTTGTGGAAGAGGTTAAGATGTCAGTGATCACAAAAGAGCAATTCACCAAAAAGCCATTTGCAGACAAGAAAAATTATCCTTATGGCTTCGCCCGGTCGGGTGATTTCTCAATTAATGAAAGTAAGTTGCTGCAAGCCCATGGGAGTTTATTTGCTGCCTTAGTTGATGGAAAAGTGACACCAAAAACAGATGAGGAACAGCAATACCTGGAATCTGCTTTGGGTCATCGCGAGCCTACGACGCCACAGGAAAAAGCGTGGCTTAAATACCAAGCGCGTATAAACCGCCCAAAAACGGCGAGTATTTACGGTTCTAAACGGGCAGCAACGGAAGATGTTGACGATGACGATGATATAAGCGATAACAGTGACCTCGATATCGATTTAGATGACTAAATTCAATTAGTCGAACCACTTCACAATCCATGTCTATCGATACACGAGGTTTATGCCTCAATTGTGTTAACCTCGTGTAAATAATTATCCTATTTTTTGTCAAATTTAATCTTAAGTCGAAACATTTATCCTAATTATTGCGAATATAGGGATATATATCTCACTTTTGCGCGTTTTAGTGTTTTATCTTCCTATTACCTTAGATATAGTCGGGGCATCGTCAACGTACGCTGACAAACCCCAACCCATTACAGGAGAAAGCACTGTGAAAATGATGTCGGGCGCAGCCATGGTGGTAGAAGCGCTAAAAGATGTAGGAGTGACACACGTGTTCGGTTACCCAGGTGGTGCCGTACTAGACATTTATGATGCGTTATTTGCGCAGGATGATGTCAAACACGTCCTCGTACGTCATGAACAGGCAGCCGCCCATATGGCGGATGGTTATGCACGTTCAACTGGCAAAACCGGCACAGTGCTCGTCACATCTGGTCCAGGTGCAACTAATACCATTACCGGTATTGCTACCGCTTATATGGACTCTATTCCGATGGTGATATTGTCGGGACAGGTGCCGTCAATGCACATCGGTGAAGATGCATTCCAGGAGACTGATATGGTGGGATGTTCGCGTCCTATCGTGAAGCATAGTTTTCTGGTTAAACGCGCGGTTGATATTCCAGAAGCCATTGCCAAAGCTTACTACATTGCCAATACAGGTCGTCCAGGCCCGGTCGTAGTAGACTTACCAAAAGATATCGTCAATGTGGCTGAAGAACACCCCTATGTGTTTCCCACTGACGTTACCATGCGTTCGTATAACCCCACTGAAAAAGGGCATCCAAAACAAATTAAGAAAGCGGTTGAATCGTTACTTAAAGCGGAGCGCCCTGTGTTGTATGTAGGTGGTGGCGCGGTGGCTTGTGACGCCGCTGAAAAAGTCATTGAACTGGCAGAAAAATTACATGCACCTGTTACCTGTACGCTCATGGGGCTTGGCGCGATGCCGGGTACACACAAGCAATTCATAGGGATGCTGGGCATGCACGGCACCCTTGAAGCCAACAAAACCATGCATAATTCTGACTGCATTATTGCGTTAGGGGCGCGTTTTGACGACCGTGTGACCAACAATGTAGATAAGTTCTGCCCCCATGCTGATATTATTCATGTGGATATTGACCCCGCATCTATTTCTAAAACCGTAAACGCCCATATTCCAGTAGTGGGCTCGGTGGACAAGGTGCTCGATCAAATATTGGGTCAGGTGCATAAGAAAGACTTAAAACACCAAAAAGACAAATTGGCCGACTGGTGGCAGCAAATTAACACCTGGCGTGCTCGCAAGTGCTTAAACTACGACCAAGGTGAAGAGATCATCAAGCCCCAGCGCGTTATTGAAGCGCTTTACAAGCACACTGACGGTAAAGCGTATGTGAGCTCTGACGTTGGGCAGCACCAAATGTTCGCGGCATTGTATTATGCCTATGACAAGCCGCGCCAATGGATTAACTCAGGTGGCCTAGGCACCATGGGCTTTGGTTTACCTGCTGCGATGGGCGTACAGTTTGCACACCCGGGGTCAACCTCTGTGGTTGTTACGGGTGACGGTAGTATTCAAATGAATATTCAAGAGCTATCTACGTGTTTGCAGTACAATCTGCCGATTAAGATTATCTCATTGAATAACCGTGCATTAGGTATGGTACGTCAGTGGCAGGATATGATTTACAAAGGACGTCATTCACACTCGTATATGGACTCTATGCCTGACTTTGTGAAACTGGCGGAAGCGTATGGTCACATAGGTATAAAAGTAGACAAGCTCGACGAGCTAGACGCAGCAATGGAGAAGTGTTTCAGCTACACAGATCGCCTCGTGTTTATGGACATTGCAGTAGACCAGAACGAACACGTATATCCTATGCAAATTAAGTACGGCGCGATGGATGACATGCGCTTGAGCAAGACGGAGCGAACCTGATGAAACGTATTATCTCAGTATTAATGGAAAATGCCCCTGGTGCACTGTCGCGAATTGTTGGCGTATTCTCACAACGTGGCTACAACGTGGATTCACTGTGTGTAGCGCCCACTGATGATGCGAGTTTGTCTCGCTTGACCATTATTACCCATGGCGATGACAAAGTTATTGAGCAGATTACCAAGCAAGTCAATAAGCTGATTGATGTGCTTAAGGTGGTTGACCTCACCGAGGGAGCGCACATTGAACGTGAACTGATGTTGATAAAAGTAGCGACGCGAACTGAGTCGGTGCGAGCGGAAGTAAAGCGCAACGTTGATATCTTCAGAGCGCGTATTGTTGATGTAAATGTGAACAATTACACCATAGAAATTACCGGAACGACAGATAAGCTTGATGCTTTCGCCACTACCATGGGGCAATGTGCGGAAATCATCGAATCTTCGAGAACCGGGGTTTGTGGCTTAGCGCGAGGAGACAGGGCGCTGCGTCCGTAACGCACACAGACAGTTAATGAATAAACGGGTGTTGCGTTTGCACACCCGTTTTTTTTTGTCCTAATTATCTTTGCCATAATAGGCTTCTACCCGCAATGCAATGCCGTAAGACGTTTTGAAATCCTCTTCTCGCAGCCAAACGAAGAAGGGTTCTACCTCAAAAAAAAGCCAGTCGCGCAAGGTATTATTGCGCCATCGCATGCCGGCATATACTTCTTCAACGCGATAATTAGGCTGACTTAAGCCCTCTACCATAAAGTGAGGGATAATGGCATTGTGGGCATCGACTGAATATAAGTGATGCACTTCGTGGCGCCATAGCCAGTCGTTACTATCATCTCTAAAATAAAACCGGTTATTCTGGCGAACCATGTGACGCTTGTTGAATTCGTATTGCAAGGCCAGCCCAGCTTCTGCGCCAAGGCGGTCGCGGGTATAGTAGTAAATTTCTGCATCATAGAGCAGGGCCCAGTTTTTATTAAATGCCTGTGCGTCTCGGTATCGCGCTTTGGCGTAGAGTTGGTCGCGTCTTCCTGCACCAAGGCGAAACGAATAATGGGAGTCCTGCTGAGGACGAAAACGCAGTGCAATTGTGGTTCTGTCTCGATCGTTTTTTGTTGCGCTGCGGGTTGCTCTCATCAAAGTATCACGATTTTCATCTTCATTGTCACTTAACAGGAGGTCTACTCGCTCTTCTAGCGCCGGTAGTCGTACCCTAATTCTGAATCGCAAGTCTGTCTCAGAAAGTGCACCTGTGCGGGGCTCCCAGGCGAATTGAATACGTCCTTCTGCTCTGGCTTGTTTGTTGCTGTTTATCTCGCTGCTATCAAATAATCCGTCGAGTTGTTTAACGGTAAAATCCATGGTGTCAGTAAAACTGCGTTGCCATATATCAAACCACTGTTCTTCGTGAGGGTGATTGTGAACTGAGGAGTCTGCTTCACTACCTTGATCGGTATCGCTCGCTTGGGTCACCTCAGAAGGGGAACTGGGCTTACTTATTTCCTGGATAGCTGATGTTGTGTTGGTCTTATTTTCGGGGGGATTCACCGATGCAAAGAGTGGGTTAACAACAAAGGACGTAGCGAGTAGCAATGGGCAACAAACCGTAGCTAGGCGTGGCATAACTCACTAACTCCTTGTAAAAATTAGACTAGTTGAATATGTTCAACGTGCAAAATGTCATAATACAGAGCATGGAGTGTCTGAACAAAAACGTCAATCTTTATTCAATGAAGTAAATATTCAGGTGAAAGCCGTCGCCGGCAATGGCATACTGTGGCAACGGATGTATGGGAGAAAAATTTTATGGGTGGTATTAGTATTTGGCAGCTGCTGATCATACTGGTTATTGTAGTGCTATTGTTTGGCACAAAGCGTCTTAAAGGTATTGGTACCGATCTAGGTGGTGCAATAAAAGGGTTTAAAAAGGCCGTCAGTGAAGAGGACAAAGACGCTGACTTCGAACAGAAAAAGCAAGTTGAAGAAAAAACAACAGCTGACTCTGTTGCATCAAAGACGCCAAGCGACGTTAAAGATAAGCCCTAATGTTTGATATTGGCTTTTGGGAGCTTCTGGTTATCGGTGTTTTAGCCTTGTTAATACTCGGGCCTGAACGCTTGCCAGGGGCTATGCGCTCTACCATTAACACTATACGCAGTGTGCGTAATGTGGCCACTGGCTTTAAGCAAGAGGTTGAACATCAGCTTCGTGTACACGAATTGCACGAAAATTTAAAGAAAGCGGAACAGCAAGGGCTCAAAGATCTTTCACCTGAACTTGAACAGAGTGTTGACGAGCTCAAAAAAGCCGCAGAATCGGTTCAAGAACCCTATAAAAAACAATAGATGTCAGACGCAAACAACTTAATTTCTCACCTGATAGAACTGCGCAGTCGTATTCTCAAAGCGTTGTTGAGTGTACTGATCGTATTTTTGTGTTTAGCTGCATTTGCGCAAGATTTGTATCAACTACTTGCCAGGCCTCTACTGGAGGCATTACCAGAAAATGCCAGCATGATTGCAACTGATGTTGCCTCGCCCTTTTTTGCACCCTTCAAGCTTACTCTGGTGCTGTCCTTTTTCATTGCTATTCCTTATGTACTGTTCCAAGTTTGGGGCTTCGTCGCGCCGGGCCTGTATCGCAACGAAAAACGTTTAGTGGCTCCCTTATTATTGTCTAGTACTTTGTTGTTTTATGCAGGAATGGCATTTGCCTATTTCGTTGTTTTCCCTATTGCATTTGCCTTTTTTACCAGTGTTGCCCCAGAAGGCGTAACAGTAAGTACAGATATTTCTAGTTATCTCAACTTTGTGCTGAAACTGTTTTTTGCTTTTGGGGTCTCATTTGAGATACCTATTGCAATCATTTTAATGTGTTGGACAGGTGTAACGGATGCGAAATCGCTACGTGCAAAACGGCCCTATGTAGTGGTAGGGGCGTTTGTAGTAGGCATGCTGCTGACTCCGCCTGATGTTATTTCACAAACGCTGTTGGCAATTCCCATGTGGTTATTGTTCGAAGTAGGCGTTATTGTGGGCGGCTTGTATGCAGGCAGAGCAAAGCCAGTAGATGATCAAGTTCACAATCCTGACAACACATAGTCGTAAAAATTGAAAGGAATAAAAATGAAAACACGCGCGCTTTCTTTTATCACTGTGTTGTGTGCCTTCCAAGTCTTCTCTGTTCAGGCAGAGACGGTTAGTGAGGCGCTCAATAAGTGTCGTAATACGGATAACAGTCTCAAAAGACTGGTGTGTTACGATCGTGTTGCTAAATCCCTTGACCAATATCAAGGAGCGAATGAAGACATTGGCACTATTCAGCCATTTCCAGTTGTTCGTCAGCAAGGAGCTGGCAATGCCCCCACAATGAGTCCCCGACGAGATGCAGCAAGCGAATTTGGGCTGGAAAACAAGAAAAAAGAGACCCATGTCTTAGAAGAGTTGGCTCTGACTATTACGGACATTTCGGACAGTCTGCGCGGCAAAAAAGTGGTTACATTTAGCGATGGTTCGGTGTGGCAACAAACGGATAACAATTACCTTAAAATCGAAGTGGGTCAAACTGTTACCATTGAACGAGGCGTGCTGGGCGCATTCTTCCTTAGCGTAGAAGGTCTTAACAAACGCATGAAAGTGAAGCGCCTGAAATAAATGGCCTGGTTCGATGCTGGCGTCAACCTACTGGACAAAAGGTTTGACCCCGACGAAATCATTGGTCGAGCCATGGACGCTGGCGTTGAAAAACTCTGTATTATTACGACCCATCCCGACGAGTGGGAAAAAGCAATTGTACTGTATGAGGCATACCCTCAGCAGTGTTGTTTTACTATTGGCGTGCATCCGCATAATGCCAAAGAGGTTGAGCAAGACCACTATCGTCTCTTGAGACAGTTTGCCCAGAACAAAGGCTGTGTGGCAATAGGAGAGTGTGGTCTTGATTTCAACCGCAACTTCTCAGGACAGCAGACACAGCTAAGTGTTTTTGAAGCACAACTCAGTATAGCTACCGAACTGAACCTGCCAGTGTATTTGCACGAAAGAGATGCTTTTGAAGCGCAAATTGCGTTACTCAGCCAATATATGCCCCAGCTTAGTGGCGGCATAGCCCATTGTTTTACCGGTAATGCTGCGCAAGTAAAGCGTTACCTCGCTCTTGGTCTTTATATTGGCATTACTGGTTGGGTATGCGATGACAAGCGGGGAGAAACGCTACGTGACGCGGTACAGCACATTCCCCTTGAGAAACTAATTTTGGAAACGGATGCCCCTTACCTTTTTCCCAAGACCTTGCGTCCGCGAAAGCGCAACAACGAGCCTGCATTTTTGCCGCATATCGCTAGTCAATTAGGCGAGTATCTGGCTGTTGAGACTGATATTTTGCGTAAATGCAGTTATGCTAATGCATGTGAGCTGTTTTCGCTCGAGTGATGATAGGTTCCCATGCGAATAAATTTAAAAACGATCCCCAAATACGATGCTAGCCTTATCGCTATCACATTAATCGTTATACTTACTTGTATATGGATTGCCCTTAAGTTCTCGCCAGAAACCCATTCTGCTTCGCGGTATTCTCAGCTGGTTTACCTCACTGAGCGCAGTGATAACTACGATTTTACTTCTATTACACAAGTACCACAAAGCCAGTGGTCGCCGATATCGTCGCCGATAAATATGGGTATGAACAGTGACGTACATTGGTTCTCGCTGGTAATATCGCCTACGCAAAGTACTGACAGCCGTTACATTTTACACGTGGACTATCCTTTACTCGACATACTGGAAGTTGGGGTGTATAGCAATACAGGGCGTGTTCCAATCGCTCAGTTTGCTGGCGGAGATAAACAGCCTTTCACTCTACGGCCAATTGGTGATATCAAGCCTGCTTTTCCGCTTCCGCTTAGCGAGGAGTCGCAGCGCGTTTATATTAAGGTACAAACAGAGGGGACTGTGCGCCTCCCCATCAGAATCTGGGAAGAAAAAGAATTTATGTCTTATGTGTCAGGCAGAAATTTGGCGCTGGGAATTTTCTTTGGTGTACTGGTTGCAATGGGAGTGAGTAATGCATTGCTGACTTTCGCAGCGCGTAATTCATCTTTTTTGCACTATGCGGGCTATGTTTTAAGTCTGGCGTTAACCTTGGCTTCTTTACATGGGTTCGGATACGCCTACCTGTGGCCTGATAATACCTGGCTTCAAAGTAAATCAATTTTAATTTTTTCCAATGCCACAATAATGTTTGCGGCCATGTTTACCCGCAGCTTGTTACCCATTAAAGAGTACAGTGTCATTCTGGATAAAGTGACTCAGGGTATAGGGGTAGTGTGTGCACTTAACATGATATTCAGCGTTTTGTTGCCGTATCACGTTATGCTCAAGATATCGCTATTTTTTGTCACAATAATTGTGAGTTATACCGTGGTGTTGGGGTTGTGGTTATCGTTCAAAGGCGTGGCGGTTGCACGGTACTTCACCATAGCATGGGCATTTTTGTTAGGCAGTGCGATGAGTGCGAGTTTTGATAATGCAAATGTTATTGAGCTGCCCATTTCTTCAAATAATTTATTGATTATTGGCGGAGCCGTAGAAACCCTCATTCTTGCTGTAATCCTGGCGATTAACTACAGCCATAGCCGTGAAGATCTCATTACCGCACAGCAGTTTGCATTGGAGCAGGAAAAACAAGCAAATATCGCAAAAGAGAATTTACTGGAAGTGCAAAAGCGCTATCAGGACGATCTAGAATATAAGGTCGAAGAGCGTACACTGGAGCTTGAAATTACACTTCGGGAACTCTCAGAGGTTAACCAGGAGCTCGAAAGACTCAATGCTATTGACCCTCTCACTGGCGTACACAACCGCCGTCATTTCGACAAGCGTTTACGCTCTGAAGGACGGCGAAGCCGACGGGAGCAAACGCCCCTTTCACTGGCTATTGTCGATATTGATCATTTTAAACAAATAAACGACGAATACGGTCACGATGGTGGGGATGAGTGTCTTATCCATGCGACACGGGTTTTCCAGCAATTACTTCAGCGTCCAACCGACGACCTGTGCCGGATTGGAGGAGAGGAGTTCGCTATTATATTGCCCAATACCGATCTTGAAGGTGCCCATCATGTGGTTGAGTCTATGCGCGAAGAATTAGCCATTACGCCAGTTATGTACAATGGCGAGCGCATAGTCCTTACTGCCAGCGCTGGAGTATCGACCACTATCATCACAGACGAAGAACATTCTCAGGTGCTTTTTAGGCACGCCGATGAGTTACTTTATCAAGCCAAGTCAGCGGGTCGTAATAACGTCAAATTCGAATATTTACAGGAAAAATCATGACATCTTCTTCTTTTCCCCTGCGCCGAATGCGCAGGCTGCGCGCTAAAGATGGGTTAAGAGCCCTAGTTGCTGAAAATACACTGAGTGCTGATGACCTTATCTATCCTGTTTTCGTATTACCTGGAGAAAATACGCGAGAGTCGATACCTTCTATGCCAGGAATAGAAAGGCTGTCGATTGATTTACTGATAGCACAAGCTGCAACATGGATAGAGCTGGGTATTCGCACATTAGCGTTGTTTCCGGTTACACCGATGAACCTTAAAACCGATTGCGCCAGTGAAGCATTCAATCCCAATGGTCTAGCTCAATCCGCTATGCGAGCGCTTAAAGCGGCTTATCCAGAGCTCATTTTAATGTCTGATATTGCCTTAGACCCTTTTACCTCTCATGGGCAGGATGGCCTGATTGATGAAAGTGGCTACGTGATGAATGATGCCACCATCGAAGTACTTATTAAACAAGCGCTTTCTCATGCCGACGCCGGTGCAGATATTGTTGCACCATCGGACATGATGGATGGGCGAATTGGTAGTATTCGAAAGGCACTTGAAGCTGCTGGGCATATCAATACCTGCATTATGGCCTATTCAGCGAAATATGCATCCGCTTATTACGGACCCTTTAGAGATGCCGTTGGCTCAGCTGCCAATATTAAGGGGGGCAACAAGAAAACGTATCAGATGGACCCAGCAAATACTGATGAGGCGTTGCATGAAATCGCCCTTGATATTGAAGAGGGGGCTGACATGGTAATGGTGAAGCCAGGCATGCCTTATCTTGATGTAGTGCGCCGCTGCAAAGACGAATTTAAAGTGCCCACCTTTGCCTATCAGGTCAGTGGTGAATATGCGATGCACAAAGCGGCGTTTGCAAATGGGTGGCTCAATGAAGAAGCAGTTATTTTAGAGTCGCTATTGGCGTTCAAACGCGCTGGTGCCGACGGTATTCTAACTTACTTCGCCCCACAAGCCGCGGCGTTATTACAAAAGTAATCTAGCCTGACAATGTAGTACCAAGGTCAACCAGACTGCACGTTACCGAAGGCTCTGGTGATCTTGGTATTAGATGCAGATCAGTTCACTACCTGCTTTATGCTGAAGCCAGCATTCATTGGCAAGTTCGGCATTAATCAAAGGATGGGATTTTAACCAGCCCTCAGGGAAGGTCAGTGTCCACTTGTCTTCGTCACAAAATAGTTTCACATCGGGAATATGTTTGTTCTGACGTCGCAAACACAGTACAACGGCGATGCGCAGCACCCTCAACATGCCTTTTAACATCGGCCGATAGTCTTGGTGATACTTTTCAAATACATCGCTTTCTATGCCCAAACGGTGTTGTGCAACGAGATCTCTTATTGCGGCTCGTTGCAGTCGAGTAAAGCCGGGTAAATCAATATGCGTGAGGATGTATTCGCCATGTTCATGATGGCGTTTGTATTCAATATGTAATCCAATTTCATGTAACTGCGCGGCTGCACCTAAAATGGTTTCGGTATCAAGGTGGCAAATATTTTGTTGCGCACACAGCTGGTGGCACAGGGTGAGTGCAACCTGTTTCACCATATTCGCGTGACTGGAGTCGATGTGATAGCGATGTTTCGCTTGATTCAGAGACTGCTGGCGGCGGTCATTTTCCGTAATATTATCCAGCATGCCATAAATTAAGCCTTCTCTTAACGCGCCACCAGAAATGTTCATGTATTGAATATTAAGCGACTCAAACAGGCTGATAAGTATGGCCAGGCCAGAAGGAAATATGGCTTTGCGACTCTCTTCAAGTCCATCGATGTTCAATGTTTTGATATCTTCACAATCGATGCATTGTTTCTCTAAGTGATAGAGGTAGTCGAGTCGAATAGCGTCGCTGATGCCTTGGGCGACCAATATTTCCGTAATCGCCTGAGGTGTGCCAGAGGCACCCAAACAGTTCTCCCAATCAAAGCACAAAAAGGCGTCTGCAACGTCACTAATCAGATCCTTAGCGGCTTGCTTAGCCTGGTTGAAATTATGTTGAGTGAGCGCACCATTTTCAAAATAGCGCTCCATAAACGTCACGCAGCCCATATCTAAACTTTTGAGATGGATGGGTTGCATGTCATTACCGATGATTATTTCAGTACTTGCGCCGCCAATATCAATGACCAGACTATTGCCTTGGTTTGCCGAGGTGTAAGCGACCCCCAGATAAATTTGACGCGCTTCTTCTTCACCACTGATTACTTCGAGTTTGTGGTTGAGAATTTGTTCTGCTTTGCGAATAAATACGTGGGCGTTAGTCGCCAATCGTAAGGTGGCGGTAGCAACAATTTTTATGTTCGATGGTGGGATATCTTGTAGGCGTTCTGAAAACACCTGCAGGCATTGCCATCCGCGCTCCATGCTGATGTCATCAAGAGCAAGGTTTTCATCGAGTCCCGCAGCCAGACGCACTTTCTGTTTTATTTTGCCGATAATCTGAACACTGCCATTAACCACATGAACAATAACCATGTGAAAGCTGTTAGAGCCGAGATCTACTGCGGCGTAATATTCGCCGTAGGTTTGTGCGTTGTGCTGAAGTTCTGCCTGCATAAAAACTCGATTGTTATCAGGGACTGCTGATTTTTGTTGAACATCCTTATTCAACAGTCCCTAGCTACCTTTACGCCTTATTACTGCGCTGTTGAGGTTTTCCACGGCCGCGTGAATTACCGCGACGGGAAGAGTTGCGATTATTAGGCGTACGTCTTCTTCGCGGCTTGGGCGGTGTGACATCATCTAGCAGTGCACTGCGATCGTAATCAGTAACGGGGATCGCTTTCTGAATGTACTGCTCTATCGATGGTAAGTTGAGCGCGTATTTTTCACAGGCAAAGCTGATAGCGACGCCACTTTGGCCTGCACGTCCGGTACGGCCAATTCGGTGCACATAGTCTTCAGCATCGTCGGGTAAGTCATAGTTGAAAACGTGCGTGACAGCATCGATATGCAGACCACGAGCAGCGACATCGGTGGCTACCAATATGTCTAAATTACCTTTGGTAAAGTCTTCCAAAATACCAAGGCGCTTTTTCTGCGGCACATCGCCACTTAGAAGACCAACGCGATGGCCGTCAGCAGTTAACCAGTCTGTGACTTTTTCACAACTGCTTTTCGTGTTGGCAAATATGATTGCTTTTTCTGGCCACTCTTCTTCAAGCAGCGTAAGTAGCAACAGCATTTTGTCGTCGTCTGAAGGGTAGAACAGTTCTTGAGTAACACGCGTCGCCGTGGTTTGTTCAGGGGCAACCTGAACGTGGGTAGGGTTGTTCATGTGCTCGTAGGCCAATTCTTGCACTCGATAGCTCAAGGTCGCCGAGAACAACATGCTCAAACGTTCGCTGGCAGGCGGCATACGACGGAAAAGGAATCGGATATCTTTGATGAACCCTAAATCGAACATGCGATCGGCTTCATCAAGTACAGCAACCTGGATATTATTTAGCGTGAACACGTTCTGTTTGTAATAATCCAGAATGCGTCCTGTCGTGCCAATTATAATATCTACCCCTTCTTCCAACGTTTCACGTTGACTTTGGTAACCTTCGCCCCCATAAATCAAACCAAGCGACAATCCAGTATGCTCACTAAGCAGTTTGGCGTCGTTATAGATTTGAACGGCTAGCTCTCTGGTCGGGGCCATGATAATGGCGCGCGGACCATTTGATTTGCTGTTATCTGCATTTTCTGCTTTGCTTAGCAAATAGTGAAATGTAGCCACCAAAAAGGCAATGGTTTTACCTGTTCCCGTTTGGGCTTGACCTGCTATATCGTGTCCTTCTAATAAAGGAGGCAGTGCAAGTGCTTGTATTGGTGTACAATGTGAAAAATTAGCTGCCGCCAAGGCGTCAACAACCTTGCCGTTAATCGGCAAATCGGAAAAATGAGTATCAGTTAAGTGAGTAGGCATAGCTTATAGCTTATCAGTGCTTGCATTAAAAAACAGTTTCTATATAACACTTATGGTCATGCTGAGACAAATCAGTAATAGACCAAAAATGGAGAAAAGAATGAGCGACAAAATTATCCAGTTATCTGACGATAAATTCGAAGCAGATGTAATCAATGCTGAAGGTCCTGTACTGGTTGACTTCTGGGCCGAATGGTGTGGCCCGTGTAAAATGATCGCCCCAATCTTGGAAGAAGTTGCGACCGAGTTTGATGGCAAGTTAACAGTTGGCAAGTTGAATGTCGATGAAAATAACGAAACTCCGCCTAAATATGGTATTCGTGGTATTCCGACTTTACTACTTTTCAAAAATGGTAATGTAGCCGCTACAAAAGTTGGTGCGTTATCGAAAGCGCAGCTAACAGAGTTTCTTAACGAAAATCTGTAACGAGATGTGAAACGAAACCGGTACCTTATGTGTACCGGTTTTTGTTTAGTTGTGAGGACTAACACGCATCTCACGAAGAGTAAGCGTAAATTATTTAACATTTTGGTAGTAAAACGCTGGACGTTGGTTAAATATAGTGCTAACTTTTCAACAGCGCTCATCCGAGCAGCATTCTGCTTACGCCCATATCCGGGTGAAATCAAATCTAAACTAGAACAGAGTGACATTAAGTCCTGTAAGCGAAGTTCAAGCACAAAGACCCACCAGTATGAATTTAACTGAATTAAAGAATAAACCAATCAGCGAGTTGGTTGCCTTGGCCGAAGAAATGGGCCTGGAAAACATGGCTCGCGCCAGAAAACAAGACATCATTTTCTCTATCCTGAAGACCCACGCGAAAAGCGGTGAAGATATCTTCGGCGATGGGGTGTTAGAAATATTACAGGACGGTTTCGGCTTCTTACGCTCAGCTGACTCTTCGTATCTTGCAGGACCAGACGATATCTATGTATCGCCAAGCCAAATCCGCCGCTTTAACTTGCGCACAGGTGATACGATTGCCGGGAAAATTCGCCCGCCGAAAGACAGTGAACGTTATTTCGCCCTGCTAAAAATCCGCGAAGTTAACTTCGACAAGCCTGAAAATTCACGTAATAAAATCCTTTTTGAAAACCTTACCCCACTTCACGCAGCAGATCGCTTGCGCATGGAGCGCGGAAATGGCTCGACAGAAGACATCACAGCTCGTGTACTAGATTTGGCGTCGCCTATCGGTAAAGGCCAACGCGGTCTTATCGTTGCACCACCTAAAGCGGGTAAAACCCTTCTTCTTCAAAACATTGCACAATCTATTGCTGCTAACCACCCTGAGTGTGAGTTAATGGTATTGCTGATTGACGAGCGTCCAGAAGAAGTGACGGAAATGCATCGTCTTGTTCAAGGTGAAGTTGTTGCATCAACCTTCGATGAGCCAGCCAGCCGTCACGTGCAAGTGGCTGAAATGGTTATTGAGAAAGCGAAGCGCCTTGTTGAACATAAGAAAGACGTTGTTATCTTGCTTGACTCTATTACCCGATTAGCGCGCGCGTACAACACAGTAATTCCTTCTTCAGGTAAAGTACTTACCGGTGGTGTGGATGCCAACGCATTGCACAAGCCAAAGCGTTTCTTCGGTGCTGCGCGTAACGTAGAAGAAGGTGGAAGCTTAACTATTATTGCAACAGCGCTTATCGATACCGGCTCTAAAATGGATGAAGTTATCTATGAAGAGTTCAAAGGTACAGGTAACATGGAATTGCACCTTAACCGCAAAATTGCGGAAAAACGTGTATTCCCTGCGATTGATTTCAACCGTTCTGGTACTCGCCGTGAAGAACTGCTTACTGCTCAGGACGAGCTACAGAAAATGTGGATCTTGCGCAAAATTGTGCATGAAATGTCAGAGATTGACGCCATGGAATTCCTTATCAGTAAGTTGTCAATGACAAAGACAAACGATGAGTTCTTCGACGCAATGCGTCGTCAAAAAAGTTAATCGAGCTCACTGATAAATATACTTAAGGCGCTAATTTAGCGCCTTTTTTTGTCACTAAATTTTTCTCTATTATCACTAGCGAGTAAGGTGCTGCCTACGTTAAGCATAAAGTGGGTTATTTGCAACCGCATTATACTTCCGTCTAATTTTATTGAATCATCATATAGGGTAATTTGAAGTAATAATTATATTCATCCAGCAAAACTCAGTTCAGTGATGTGTTCTCGCACAAGATGCTTTATTCTGTCTAAAAACACTGAAGGAAATAACAACTATGTACCGGAAATTATTAGCGCTTAGTGCTGCTGGATTAACCTCTCTATCTCTTGCTTACGCCAGTGAAATAAACGTTGACGACCTTGCTACTAAGGTTGAGCCTGATGTCATTAAGTGGCGTCATCACTTCCACGAATTCCCTGAGCTTTCAAATCGCGAGTTTAAAACCGCTGAATATGTGGCGAAGTACCTGACAGAATTGGGTCTAGACGTACAAACTGGGGTGGCAAAAACGGGTGTGGTCGCTATTTTGGATTCTGGAAAGCCGGGGCCCGTAGTGGCGTTGCGTGCTGATATGGATGGCTTGCCAGTTAAAGAGCAAAATGATCTGGCTTACCGTTCACAGCAGATTGGCGAGTACAATGGCAAAGAAGTCCCGGTTATGCATGCATGTGGTCACGATACACACATGGCCATGCTGATGGGGGCTGCTAAGGTGTTAACCGAAATAAAAAGCGAGCTTAAAGGCAAAGTTAAATTTATCTTTCAACCGGCAGAAGAAGGTGCGCCAGCAGGTGAAAAAGGCGGTGCTGAAATCATGGTGGAAGAAGGTGTACTTCGCAACCCGGATGTGGATGCCATTTTTGGATTACACATAAGCGCTAATACCGATGTAGGAAAGGTGCGTTATAACGCTGGTGGCACGATGGCCGCTGTTGATCCATTTAAAATCGTCATTCACGGCAAGCAGGCGCATGGTGCTTACCCTTGGAAGAGTGTCGATCCCGTAGTGACTGCTGCGCAAATGATCATGTCAATTCAAACCATTGTAAGTCGTGAACTGAAGCTTATCGACGATGCTGCAGTGGTTTCAGTTGGATCTATTCACGGTGGTAATCGTTCTAACATTATTCCTAACGAAGTGGAAATGGTGGGAACTATTCGTACACTGAACAAGGCGGCTCGCGAACACATCTACGAAGCGCTCCCTCGCAAAGTAAAGGCAATTGCAGAAAGTATGGGCGCAGAAGCTGAGCTTACGCTTCCGCTCGATTATTACTATCCTATTACTTACAACGATCCAACACTTACACAAGCTATGTTGCCAACTATGCAACGTACAGCAGGGGTCGAAAATACGCTTTTATCTAAGCCTGTAACTGGCGCAGAAGATTTCTCTTTCTATCAAGAGAAAGTGCCTGGCCTATACGTTTGGTTAGGCGGTAAGCCGCTAGATGTGTCTGAAGAAGAAAGCCCAGCCCACCATACGCCAGAATTCTATGTGGATGATTCAGGCATGAAGTTAGGGGTCAAGTTACTGACAAATTTCACCCTTGACTATATGGCACAGCACTAATCGTTATGGTCGGAGACATCGTTGAAAAGTAGTCCTTTTTCGCTTTCATGGTCTCTGGCCTTTCAAATTTTACTAACCTGTCTTATTGGCGTTGGCCTTAATACGTTACAGGCTCCGTTCGACAGTAGTGGCATAGCTGTCTTTGGTGTCGGCGCCGCAGTCTATGCCGCATTGCGTTTCCCTCCTTACTTATCTATTCCCCTATCTCTTTGCGTCAGCGTACCGTTATGGCTGGGTGATGGAAGTATTGTCGGAAAAGAAAGTTTAACTTTGCTCCCTATCGTTCTTAGTGTGTTTGGCTACGAACGCTCGCTTAAACAAGTGATCAAGTTTGGCGCGGGTTTCTGGTCGGTGATGTTTGTTCCCATCTTACTGTTGGAACACTCTCTTTATGATAATGGAAATATCAATCTTCTTATTTCAGGAGTGCTGGTCACGTGGGTGAGTGGCGTGTTTGGATTGGTAACGGGGCACTTTGCTTATCTCAGCTTTCACGGTTTAAAGCGTCAAACCTCTTATAAATCCGAGCGTGTTACCCTACATTTTCTTTTTGGATACTTTTTTTCTGGATGCTTCTTCGTCGCATCAATGGCGGTAATTTACCTTTCGGTAAGCATGTTCCAGCATCAACAGGAAAGACAAATTCACAGCTATATGGAACAGCGTGTGAAAGTACTAGAGTATCAACTTGATGAGTTTATCACACAACATCAAAATGCTATTACTTCTGCCGCGCAAACACTTTCCTCTGTGACAGACAGCCAAGACTTTGCGTTTGCAGCCAACACTCAATTACGAGTACTGGCCGCTCGATATCCCGAATTTCTAACTTTCTTAGTCGCCGATAAACAAGGAGATATAACGCAAGCCTATCCCTCCGAGTTGTTGCAAAAGGCGCTCAGTGTGGGTCTCGCCAACGTTGCCAATCGCCCCTATTTTTATGAAGTGCTGGGGGCTGGCGCGCCCTTTTTATCTAACGTATTTGAAGGGCGAGGATTTGGCAATGACCAAATAATTGCTGTATCCGCTCCTATTAACAATGCGCAGGACGAGCCAAAGGGCATCGTTGAGGGTTCATTGTCACTCAAAAGTTTTCGCAAAATTGATGCGTTAAGTTTAAAAGGCTTTCTTATGCTGATAGAGGACAGTAAAGGTAGCGTGGTTTACGCCTCTCAAGGACTCAATCTGAAACCGCTCTCTATGGCGCCAGTTTACCCTTGCGAGCCCAACTGTGACAATGAAGTTGTCGATCCTCAGACAGGCATAACATGGCTACGCGCTTCTCAACAATTGGGGTTGGTTGATTGGAAAGTGAGTTATTATTTTGACAAGCGCCTACTGCTCACCTCAATGAGCAACTATTTGTTAAAAGACCTTTTCTTACTGCTTATCTTGTCTGCCTTTGGCACCTTAACTGGTTACGTTATTGCCAGAATGATCGGTGTGCCAATCCGCCGCCTTATCCGCTATATCGCTGCTTTTGACCCTACTCATAATGACAGAATGAAAGTGCCCCAGCACACCTTCCATATTCAAGAGTTGTCTTCACTAAGCGATGAGTTTATTAGTCTGGAAACCCGTCTTCTCAGTGCATTTGATGCACTTGATAAAGCACGCAAAAATGAAAGGCATCTCAATGTTGAGCTCAATGAACTAAATCAGTCTTTGGAACAGAGAATTGAGGAAAAAACACAACATCTGGCACAGGCATTAACAGAAGCGGAAGCGGCGAATACTGCGAAAACACAGTTTCTAGCCAACATGAGTCACGAAATTCGCACGCCAATGAATGGTATTATTGGGTCGTGCGAGTTATTGCTTGAACAGAAATTGTCGCCAGAGGCGGTATCTCGGGCTAACACAATCTCTCACTCGGCCAATAATTTGTTAATGATCCTGGACAGCATCTTAGACTGGTCAAAAATCGAATCTGGCAAGATGTTAGTCGATGTCAGTGATAGCAATATTAGTGATTTATTATCGGCATCGTGTGAACTTTACCGGCACTCGGCAGGCATTAAAGGGCTGGATATAAAATTAGAAATAGATAGTGATGTACCTGACTTCTTACTTATCGACACAGGTAAAATGAGCCAGGTTCTTAACAATTTGCTTAGCAATGCGGTTAAATTTACCCACCATGGTGAAATATCTGTTCATGCACAATATTGCGACCAAGTGCTCAACGTGGCAGTAAGTGATACCGGAATAGGTATAGAAGAGGACAAGCAGCGCCTCATTTTTGAAAAATTTGAGCAGGCCGATGCGTCTACCACACGTCATTTCGGGGGCACTGGATTGGGCTTGGCCATCTCCAGGGGGTTGGTGCAATTAATGGGAGGCGAGTTATGTGTCGAGAGTACTCCTGGCCAAGGGACGCGTTTTAGTTTTACCGTGCCATGTGTTAGAGGGCGGGGGGAAGCGAAGGCTTTGCATGCGCGTCGTACAGCACTGCCGCCTAAACTTCGAGTGTTGTTAGCGGAGGATAACGACATTAACGCAGAGATTGTGATGCAAATGTTTGCTTCTGAAAATATCAAATGTCTTCGCACTAAAAACGGCGAGCAGGCGGTTCAGGCAGAACAAAAGCATCACTTTGATGTCATTTTAATGGATTGCCAAATGCCAGTGATGGACGGGCAAACTGCGTCAAAAATGATTCGTGCAGAGGGCCGTAACAAAGATAAGGTGGTAATTATTGCGCTAACAGCCAATGCGTTTGATGAAGATGTAAAAGCGTGTAAAGCTGCCGGCATGAATGCCCACTTGAGCAAACCTATTCGCAAGTCAGTACTATTTGACTGTATTGCCAGTGAACTTACTCGCGTTTGACGCCACATCCCCCTGCTGTTGATTGCCACTACTGACTATTCTTAGCACCAAGTAACCTAGTATTGCTGACACCAGTGATCCCGCAAGAATGCCTACCCGCTCATCGAATATCTGATTTATTCCAGTTTGCTCAAACGCTAAGCCGCCTATAAATAGGCTCATCGTAAAGCCAACGCCGCACAGCAACGCACACCCATAGATGTGTTTGAAGTTGAGACCTTCCGGGAGCTTGGCCAGTCCTAATTTAACCATCAAAAAGCAAAAGCCAAATACGCCAATTTGTTTGCCAAGTAGTAGGCCAAGAAAAATGCCGAAAGTGACGGGGTGAAATATACCTTCTGGACTGATATTACCGAAACTAATGCCCGCATTGGCAAAGGCGAATAAAGGTAAAATGGCAAAGCTGACTGAGCCATTTAGCCCATGCTCTAAACGGGTTACCGGTGAATACGAAGGATCCTTTTCATCGCGAATGGGGATGAAACCAGCCAGTACTACCCCTGCAAGGGTAGCGTGAACACCCGATTTCAACATGGCTACCCACAATACTAAACCGACCATTATATAAGCAGGGATATCAACGACGTTACGCCTGTTCATTTGCCATAAAACCACCAGACACCCTCCAGCAATGTACAAGGCGCTGGCGGTGATATGGTCGGTGTAAAAAAGCGCAATTATGACGATGGCACCGATATCATCGATAATGGCCAATGTGACAAGAAACACTTTTAAACTGGTTGGGATACGGCTTCCCAAGAGCGCCAATATACCCAGAGCAAAAGCTATGTCGGTGGCAGCCGGGATTGCCCATCCTGCAATTGCAACTGGGTTCTCCCAATTTACGCCCACGTATATTAGGGCTGGTAGTAACATACCGCCGACTGCGCCAGCGGCTGGAAATACAATTTTCTTTGGGTTGGAAAGCTCTCCCTCGCATATCTCCCGTTTCAGCTCAAGGCCAACATGAAAGAAAAATACCGCCATCAATCCATCGTTAATCCACAATAACAGGGGCTTATCAATAGCCCAGGTTCCTGCGGATACTTCGACTGGCAGTGTGATGAGTTGATCGTAGAGTGTGTCCAACGGCGAATTAGCGATGATAAGTGCCAGCACAGTGGCTGCCATCAGTAGTATTCCAGGGGCAGCCTCCCTGTTGAGAAAATCAGAGACGACGTCTTTGACTTCTACTATTACCTCGTCAATTACGTCAGGCTCATGCTGCGTCGCCATTAAGTCACCTCCTGTCGAATGAACACACTTTATTGACCCGTTGAGTTGATTTTGTTGTTACGCGAGGTAAACGAGTAGTAGATCACTTAGTAAAGAGACAGTACTGTCAGGAATAGCCCAGGCCGTTAATCTTTGCGGTGGGATTTTCACCGGTTTTACGCTACAATCGCGGCCTTTCCAAGGTTGTCCACTTTACCTACTCTGAGGATCTCTAGATGGCAAAAGTCGCGATTGTGATGGGTTCAACTTCAGACTGGCCTACTATGCAACAGGCCGCAAAAATGCTGAAGTCGTTTGGTGTTGAATTTGAAGCAAAGGTGGTGTCAGCACATCGCACCCCCAATTTGTTGGTAGAGTTCGCTGAAAGCGCTGCCGATGAAGGGTTTAGTGCCATTATTGCTGGTGCTGGCGGTGCAGCACACTTACCGGGTATGATTGCTGCTCACACCCATTTGCCTGTATTCGGCTGTCCTGTGAAGTCAAAAGCATTAAACGGATTAGACTCGTTATTGTCCATCGTACAAATGCCTAAAGGTGTGGCGGTGGGTACACTAGCGATTGGTGAAGCGGGTGCTGCCAACGCAGGATTACTTGCCGCGCAAGTCGTGGCACTTCAGGACGTCAACGTCCGCAATGCAGTTATTGCGTTTAGAAAGTCACAAACCGACACAGTGCTGGCGTCGAGCAACACATTGGAGCTAGATGAATGAGGGTTGTGGTTTACGGAGCAGGCCAACTGGCCCAAATGATGTATCTTGCGGGTAGCCCGCTGGGTATTGATGTGCAAGCCGTTGACGTAAACAGCGATACCGTGGTGCACCCCGTCAGTAAAACCTCGTTGGATATTCCCTTGGAACAAGCTTTAGATGAGGCCGATGCACTTACGGTTGAATTTGAGCATGTACCAGAGCGCTTGTTAGAAGAAGCAGCCAGAACGACTAAGCTGATGCCGAACATTGACAGTATCTTAGTGGGGGCTGATCGCGTTCGGGAGAAAAAGTTGCTTGAAAGCATGAGTGTGGCGAATTGTGAACACAAAATAGTGACGCACCTCGAACAGTTAGATGACTGTGTCAGCGTACTCGGCAATAGACTTATTCTCAAAGCCAGTCGGGATGGCTATGATGGCTATGGGCAATGGCGTCTAACTGATCCGGTAGATTTACCAGCGCTTAAAAAAGCCCTCAGTGGTTTGGATTTGGAAGCTGTTCCACTGGTCGTTGAAAAAATGGTGGCATTTGACAGAGAGCTTTCGCTAATTGGCGTGCGCAATGCTAAAGGCGAGGTACGAACCTATCCACTGGCTGAAAATCTTCATCATCAAGGCCAGTTGCATGTGTCAGTCGCACCTGCGACGCACGTAGATGAAGCGCTTCAAGCTCAGGCTCACGATATTTTTGTGAAACTGGCTGAAGGCATGAATTACGTGGGCGTACTGGCTGTTGAACTGTTCCAGGTAGGAGACAAGCTACTGGTTAACGAATTAGCGCCTCGAGTGCATAACTCCGGCCACTGGACACAATCGGGTGCAGTGACCAGTCAGTTTGAAAATCACTTGCGCGCGGTATGTGGCCTACCTTTAGGTGATACCACTGCTATTGGCCCTAGCGCCATGGTGAATATCATCGGCTGCAACAGCTTTTCGCGCGAGTTACTGAGTATTGATGGCAGCCATTTGCATTGGTACGGTAAGTCAGTAAGGGAAAAGCGCAAAATGGGGCACATCAATGTCACCACGAATAGCTACCCTGAATTGGGCGAAAAATTGATGGCATTGAGCAATTTTTTACCACTTGAATACTTTCCTAAATTAATTGAGGAAGCAACGCGATTAAAGGGTTGACACCCCAGCTTTTATCGCTAGAATACGCATCCGCTGTCTAGGCAGCGGTTCTTTTTAGTGTGCCGACTTAGCTCAGTTGGTAGAGCAACTGACTTGTAATCAGTAGGTCGCCAGTTCGATTCCGGCAGTCGGCACCATTTCGCTTTTTTCTTTACGCGATATTACGTACACTAGTTCTGAAAATTTTATCGGAGCTTGTGGTATGTCATCCTTTTCTTCCTTTTGTCGCTTTCTATTTTTACTTGTGCTTTCAGCAACGTTGAGTCTTTCTGCGTCCGCGCAACAGCACGAACACAAGCACATTGCCAGTTCCGATGAAACCGAAAGTGGAATTATGGTAATGAACGGCTATGCCCGTGCAACCTTTGCTATGGCAAAGACGGCAGCGGTGTATTTTACGCTACATAACACCACCGATCATCCCATCACACTTACTCAAGTAGCCGTAGACAACGCCGTGGCTGATGAAGCACAAATACACACCACTGAAATGCAGGGTGATGTCATGAAAATGCGGGAATTGACTGAAGGCGTTCAGATAGGCGGACAGGCAATGGTAAATTTCCAGTCTGGGGGTTATCACGTGATGTTGCTGGGTCTGCAAAAAGGACTAACGGAAGGAAGTGACGTTGCATTAACGCTGACCTTTGATCACACCAAGACCTTAGACATAGTTTTGCCAGTTAAACAAAGCCAACAACACGGACATCATCATCATTGATATAAACCAGCGGTAGTTTTCGTTGAAGGTTTATCGAATTAGACGATGATCCCAATCAATAAAATGGGTAATCCTTTTGCAGTAGACTAGGGTATATTGATTGAGTGTTTAATTTTTAACGAGTACAAGTTTTAGGGCTCGTTTATCGCCGCAGCTAATTGGTAATCAGACCACTGTAAAAGTGTACGCGAGAAATATCAGACCCTAAATAAAGGAGTGTGACATGAGCAAGATTGATATCGGTATTTCGGAAAATGATCGTAACGCAATCGCAGAAGGACTGAAAAAGTTGTTAGCAGATTCGTATACGCTGTATCTGCAAACTCACAACTTTCACTGGAATGTTGAAGGTCCACAATTTCGCGAGTTGCATTTAATGTTTGAAGAGCACTACACAGAATTAGCCACTGCTGTAGATGAAATCGCAGAGCGTATTCGTACCTTAGGCGTGGCAGCGCCAGGCACTTATAAAGCTTTCGTTGAACTGAGTTCAATTGAAGAAGTTGAAGGTGTGCCTGAAGCGACTGAAATGGTTCGTTTGTTGACGCACGGACATGAGCAAGTGGTAAAGACCTGTCGTGAATCGCTCAAGCTAGCGCAAGAGGCAGACGATGAATCATCTGCGGCGTTAATAGGTGATAGAATGCGTGTACACGAGAAAACGGCGTGGATGCTACGCGCAACACTACCTAAGTAATGATGGGAATAGAGTATTGGCCGATTTAGCGTAACAGATCGTTAAATCATCTAAAGGGTACAGCACGGCTGTGCCCTTTTTTGTATACTCCTTCCAAAACGAGGTTGTGTTACGGTTAAGACATGCCGTATTCATCCGCACCCACTTTAAGATAAAGAGGCACCTAATGACCAAAACATCTTCTTTAATGATAAGCACAAGTGCAGTGGCGCTTGCGCTTAGCCAATTTGCTTATGCTCATGAAAATCACGATCACGACGTAAAAGAAAGTGATATCACGGTAACCACGTTGGCAGAAGGTTTAGTGCATCCCTGGGGAATGGCATTTCTACCCAATGGTGATTTAGTGGTGACCGAGCGCGCAGGTGGTATCCAGCGCTTGTCTAAAGACGGCACGCTCTCTGGGCGACTGGCTAATGTGCCAGACGTGGTTGCCAACAACCAAGGGGGTATGTTGGATATCGTCATCGACCCTGACTTCACTCAAAATAACACCGTCTATTTTTGTTACAGCAAACAAAGTGAGGACGCTGACAAGAAAGGCAGTAGCAGCAGTGTAGCAAAGGCCACCCTGACAGACACTGGGCTTGAAGATGTTGAGGTTATCTTTAGCGCTGATTCGATTGTTGATAACGGGTTTCACTTTGGATGCCGTTTAGTATTTGATGCCAGTAAACAGCTGTATGTCACCATGGGTGATCGCTATAAATACATGAAAGAAGCGCAAAACACCGCCAACCATTTCGGTAAAATTGTGCGTATTAATCGCGATGGTAGCGTGCCGCAGGACAATCCTTTTATCAACGGTACCGCTCCAGAGGTATACAGCTATGGACATCGCAATGTACAAGGAGTAACGGTGCACCCTGAAACAGGCGAGGTGTGGGCTATGGAGCACGGGCCTAAAGGGGGCGATGAAATTAACCAGATTAAATCCGGTGCTAACTACGGTTGGCCAGTCATCACCTACGGTGTGGACTACAGTGGTGAGATAATCAGCGACAAGACCCATATGGACGGCATGCAGCAGCCGTGGCTTTATTGGGACCCGTCTATTGCACCTAGTGGACTGACTTTCTATACCGGTGACATGTTTAAAGCGTGGCAAGGCGATGTCTTGGTGGGTTCACTCAAATTTACCCACTTGCGACGCATAGACGTAGAAAACGGCAAGCCCGGCGAACAATATGAATATCTACGGGACAACCATGCCCGTATTCGCGATGTTGAAGTCGCACCTGACGGTTCGATTTATCTGCTTACCGATGCCCCTGACGGCAAAGTATTACGGCTTTCAAAATAAGCCCTACCAAGACGATAGATAAACAAAAGCCGAGTGTAAATTTACGCTCGGCTTTTTTAGGCTTTCTAGATCTTCACACATCGACCTTACCTGCAGCATATAGGCGCTCAAACAGTGATGAGCACCAATCGGCAGGGCTTGATAATGATGATTATTTTTCTACTTCTGCAGGCGTAGTTTTATAACGTTCAAACCAAGCGAGAATATTCCCCACTTTCTGAATAAGTCGCGAGGGTTTACTTGCAATACCGTGCGAAGCACCGGGAAGACGCACCATTGCGGCATCCACGTTTTGCAGTTTCAGCGCTTGGTAAAACTGCTCTGATTCGCTAATAGGTGTGCGATAGTCGGCTTCACCTGTGAGCAATAACGTTGGCGTTTTAACGTTGCCCACTAACGATAAGGGACTGCGTTGGAATAGTTTGTCAGCGATATTCCAAGGTTTGTCTGCCATCCAATATTGGCTAAAGAAAGGATATGCATCAGCGGTTAACGCGAAGCTCAACCAGTTAATAACGGGTTTGGCAACCACTGCCGCAGCGAAGCGATCGGTCTTGCCGATAGACCACGCAGTAAGTACACCACCACCGGAGCCACCGGTAATGAACAGATTGTCGGTATCAATATATCCCTTTTCAATTACCGCATCGACTACATCCATCAGGTCATTGTAATCTTCAGATGGATAATTGTGGTGGATAAGGTTGCCAAAATCTTCGCCATAAGAGCTACTGCCTCTTGGATTGGACCATACCACCACATAACCCTGTGCGGCCATGAGTTGAATTTCCATCGCGAAGTGGGGACCATAAGCGGCATGAGGGCCACCGTGAATTTCTAAAATGAGGGGATAGTGCTTGTTGCTATCAAAGTTTGGTGGGAGGGCTACCCAGGCGTCTATCTCCCGCTTGTCTACACTGGACGTTACACGTAAATCCTGTACCTCGGCGAGCTGTTTGTGACCAAGGGCATCGCGGTTGAGCTCAGTCAGTACAGTAGATGGCTTGCCTTTGCGATAAAGCGCTAAATCACCTGGTGTGGTGCGAGATGCGGTGGTAAAAACAATATCGCCTTTCTTGCTGATGGCAAAGTCGCCTGAAGTGTAAGGTCTGCCTAACGATTGACCACCTAAGGTAATATCTAACGGCTTAATGTCGCCTTTCAAATTTACCGTGGCCAATTTTGTTTCACCTTTATCCAGGTAGGCAAAAAGTAGTCCTCGGCTGTCTTGTCGCCAGACAAATTTGTCCAACGAGCGGTCTAAGCTGGTGGTTAATCGCGTGACTTCACCTGAGTCCAATTCCATCACTACAAGATCACTGTTTTGATAGGACAGCTTTCTATCATTTAGCTGCGTAAATGCCAGAAACTTACCGTTGGGGCTAAGGCTTGGACGGCTCTCGGGCCCTTCCATACTGGTTACTTGTTCTATCGTGCCATCGCTGACATTGACTTTATAAATGTCACTCAATAAGGGGTGAAGAGCATAGTCTTCTCTATGGGGAGAGGCGAAGTAAATCCATTCGTTGTCGTTTGAAAAAGACAGCGTACCGCCACTGGGGAAGTTGCCTGAAGTCAGTTGACGTGGGGTGCCCCCATCAACAGGTAACACATAAATTTGCTCATGGCCTTCCCGCAAATAGCCTCGGCCATCGCCTCGATATTGAACCGCCTCAATATATGTTGCGGACTCGGCCCATTTCGCGCCTTTGGGTTTGGCAGGCATCCCTTTAAATAACGGCGCAGTTTTAGCTTCGCTAAATAGGGTAAAAGCCAGCGTTCTACTGTCGTTAGACCAAGTGATTTGACGAGGTGCTTCGTCTAGATTAGTAAGGCGTACCGATTGTTTGCTGTCGAGATAATAAAGGTGTAGCTGGGGGCGCTTGTTTACCGCTGTTACATAAGCTAAATATTTGCCGTTTGGCGAAAGCTCGGCTTGGGATAAATTAGCGTCAAGTGCAATAAAAGGGCGGTGTTCACCTGATTTTATATTGACCTGCCAAAGACGACTTTGTCTACTATCCGTCATAATATCCATACTCTGGCGACTGTATATAACCGTATCGTCAGAAATGAACTGCGGGTTAGCAACAAACTCTAAATTAAATGTATCTTCAAAAGTAAGATGCTGAACAGTCTCGGCCGCAGACTTAGATTTTTCTGTACTCTCGTGGGCAGACGCAGTGGCAGAAATGGCCATCAACAGGGCTGTTGATGTAAATAAAAGACTTCTGTTTACAGAGAAGCGTGACGCAAACATGTTGAGTTCCTATGTGTTTTTATTCGTGCATGACGCACAATATTATTACACTTCTACCATATCGCTTTATTTTTGCATGTGTAAAGCTTGTGCGTTAAACACACTACGGAACATGATAAACGGCAATTGTTATGCCGTGGTAAGTCAATCGTCTTTTAAACTGATTTTGCCAATCAAAATATCTTTAAACATGACCCAGTCACCAATAAAACTGTAGAAAGGGTGCTTAAATGTCGCTGGCTTGTTTTTTTCGAAAAAGAAATGTCCTACCCAGGCAAAACCATAACCGACGACGGGAATTAGCCACAATAGCGACCAGTTGCCTAAATATACCGCTAAGGCGATAACACCTAACACTAACCACGAGCCGATAAAATGAAGCGTTCTGCAGGTACTGTCGCTGTGTTCTTTTAAATAAAATGGATAAAACTCTTTAAATGAGGCAAAGCGTACCGCAGTTTCAGTTTCAACGTTCATGAGACACTCCAGACAAACCATTATGGTATACAGTTTACATCAAATTAACATGTTGAAGTCTATAAGATTGTCGCTAAAGTGACAGTTAATGCCTGTTTAAGCAGATGTCCATGTAGAGCGTTTAACCTTAGCACTTGTATTTTCACACTACCTACCCCATATTCCTTGGCATAGAAGCAACCTTTTAAAGGCACGTGTTATGGAAAATTTTGTTGCTAATCAGCAAGCAACGATCGTTGATATTACCGTAGAAAACTTCCAGCAAATTATCATTGAAGCATCACAGGACAAGCTAGTGCTTATTGATTTTTGGGCTGATTGGTGTGAGCCATGCAAGGATCTGATGCCAATACTGGAAAAATTGGCAAATGAATATAGCCAACACCTTATTCTTGCTAAAGTGGATTGTGAAGCTCAGCAGGAAGTGGCAGCACAGTTTGGAATTCGCAGCTTGCCCACAGTGATGGTTGTTCAGAACGGGCAACCGGTAGACGGTTTTGCTGGTGTTCAGCCCGAAGCGCAAATTCGCGAAATGTTGGCGAAATACCTACCCAACCCAGAAGATGATTTATTGGCAACAGCAGGGAAAGCGATTCAACAAGGCGACTATGCTGGCGCGTTACCCGCTGCCAAAGAAGCGCTTGGGCTTAACCCAGATAACGTCAATGCAAAATATATGCTGATTGATTGCTTCATTGAAACGGGTTCAATCGACGTAGCCAAAACCTTGATTGAAGAAATTAAGCTAGTTGATCAAGATTCGCGATACAAAACCCTGCTGGGTAAAATAGAGTTGGCTGAGCAGGCCGCTGATACCCCCGAGATACGCCAATTAACAGCCGCAGTTGAAGCTAACCCTGATGATCTGCAGTTAAAAGTCGACTTGGCTGTACAACTACACCAGGCGAATAAAGCGCAAGAGGCGTTATCGCTTCTCTATGGTGTGTTGAAAAAAGAGTTGGGCTTTGGTGAGGCGCGCAAACTAATGATGGATATGATGAATGCATTACCAGATGGCGACCCGTTAAAATCTGAATACCGCCGTAAGATGTATAGCTTGTTATATTAAGGCCATTCTAGGAGAGACAGAAATTACAGCCCGAACACTTGAAGGGCTGTTTTTCTACCTCTCAGTGCTTTGAATACGCAATAGTTCAGCAAGGAAAGGCAGGCTCTAGTGCATGAGTCACTAAGGTTGTCTTGGAGCAATTGTAATTGGCGAATAACCCTCAGCATGCAGCCAATTTAAGGCACTGAAGTAATTCTCAAAATATTCTCTTTTATAATCACCTACTTCAAAGTCTCTTGCTTTAGCAGGACGAGTTCGTTCGAGCTGCGCTCGTTTGACCATGCCTGAATCTAATACGTAGGCGGAACGCTTTAACCCGTGTGCAATATTCTTTTTAATGGCTTCAGACAGACAGGCCTGACATTCAGGTTCTGACAGTACCCAACGTCTACCGTCCATTAAGGCCGCCCAAGGGGTATCATCAAACTTTGTAATAAGACTATGCATGTCTTCTACAAAAAGCTCGGTGGTTCTTAAATTCCACGCACCGGTGGCGAAAACCTCCAACACATTACCTGAAATGTCTAAAGAATAACTTCCGTATTTTGGGAACCGCATAGTGAGCCACTTCAACTGAATAGGATGATGGACGAGCCTGCGCCCTAGAGTTCGTCAAACAGCCACGTACGGCTATTGACAGCTTTAGCCTGAAACCTACCTGTTACGCGCACACTGTGAACATCAAAGATATACAAGCTGTATGTAAGGTATAGCAAAGTTTTCACGTTTTGCACTGGGCAAAAGAATTTACACTTATATGAGTAGGGGCTGTTGATCCAATTTATTCGGTTACATGCTTTATACGTGTTAATTTGGTAGGGTTTAATGGTCTTAAATTACGGTAGTAACTCCCAATGGCATATCAGCAGTTTTATAAAGGCTTTTTAACAGCCAACGCCAACAAACAACACTATGCTTGCCATAGTCATTATTTTTGGCCAGATTGCACCCGCGACGCAATGCTGCAGTACTGGGACGACAGCGCAAAATATGTGGATCATAAATGGACGTATTTTTTTGAAACCTTAGTGCCTGAGCTTCAACAGCGCATAAGTGCCATTCTTAATACTCAAGCCCCTCAGCAAATAGTGTTTGCGCCGAATACTCACGAATTAGTATTTCGTATATTGAGCTGTTTTAATCCTAAAAAAGTGACTACTGTCGTATCAACTGACAGTGAATTTCACAGCTTTCAGCGTCAGGCCAGTCGCCTTCAGGAGGAAGGAACGATAAACCTCATTACTGTACCTACTCAACCTTTCTGTAGCTTCAACGAACGCTTTAAGAATGCCATTGCGACGCATAACCCTGATTTAGTGTTCTTCAGCCACGTTTTTTTCAATTCAGGTTATGTGGTGCAAGACGTCAATGACATTGTTAACAGTGTCACCAACGATAAGGCAGTTATAGCGATAGATGGTTATCACGGTTTTATGGCAAAGCCCCTTGATATTAGCGGTATTGCTGATCGGGTATTCTATCTCGCTGGAGGGTATAAATATGCGCAAGCGGGGGAGGGAGCCTGTTTTGCCCATGTACCAGTGGGGTGTAAATTGCGCCCCACTTATACCGGCTGGTTCGCTGAATTCGGCGCGTTAGACAAGCCCCGTCAACAAGCAGGGAAAGAAGTGGTGCAGTACAGTATTGACGGAATGCGATTTGCCGGTGCCACCATGGATTTTACGGCCTTGTATCGCCTGCGCGCGGTATTGAGGTTGTTTGAGGAAAACGGGCTGACGGTTAAGGCAATTAATCACCACGTTATGCAATTGCAGGACTACTTTCTTGAAACGCTGTTTGAACTACAACACAGCCCTTTGACACCCGAACAGCTGGTGGTGAAAGACCCGTCGCATCGCGGGCACTTTCTCACCTTTGAACTTGAAAGTGCAGACGCCACGAAGGCACTGGCAATGGCGCTGGAAGCGCGCAATATATTGACAGATTTTCGCGGTAATCGTTTGCGCTTTGGGTTTGGGCTTTACCACACCCGTGATTATATTGATTTAAGCCTATTGCACGATCTCTGATTAAGGACGTCCAACAATGGATTGGTTACTCCCTGCTCTTGCTATTGTACTTATTGTCGAAGGTATCGGGCCCTTGTTATTCCCTAACAAGTGGCGAAATTATCTACTGCAGATAAGTTTACAGCCCACCAATCAACTTCGGCAGATAGGGGGCGTTTTGGTAATCATTGGCGTTTTACTGTTAATGTATTTTTAATTCCATGCTAGACCATGTGTTCAGCTTTATTTAATGACTACCGCACTAATGTGAGAAAAATTAGCGCCTTACAACCAACATGGTATTCAGCGCGCTTTTTTATCTCGACCAAATCCGCAAGCAAAGGGCGTGCAATACAAAAAATAAAATGAAATTCGGTGTATTTTTGTTCGAAAAAGGGGTGATCCTTTGCCGAGAATTTTGTAGAATCCCCGCCTAATTTTCTTACACATATGATTCATGGCAAAGAACGTTGTGGTACTCGGCACTCAATGGGGTGACGAGGGTAAAGGCAAGGTCGTAGACCTACTCACAGATCGCGCAAAATATGTTGTTCGCTATCAAGGCGGGCACAATGCAGGTCACACTCTGGTTATTGACGGTGAAAAAACCGTACTTCACTTAATCCCTTCAGGCATCTTACGAGACAATGTTACCTGTATTATTGGTAACGGTGTTGTGCTTAGCCCTGACGCACTAATGAAAGAGATTACTATGCTAGAAGAGCGTGGTGTTCCTGTACGTGAGCGATTGAAAATTAGTGAAGCATGTCCGCTTATTCTTCCTTATCACATCGCGCTAGACATGGCCCGTGAAAAGGCTCGCGGTGCAAAAGCTATCGGGACTACTGGTCGCGGTATTGGTCCTGCGTACGAAGATAAAGTTGCACGTCGCGGATTGCGCGTAGGTGACTTATTCAATGCAGAAGATTTCGCCGCAAAACTCAAAGAAGTCCTTGATGTACATAACTTCACATTAACCCAGTACTATGGCGCAGAAGCGGTAGACTTTGAAGAAACCTTAAAAGGTGCCATGGACGTTGCTGATATTCTTAAGGCAATGGTGGTTGATGTGACTGACGAGTTGGATAAGGCTGATAAAGCTGGCCAACCGATTATGTTCGAAGGTGCCCAAGGTACGTTGCTTGATATCGATCACGGTACTTATCCTTATGTCACCTCGTCCAACACGACAGTTGGTGGTGTGGCAACTGGCGCTGGCTTTGGCCCGCTCAAGCTAGATTACGTATTGGGTATTGTTAAAGCCTATACCACACGTGTAGGTTCGGGCCCTTTCCCGACTGAACTTGAGTGTGAAGTGGGGCAGCATTTAGGTGTGAAAGGTCACGAATTCGGTGCTACGACAGGTCGTAAACGCCGTACTGGTTGGTTTGATGCGGTTGCGATGAAGCGCGCAGTGCAAATTAACTCTATAACGGGTTTCTGCTTAACCAAGCTTGACGTTTTAGACGGCCTTGAAAGCCTTCAAATTTGTGTTGGTTACAAAGACGCCGACGGTAATGTGAAAGACGTACCTCCAATGGCCGCTGACGGTTACGAGAAAGTGACGCCGGTGTATGAAGAAATGCCTGGTTGGTCAGACAACACCTTTGGTGTGACTGAGTTTGAAGCGCTTCCACAAGCAGCGAAAAACTACATTAAGCGTCTTGAAGAACTAACCGGTGTACCTGTTGATATCGTTTCAACGGGCCCTGACAGAAACGAAACGATAGTATTACGTCACCCGTACGACGCATAAACTACTCTGTTTTGACTATGTATTTATTCAAGCCCAGCATTAGCTGGGCTTTTTGATCCTCAAAACAGACATTATTCATATTGGACTGATTAGCGGCTACGCTCGGTGATTTAATTTGTCCCGCCTGTAGCTCAAACAATCGAACTGTCAGTGGTGTCACATGTCAACCACAGGTCTACTCTCAAACGAATATAGCGTATGAGAAATACAGTGAAAAACCGCCAACGTGATATGAAGACGCCCATTAACAAATGGCGAGCTTAAATATTAATTTACATTTTAGTTGCGCTTCTTCTCAACATCCCTATTAATATACTATGGTGCAAATGCAATTGAGTTGACGTCGTAGATTGGCTTTTAGTTTCTTAATGGCTTCATTCGCCATCGAAGCTTTAGCGATTAAGTCAGCTCTAATGTCATTATTCAGTAGTTTATATCGATGTACCGTTTTCATGCTTTTTTCGCTTTGGGTTAACGTTATGGGAGCCTTATATGCCAAACAGACCTTCTCTTCACGCGGTGGAATCCGGAATATGTTTTGTGGATACCGTTGAAAAACTCACCACCAGTTATACCACCGGAAAAACCCGGTCATTAGATTGGCGAAAAACACAGCTTCTCGCGTTAAAGCGCCTGCTAGAAGAAAATCAGCATGATCTCCTTAAAGCATTAAAGAAAGACTTAGGGAAATGTGAAACGGAAGCTATGGTCGCAGAGCTGGGCTTTTTGCTCTCGGATATTAAACACACGCTTAAGCATCTGGACAAGTGGGTCAGACCTCGCAGCGTGTCTACCCCTATGGTTGCGTGGCCGGGCAAAAGTTTTCAACAGCCCGAGCCGCTGGGTACGGTACTTATTATTGGCGCATGGAATTACCCTTTACAGCTACTGCTTGCTCCTTACATCGCCGCCATCGCAGCAGGTAACTGCGCAGTACTAAAACCTTCTGAATTAGCTGTTGAAACTTCGTCATTGATAGCGACGCTTATCCCTCAATATATGGACACGTCCTGCGTGCAGGTCATTGAAGGCGGTAAAGAGGAATCTACAGCGCTACTGGCATGTCGATGGGATCATATTTTTTACACGGGAGGCGAAGCGGTCGGCAAAATAGTCATGGCGGCAGCGGCGCGGCATTTAACGCCTGTAACGTTGGAACTCGGGGGTAAAAGCCCGTGCTTTGTGGATAAAAATACCAATTTAGCGGTTACCGCCCGGCGTCTGGTATGGGGAAAATGGATGAATGCAGGGCAAACCTGTATCGCCCCCGATTATGTGATTGTTGAAAAAGGGTATGAGCAGACACTGATCGAGGCCATCAAGCAAGAAATTAACAACCAGTATGGAGAAGCTCCCCTTGCATCAAGGGACTATGGCAATATCATAAACCAGCGGCACCTCAAGCGATTAGAAAGTTATATGGATAACGTGAATGTCGTTTTTGGTGGGGAAGTCGACGAAGCACGTCCTGCTATGGCACCTACTATAGTGCTAGAACCTTCCCATGAAAGTCCGATCATGAAAGAAGAAATCTTTGGCCCAATCTTGCCCATTATCACAGTGAACAACATGGATGAGGGAATTAAATTTGTGAATGACAGGCCAAAGCCGCTAGCACTGTATGCCTTCAGTGATAAGGACGATGTACTTGATCATATTATTCAACGTACTAGCTCAGGCAGCGTTTGTACAAACGATACCATGATGTTTATGACTAACCCGGAATTACCCTTTGGTGGTGTGGGCAATAGTGGCATGGGGAGCTATCACGGTAGGGCAGGGTTTGATACTTTCAGCCACCTTAAAACTGTGATGAAACGTTCGTTTGCATTAGATGTATTTTTTCGATACGCGCCGTTTTCTAAACTTAAACTTTCCATACTTAAACGTTTCTTATAACAGGAGTGAGCATGCCGCAACCGTTTCACTTGGCCATACCGGTGACTAATTTAGCCGATGCAGAGGCCTTCTATGGTACCTTGTTGGGCTGTCAGAAAGGGCGTAGTGACACAAAGTGGATAGATTGGAACTTTTTCGGCCACCAGTTGGTGACTCACTGTGTGGAAACCATGCCTTCACCGCCTTCACATAATGGTGTAGACAATCACGCCGTACCCGTACCTCACTTTGGTGTGGTACTGTCGATGCCAGACTGGCAAGCGTTGGCAAGCAAATTAGAAAAGGCACAAATAGCATTTGTCATTGCCCCTTATATTCGCTTTAAAGGGCAGAGCGGTGAACAAGCCACTATGTTTTTTACCGACCCCTTCGGCAACGCATTGGAGTTCAAAGCCTTTGCTGACATGGAGCAGTTGTTTGCGACCTAGTTAAATGGCCTGTCTCAGTGGTGACTGATACGTAAAACTAATGCTTAAAGATGCGACGCCGTCTTTTCGGTGTAAAGCGTTTATACAGTAAGACCACCCCCGTTAAGGTAAAAAACAGAGCGCTTGCCGCAAAGGCAATCAGCCAAGGGCTATTAAAGTTGCTGCGATCTTTGTAGTCCATAATGTGCAGCATCCACATAAAGTCAAACAACCGCCATGTGTCGGTACGCACACGTTGTACGGCTCCGGTTTCAGGGTTGAGGTAAAAACGGGTGCCCAGTTCATCGTTAAAGCTTACCTGCCATAACGGCAGCGTCAGGTTTTTCACTTCCTGGGGAAGTGCGGTAAGCATCAATACGGTATCAACCGCCCCAGTACCTAAATACTGAGAGAAGGCAAGGGCTTGGATGCCTTCCTCATTAATAGGCGCGAGAACTTCACCGGATAACGCATTATAGCTAAACAGCTGGTTATCTTGCGTGACCTGATAAACTGGTATGCTGGTCAGCTGCTTATTAGCAGGGGTGTTCTGTGCTGTGATCAGCGATAATCGATGGGTAAATGATAAGGTGGCAGTATCGGCGTGCTGACGCAATACTTCTTCAGGGCTAATAGATGCACCATGCCATAATGTGTCTACTTTGGCTTTTAAGTGGTTGCCTCTTACTTCTTCGATGGGGAGATACGCCATCACCAAGCCACTGAAAAACCACAACCCAATTTGTATAAACAAAATGAGGCCCAAGTAGTTATGAAGCGCACGCACAAACCTATACATAATTAATGACTATTTTTATTGTTATGTGCTTATACAAGCAGAATGTAACCGAATACGCAACTACCCATCAGCCATGTTACAGTGGTTATACCTGTTTAAGGTACAGCCTCTGACACTTTGTAGGGGGGCATACCAGAGAAAACGTGTCCAAAAGCCGTTGTTGGAGAGGCATTAAATTGAAATCTATTCTTGTTTTGGTCGATGTGCAAAATGTGTATTACACCTGCCGTCAGGCTTACCAAAAACACTTTAACTACAATCAGTTTTGGCAACAGTTAACGACTCATGCCCACATTCACAAGGCTTTTGCTTATGCCATCGATAGGGGAGATAAAAAACAACGTGAGTTTCAAAATATTTTGCGGGCTATAGGGTTTGACGTAAAACTTAAACCCTTTATCCAGCGTTCAGATGGTTCTGCCAAAGGAGACTGGGATGTGGGGATCACTGTGGATGCGCTGGAGTATGCCAATGACGTAGATGAAGTTGTCTTGGTATCGGGTGACGGTGACTTTGATATTTTGGTAGAGGCCTTAAAACGAAAGGGAAAGGCTGTGACCGTTTACGGTGTACCGCAGTTAACCGCCGATAGTATACAAAAAGCAGCATCGCGGTTTGCGCCCATCGATGCTGCGTTGTTGTTGTAAAACCTTAGGCTTGATGCGCTTTACTGAAAAGCGCGACAGGCGTTAGTTTACATGTTGACTAACGATACTTTTTCCACGGCCGCTTTTTTCAGAGGCTGCTTCTATGCCAGTTTGCGTACGTTTAATCAAATGCACATCGCCAAACCGACGATTATCAATGGTGTAACCTAACTGCTGAAGCTCATCGATAGTGCTTTCGTTAAATCCATCGTGCATGCGAATGGTATCTTTTGGCAACAGTTGATGGTGGAATCGCGGTGCGTTCACCGCTGAATCTGCGTCCATATCATACAGCAGCGCGTTAAGAAGCGACTGGGCAACGGAAGAAATAATGGTGGTGCCGCCTGGTGACCCCGTCACTAAGACCACGTCATTGTCTTTGGTAACCAAAGTGGGTGTCATTGAGGACAGCATACGTTTATAGGGCGCTATGGCATTGGCTTCACCACCAACAGCACCGAAAAAGTTGGGCACACCGGGTTTGGCGCTAAAGTCGTCCATTTCGTCATTAAGCAAAAAGCCCGCTTGGGTAACCACTACGCCACTACCGAAAGTCAGGTTAATGGTTGTGGTGTTAGCTACCGCATTGCCCCATCTATCCATAATGGAGAAGTGGGTAGTATCTTCACTTTCTTTAAGGCCGGGTGTGATACTTGGAGTATCTGAGATTGCATTTGGTTGAATAGCGCGTGCTCGTGCAGCAATATACGCAGGGGCCACTAACTGTTTTACGGGGACGTCGATAAAGTCCGGGTCGCCCATGTACTCGGCTCTGTCAGCGAAAACCCGTTTTCCTATTTCAGACATAACATGGATATATTCGATGCTATTTTGTTCAGGCAGTGCGTGCGTTTTATTGTAAGCGTCTAACATGCCAATCCACTGCGCTACAGCCACACCACCTGAACTTGGTGGGGGAGCCGTAACCAGTTCAAATTCGCGCCATTTTAAGTGCAGCGGTGTACGCCATACCGCTTTGTAAGACAACAAGTCATTGTGTGTAATCAAACCGCCATTTTGCTGCATAAAGGTGACAATGTAATCGGCAACCTGACCTTTGTAAAAGCCATCTTTACCTTTGCTTTGAATCGCTTTTAGGGTGTTGGCGAGTTCGGGTTGTGTAAACAGCGTATTGGCTTTAGCGTGGCCAAAGTAGTCGCCGAAGTTGCTCTTGATGCCCTTTTCTTGCGTGCGCGACATATAGTTTTCGATATTGCCAGCCAGCTTTTCGTGCACAATAAAACCATTTTCGGCAAGGTCAACAGCGGGCGCGAGCAAGCGTTCCCAACTCAAGGTGCCGTATTTTTTGTGTGCAGCCCACATGCCAGCTACCGTTCCGGGAATGCCTGAGGCTTTTGCACCAAACAACAATTCGTATGCCTTCACATCCCCCTTTTCATCCAAGTACATATCGCGATGGGCGTTTTCTGGTGCCATTTCGCGATAATCCAGAAAGTCTGTGGAGTCTTCAAATTTGATAGTCATAAAACCACCCCCACCAATATTGCCTGCTTCTGGAAGGGTCACGGCAAGCACAAATTGTGCAGTAATAGCAGCGTCAATGGCGTTACCGCCTTCTTGTAGCACTTGCATGGCGGCATCTGCGCTGTAACTATCAGGCATGGCTACCGCCTGCTGATTTAAGCTAACGTGGCTTTCGCTTTGTGCCGCAATACCGATTCCTGCTTCCTGAGGAACCTGTGAGCAGCTGGCTAATACGCCAATTAACATGACAAGGAAAAGCGGTACTGCTTTATCTACTATCCGTTTAACCATATAAGATCTCCTTCAAAACCTATTGAACAACTAAGACCAACAGAACAAAGTGTTTATTTGCTATAGCCATACTATGCTGCATGCCAGCCATTTTTTAACTGAGCATAAGTAAACTTGCGACAAAATAGGCGACCAACGTAAGCGCTCCGGCTAGCAATGCATAGGGAAACTGCGTTTTTACATGAGTCAGTACATCGCACCCTGCCGCTAATGACGAAACGGCAGTGGTATCTGATATCGGTGAGCAGTGGTCGCCAAAAATTCCTCCCCCTAAGATAGCCCCAATGACCAGTGATGGGGGAAGACCTAAACTTTGGATCAAAGGCACACCAATGGGGATGAGAATGGCAAAGGTTCCCCATGAGGTGCCCGTGGTAAACGACATAATAGCGCCTGCAATAAACAGCATAGGCACAATGCAAACCAAGGGCAGATACTCGCCCACGATCCCCGCAACAAACGCGCCAGTACCAAGTACTTTTAAACTGTTCCCCAAGGTTAACGACAATAGCACTATGGTGACTAAGGGCAGTAGTTCACCCATCCCTTTGAAACCTATTTCCACCGCTTCTTTATGCGTAAAGCGTTTGTGTAGTAGTAATAATCCATACGCTACTGCGGTAGCAAGTGCAGTGGCGTAAAGCACTGATTTACTGCCGCTGCCCTGAGCTAACACCCCATCACCGGTCCAGAACATAAAGCCCACCATGCTCAATACCATGATTAACAAAGGTGCCAACATAAAGCGTGCTTTGGTGGCCGGTTCCGCTGCCTGAAGTACCTCGGTACGGGAGAGCTTTTGCTCTTCCTCAGCCATGGGGCCATGTACTTTGTCAGCTGAAATCGTGTAGGCCACGATAACTAGCGTAAAAATGGCGTAAAAATTAAAAAATACACTGCCCCACAAGATAGAAGCCGACGACGCTGGAAGTGTATAGGCATCCAATAAACTTAAAATAAATGCACCCCAGCCATTTAGCAGGATGAGAATACAGACAGGGGCGCTGGTAGAGTCGATGATATAGGCCAGGCGTGCTCGACTCATACCGAAGCGATCATACAAGCCCCGTGCGAAAATGCCCGCGGTAAGTACACTCAAATTAGACTCTATGAAAACTGCTATGCCAGTGAACATAGTGAGACCACCCACTTGCCTGCGGCTTTTTGCTACGCCTTTGTTGACAAGATAATTGACTGTGGCGGTGACGCCGCCTGAATCGCGAATAAAGGCTAACAACGCGCCTACCAATACTGAAAATATCAACACACGTGTGTTGCCGGGGCTGGCAGCAGTATCTACCACCCGTTCAATGGCGTTGATGGGCGCCAGATAGCTGGTGGCAATATCGGCATTGATCAGAATAAGCGCTTCAGCACATAACACCGCAAGGGCTAGCGCCAAAATCACTTCTTTCTTCCAGAAAACAACAACAATCGCAACGAGAGGGGGGATGACTGACATCCAATCCATACTTCTTTCCAATATTATTATATGTGTATTATTAATGAATCAGGCGTGTATAAATGGGCAGCTTGAAGCTTACTCGGATGAACCTTTCAAACAACTCGCGCTCTTTTTGTGGTAGCGTACCGTATTGTGTGCTGCGTTACCAAGGATAAGATCAACATTGCCGCTCTCTCAATCATTTAGATTCTTTTCTTCACTTTGCGTTAATGGGTGTATTGCGTGTTTATTTACGCTGCTTAGTTGGATGAGCTACGCTCAAGTCCAGCCGACTTTGACGCGCGCGCCTACCCAGCAAGTAGTATCAAATACACCAGAGCAAGCGCAGGCAAATAAAATTAAGACTATACTTGGTCAAAAAGTGATTTTGGATTTTCGTTATTTCTGCCATGACGACACGCCATCTCGCCAATGCCGCACCCCAATGACCGAGATCTCCCCTGCGCTTTTGGAACTACTTAGTGCTCACAATATTGGAGGGGTCATACTCTTTTCCGAAAACATTAAAGACGTAGCGCAACTGATCACGTTAAATTACACCATGCAACAACACATGGTGAAAAAAGGACGCCCCCCTTTATTTATCGCGGTAGATCAAGAGGGGGGACGAGTGGCGCGCTTGCCAGCCACTATGCTTTCGCCTTTTGCGGGCAATATGGCCATCGGCGCCAGCTTTCATCAACACGGTACGGCTTTTGCCCAAAATATTGCCGCCCATATAGGACAAACCCTGTTGCCGTTGGGGATTAATACTAATTTTGCCCCCTCTGTGGACGTAAACAGTGAACCGAAAAACCCCGTTATCAATATCCGTAGCTTTTCTGAGCAACCTCAGCACGTCGCGGCCATGGGGGAAGACTTTGTGAAAGCGATGCAGAGGACTGGGGTAATTAGCGCTATTAAGCATTTTCCCGGACATGGAGATACTTATATCGATAGTCATACGGGGTTGCCCCGTGTGGCGCATACCCGTTCCCAAGCGATGGCCGGTGATGTATTGCCTTTCGCCAGCATCATCAACGGTGACAGTGCGCCGGCCATGGTAATGACAGCACATATTCAGTACCCGTCTTTAGACAACACAACGGTAATGGACAAAAAAGGGCAGATGCAAACGGTGCCTGCCACCCTCTCTAAGCGCATAATCACAGATTTACTAAGAACCCAGCTTGGCTATCAAGGGCTGGTGGTAACCGATGCCCTTGATATGGGGGGGATTGCCCAATTTTTTGAGCCAGAAGACGCCATGGTTAACGCATTTCAAGCCGGTGCTGATATTGCACTGATGCCTTTTACTATTCGCAACCAGAACGATATCCAAGAATTTAATCGCTTTATGGAAAGGGTGGCTGAGCAATTGCGAGGCAGCAAAGAGGATCGTGACATGCTCACTGCGTCTCATAATCGCATAAGTAAAGTAAAGCAGCGTTTTCAATTACAGAAGTTTGTTGGCAAGCCTCAATCATGGTGGATAGATGAAGCGAAGGCACGCGGTGATTCGCTTAATCCTAATTCTCACAAACGCAAGGGCATACAACTTGGGAAAGCGCTTTCTGAGGCCGCGGTGACGGTTTTATATGGCAAATCTAAGTTACCGCTTACACACCAAGGTTGGTTAGCACTTATGCCTGATACCGCCAGGTGTTTTGCGTTTGAATCAGCAGTAGTGAAAAGCTTTAATACGTTAGGGGTTGGCGCTGCCGATATTCAATTCGGGTGTCTACCGCTGACTGCGCTACCAAGTAAGCGGTTAACAAAACGCCTTATATCAGAAGCCAGTGTATTAGTCGTGGGAGATATTACCCCCGAACATGCTAACTACGAACTAGGTGGGTTAGACAGTAAAGAAAGTGTCGCCAAAAGAGCGAGCCAAAGTGAAGTTCATGCGTTTACAAAAGACATGATGCAGTTTGCCAAGTCCAAAGACAAAACCGTGGTATTTGCGCCGCTTCGCATGCCTTACATGGCCGGTGAAGTTAAACCTTTCACCGACATCGCTATTGCTACGTTTAGCTACGTGGTGACGGTAGAGCCAGGTTTAAATGAGGTGTCTGTGGGACAAGGTAATTCGCCTGTGGTAAACAGTCATGTATTTAACGCGTTAACTCAGGTATTGACGGGTCAGTTAGAGGCGCAAGGCCGCTCGCCAGTCACCATGACGCCCGCCACCCCCGAAAGTAAACAGAAATAAGGAAGCCTGCGTGGACTCAACACATTTTGTCGATACCCTATTTAGTGCCATTTTCCCCTTCATTCCATTGGTCGTCGCGCTCGTTTTTGTGGTAGGAATTCTTGCCGGGTTACACTACTTATTATTGGCTAAGCAAAGCCATCTATCCAATGAGCAAAAATTGCCCAGACAAGTAAGTATGTTGGTACTTACTATCGTAGGTGCTGTTGTCATTGCAATGGCACTTCCTGTTAGTGAAAGTACTCGTAATCAGGTTATCGCCCTTATCGGTGTGCTAATCTCTGGTGTCATCGCCTTCTCTTCCACCACCATGGTCGGCAATTTAATGGCAGGTATTGTGCTTAGAGTAAATAGACCGTTTAAGGTGGGCGATTTCATTAAGGTAGAGGGGTATAGCGGCAGGGTGACGGAAATGGGCTTACTGGATACTGAGATCCAAACCGAAAGCAGAGAGCTAATTGCGTTTGCAAACACACTGATGGTGAATTCACCAGTATCGGTAACGCGGGCATCGGGTGCCGTGGTGAGCGTAGAATTAAGCTTAGGGTACGACCTTCACCATAGCGTCGTTGAACGTCACCTTATTGCGGCAGCAAAAAATGCACAACTTTCCGACCCGTTTGTGCAAGTGATTGCTTTGGGTGACTTTTCTGTTAATTACCGTATATCCGGTTTATTGCTTGAGGTAAATAGTTTGGTAAGTGCGCGCTCTCGCTTGCACAAGGCTGTGCTTGATGCCTTACACGATAACGATATTGAAATTGTCTCTCCAAACTTTGTCAATCAAAGGCCGCAAGTCGAAGGCTCAAAGATACTGGCGAAAACCCCTGTACATAATATCTCGTCGACAAACCCGTCTGACCCTCACCACGTCGCTTCTGAAAATACGCCGGAAGATGTCATTTTTGATAAAGCTGAGCAAGCACAACAACAAGAGAAAACAAAGGAGTCACTTACCCAGACATTGGCTGAGATAGAATCTCAGTTGGAAGAGGCACAAGGCGAAAACAAAGAAAAATTAAAAGGTAAAAAAGCCGACATCGAAGCAACATTAGCCGAATTGATGCAGCAAAAACCTACCGAAGAAGTGGCCGCGACTGAACTCAAGAAGTCTTGAGTTTATTGGCTTAAAAAATACGCCTATTGAACGTGAGAAAAACCGCATGACACAACGGTGCGGTTGTTACTGCGCGATCACGGTTTATGAAACTATGGTTTATCGCTTATCTGGGTATAGCAAATAGACAAGGCGTTTGCGTTTAAACGACACTAAATCCTGCTGCCATGAATCGCGTATTTGCGCCGCGCTTGCACCGCTTTCCATCATTTCTCGCAACCGATTCGTGCCGGCTAATTTATCAAAGAACGCAGGGCGCGTAAAAAAAATATCGTCTTCATGTTTCATCAAATTAAAGCGTTTGTAAGTGTTTACTAACACGTCTATGTTTAAACCCTCAGATTCGTTATCTTTTATTAATTCTCGAGTGTGAGTGTTCACTAACATGTCGGCGTAAAGTGTGGCGTTTTCGTGTTTAGGGGCGGGGGCAGCTGAGGTAGCCGTCACCGTTAGTCTATGCTCGCCAATGGGCACGGTTGGGTGTCCAATTAACTGAAAAGGGAAGGCTGTGCCTCGGCCGATACTGATATCCGTACCCTCAAAAAAGCACAGAGTGGGATAGAGCGAAATAGCGGCGTCATTGGGTAAATTTGGACTTGGCGCAACAGGTAGCGAATAGCGTTGGTATTTATCGTAATGTGATACGGGGATAACTTTTAAGGTAGAGGTCGAATTGGCGGGGATCTCAGCCCACTTTTCGCCCACTATCATTTGGGCCAGTTCGCCTAGGGTCATACCGTGTAGCACTGGAATAGGATGCATTCCCACAAATGATGAGAAAGCGCTTTCCAGTGTGGGGCCATCAATATATCGGCCGTTTGGGTTGGGTCTGTCGAGAACTATAACGTCTATATTGTGTTGAAAAGCCGCTTCAATGACATAGTGCAAAGTACTTAAATAGGTGTAAAAGCGTACCCCCACATCCTGAATATCAAATACGATAACGTCGATATTGGCGAGCATGTCGGCAGTGGGCTTCTTGGTTTTGCCATACAGAGAAAATACAGGCAAGCCTGTCTTCACATCTCTACCGTTTTCAATGATTTCACCTGCTCCCTTATCACCACGAAAACCATGCTCGGGTGACATGACAGCGTTCACCTCAATATCGTGCGATAACATGACGTCTAGAAGGTGAGCGTACTTACCAGATGAAACATCTGCCTCTTGCGAGGGGAGCATGCTGATGTGGTTATTGCGGACCAACGCACTTTGGTTAACCACAAGCCCCACGCGTTTATTCTGTAGTAGTGGTAAATAGGCATCCAGCCTTTCTGCACCCACTTTCAACGTAGCGGTCGTAGCGGGCTCAACCATTGCTACAGTACGAGGGTGGGGTGAAACACTTGATGGGTTTGAACTGATCTTTTTCGTGGCACAACCACACACTGCAAAACAACACATTAACCCGATAAAAATAAAATAAGCGCGCATAGTGGATTAACTCAACTGTCAGACGATGTAGGGCATGTTTTAGGAGCAGGGGAGGCTGCAATTGCACTGCGTAGATAGCCTTGGTGGGTTTGAAGACTAGTCACTGCCTGTGCCGCTGTTATACCGGTTAATACCATTAAAATGGCACACTTAGCGTTGTTTTTTGATGCTGCTAACGCGTCTAGCGCAGTGGTTTCATCGCAATCGGTTGCTTGCATCACAATACGAAGGGCGCGAGCTTTGAGCTTCTCATTAGTGGCGTTTACATCGACCATTAGGTTCTCGTAGGTTTTACCTAACTTCACCATCGTGGCCGTGCTGATCATATTTAAAACCATTTTTTGTGCCGTGCCCGCTTTCATACGCGTACTACCCGTAAGCGCTTCGGGGCCCACAATCGGGCATACACTGATATCCGCTGGCCCGAAAATCTCAGCATTGGGACTACAGGCAATTGCCGCTGTGACACAGCCAATCGACTTCGCATATTCCAATGCACCGCTGACGTATGGGGTACGCCCACTGGCAGAAATACCGACGACGGTGTCATTGGCGTGAAGTGTAATGCGCTTTAGGTCTTCCTGGCCCATTGCATGGTTATCTTCAGCACCTTCTACCGCGTGCATAATGGCTTTTTCTCCACCCGCTATGACTCCCACAACCATTGAATCAGGCACGCTAAACGTTGGGCGACACTCTACCGCATCCAATATACCAAGCCTGCCACTGGTGCCTGCGCCGACATAAATTAGCCTCCCTCCACAAGATAGGCTTGCCGTTGCGGCGTCTACTACCATGGCTATTGCGTCAATTTGTTCACCCACGGCACTTGCGACTTTTTCATCTTCCCGGTTTATCCGACTTAAGATACCGGTTGTCGTTAACGTGTCTATGTCCATTGTGTCTGGGTTACGACCCTCTGATATTATTCGGTCGAGAGAGTGGGCCAGTGACTGCAGGCCGTCGTTATCAGCAGACATAAATTACCTTTCATACATTTGAGAAGAGAATTGCGTTAGAGGAGAAGCATAACCACATTTGAGACAACAAGAAACAGGCGATTGTGCAAAGCTGGGGGTAATCAACAGGAAGTAAAAATGCACTTGGTTCTTATCTTTTGCACTATGAGATAAAGGTTAACGTGCTCACTGTGAATACAAGGCCCGCTTTTTCTAAACTCATGGTACAATTTTGAGTCTTATAGCCTTTTTCGTCAGCCATACCAATCAAGGAACGTGTTTTTCTGTGAGTCGACAAACCCAAGCCATTATTCACGCCGATGCCCTACTGCATAATTTTAAGCAATTGGCGGCAATCGCGCCGCAAAGTCATTCTATGGCTGTAGTGAAAGCAGATGCTTATGGTCATGGTGCGGTTAACGTGGCGCGCATTTTACAGCACGTGTCCACACGCTTTGCTGTGGCTATTATTGAAGAAGCTATTGCACTAAGAGATGCAGGGATCACCGCGCCTATTGTGGTGTTAGAAGGCGCACATCAGGCGAAAGAATGCCAAATGGCCTATCAGCACAATTGTATATTAGTAATGCACTGCGAGCAGCAGCTACTCTGGTTACAAGCCTGTGCCGAAGACAAGCGCCCCCATATTTGGTTAAAAGTGGACAGCGGTATGCATCGTTTAGGCTTTGGGCTTAACGAGATTACCGATATCGCACTGCGCTATAAATCTTTACTTAGCGATGAAACTGTTATCGCGACCCATTTCGCATGTGCAGATGACGACGACAGTAATTTTACTGAGCAGCAACGGCAGCGCTTTGAGCACAGTGTGGCTGCGTTAGGGCTGCCATTAAGTCTGGCCAATTCGCCCGCTACGGTTAACTGGCCGAACACTCGTGCCCACTGGAATCGTTTAGGGGTGGGTGTGTATGGTGGCAGTGTGTCTACACACTCCACTCACAACCTTGCGTTACTGCCCGCGATGAGTTTGCGGTCAAGTATCTTGGCGCTTAGGGAAGTTGCTGCAGGAGAAGGCGTTGGTTACGGTCAGACCTGGGTCGCGACTAAACCAAGTCTGATTGCGACTGTGGGTATCGGCTATGCCGACGGTTACCCCAGACACTGCCCTAACGGGACGCCCGTGTTGGTAAGAGGTCAACGGGCAAGTTTGGTAGGTCGGGTTTCAATGGACATGATCACTATCGATGTTACCCATATTCCTCAAGTTAAAATGGGCGATACAGTGGAGTTATGGGGTGAACACATCGCCATTGGAGAAGTCGCGCAATGGGCAGGCACTATCGATTACGAATTAATGACGCGGGTGTCACAGCGGGTACCCAGAATTGTGAAATATGTTTAATTATTTTGCTGAATTGTAAAATTAATTTTTGAAGTAGTATTAAAAAATCAATTAGTTAAGCCCTTTATACACAAATTGGCAAAGTCATATTCACTAAAAGAATGAGACTTTCCCCCATCAATTCGGGCTATACTGTGATGGCTTAGTAGCGGGATTGCGATGAATGTGTCATCTCCAACTGTTCTGGGCAAAAAACTCATAAGTGAGGTTTGTATGCGTACTTCGTTTTCTCGCCCTAGAGTAAATCGTGGAGTAGTAAGTCGACCGTCTAGACCTGTGCAAAAGAAGCAATAAACAGGTAATTCGGCGTTAACAGATACAAATTAGAGATACAAAAAAGCCCGGTTATTCGTACTCGCGAGTAACCGGGCTTTTATTTTAAGGGCTGTTTAGCTATCCGTTTTGAGGATGCAGATCCGAGTCCAAACGCTCGTGGTGTGATGTACTGGCTTCGACAGTTGTGTCTCTATCTGCCTTCCCCTGATTAGGGAAATAACGTTCTGGCCTATGGTTAAGCGATATCACCATATTTAGGCAAAAGGCGGCCAAAATTGAAATAAGCACTAAATGCCAATCAATAAAGAAAAGCGCACAAAGTAAGATACAAGTATCAACAGTCAGCTGGAAAGTGCCGGCTCGGATATTAAATCGTTGCTGCAGATAAAACGCCATTATACCCACACCGCCCAAGCTTGAGCTGTGACGGAACATAATAAGCATTCCCACTCCAATAAGAATGCCACCAAAAATTGCCGCAAAAATAGGATTGACGTGGCTGATATCAACGAACGCTGGGATTTGTTCGGTCAATACCGACACCGTAGTCACTGAAATAAACGTATTAAGTGTAAAACGCCTGCTGATTTGCGTCCACGCCAAGGTATAAAACGGCAAATTGATCAAGAAAAACAGCAATCCGAAATTGACGTCAAAAGCATGGGTACCCAACAAAGCAAGCCCCGCTGCTCCGCCTACCATGAGATCTTGTGACTGAAAAAGAAACACGCCAAACGCAACAAACAAGCCGGCGCTGACAAGAGCGAAAACATCTTCGATGACACTGTGTTTGATTTTTTGCATAAGAAAAATTGCGTTGAGAAGACACAGCGTAATTATACGTTTACATGCTATCTGAATATAGGAAGTGAAAAAGTTAAGGCAGGACGAAAACGATGCGATGGTACGTTAGGCTTTACGAGTTTTAGCGCAGCAGTGAATAAGGTGTTGCGGTGTTGTAAACGTTGCACCAAAAAGGTACGAACCTCGCTTCACTATTCAACAATGGAAAATACGACAATGTCTTGTTTATTAAATTCGACACTGCATTGCATGATGCCGAAGTGCAGGGGACTATAAGCTTCAACTTTACTGCCATTAGCCATAAATTCGGTATCCCAGAGCAATAAATTGGCGGTATTGAGTTGACGAAGCACGCTTTTTTTAGACACCCCAGGTGAAAAGTTATCGCACAAGAAAATGACTTCGCGGCGTGCCTCAATCCAGTAGAAGGTTACTGTTACGAGAAGCGCAATGGCGGCAATTGCCGCAATATCTGCAAGAATAGAACGTTTCATCGCTTGCACTATCATTCTCCTTGTCGAGGTTTTCCGTTGAATACCTACGCGTTTGTCACTGCTTAGTATGCCCTTGTTACGCCTTTACTTCACCACCACTACACATCAGAAGGTTGGATAAGATCCCATTTATTGCCGTATCTATCTTTAAAGATAGCAACAACACCATAGGCTTCTTCACGAGGCGATTCTAAGAAGGTCACCCCTTTTTGTTGCAAACGACGGTATTCACACCAAAAGTCGTCTGTACTTAAGATTAAAAATACTTTGTCTGCTGCTTGTCGTCCGACTAATGCTTTTTCCTCAGCTGACTTCGCCTCAGCCAGTAATAAGCTATGTGAAGAACGTTGCTGGTTTTTTGCAGGCGTTAATAGTACAAAACGAGAATCATCGTCAGAAGACTTATCCTCTGATAATGTAAAATTAAGCACTTGTGTAAAGTAATCAATAGCGATGTCATAATCATCGACGAAAAACGTCACCGCAGAAAGAAAGTGGCTCATTAACAACTCAATGGGTTAGCGCAAGGCGTCGGGCACTCTACAGTAGGCGTTATGCAATTTAAAGTAATCATTCCTTAATACCTTCATTTTTTCTTTCCTCAGTTAATGACCATATCGCAGGCTATAGCGGTGGGCTCAGCACAGCGTAAAAAATCCCATCTGTTGCACTGTGATGCTGATATAAGTCAAATGATCTTTTTGTAAGGTTTCGGCTGTATTCATATGGCGTGTCGGGTATTCCTATCTCGCTTTGAAGCAATGGAAAAAGCTAAAAGGTAAAGAATATTGGACTGTAAATGTCTTTCCTTAGGTCAAAGAGCGAACTCAGCCAATCTTAGGTGTTTATGCATCACTTCAAGGGAAGGGACAAAAAAGGAAGGTACTTTTTAAATATTGATACGCGTTAAAAACTGAAGGATGTAATTTTAAGGCCTTTGCCCCAATTCCATTTCGACAACAGTCGTGGTAGACACAGATGGCGGCGTAAAGAGTGCTTAAAAACTGGAAACAGGAACCGCAATGAACAAGTTACTACCTGCACTTTCAATTCTCCCACTGTGTGCGTGCTACTCGGGCGTGCCCCTCGCTGATGAACTTCCGTTTACCCTTACAGGCCATGCGCGTGTAAATTATGGACATCAAGACTGGCAACGTCCCGAATTCAGAGATGGTTTTGAATTTGAATCATTTAAACTGGGGGTGTCTGGGAAGTCTGAACAATTTAGCTACAAAGCCGAATACCGATGGTATGAAAATGTAGACTTCAACACAGTTCGGTTTGCAGAGCTTACCTATCACCACGATGAGCGCACGCAGATTACTGCAGGCATCACACAAACGCCTTTTGGATTACAACCTTTTGGTAGCAATAATTTCTGGTTTTCAGTGAATTACTATCTAGGGTTTGAAGATGACTACGATGCCGGCATTAAAATTAACCATGACTGGGGCAACTGGGATTTTCAGGCTGCCTATTACATGAACGATGAATACAACGATGCCGCTAAGTTCTCTCGATATTCATTTGATGTTGCAGACGATGGAGAATACCGCAACAAAGAAGATGGCCAATATAACCTGAGGGCTAATTATTCTGCGCGCTTTATTCGTGGCGCCACCACCGATATGGGTATTTCATATCAATATGGCAACATCCTCAATTTAGACACTCTTGATGATGGGGATATGAATGCCTATGCCGTGCACTTACGTCATACCCAAGGCGATATAAAAGTAGAACTGCAATATATTGACTATGAATACAATTTAGCGGCGCCAGAGGGACAGGCAAAAGACCGCATGGCTTTATCAGCATTTACCTTTCCATTTCTTGCTGCCACCGACGGTCGGACTTATTCCGCTAACCTCGTCTATTCAGTGCCATATGAATTTGACCATATTGAGTCCCTGACGTGTTATTCCGAATTTAGTACTGCCAAAGGCCAGGGGGCGTCTGGGAAGAATTCCTCGCAGTGGATCAATGGCTGTAGCTTTGGCTGGGATAAGTTGTTTGTCTATGTCGATAGCATTCAAGGTAAAAATATGTGGTTTTCTGGAGGGCCAGGTGTAGGGCTTGATCTAGACGGAAGACAAGGCACCACACATCGACTCAATATTAACCTTGGCATTTACTTCTAAGGGCACTAGGACATGACTATGCGATTACTCATTATTACGACTTTTTTACTTGCCTTAGTACCGCTGCAAAGCTTTGGCCACGCGTGGATGAAGCTTAAAATTGCTACCGCAGAGTACGCGCCTTATACCTCTACAGACATGCAGCACGATGGATATATCAATCATATTATTGCCGATGCCTTTTTAGAAACCGGCGTAGTGGTAGAGTTCGTCTCGCTGCCCTGGGATGAAGCATTAGAAGCGACCTTGAGGGGCGAATATGACGCGCTTTCTTACGGCAACTTTGTGCGTGTCCGAGAAAAATCTTTCTATCACAGCAATCCAATTAGTGCAGAAAGTCTGGTGTTTTACGTCAATACAGAGAAAGGCCCTGACAGTTGGACCAGTTTAGATGAGTTAACAAGCTTAAAGATGGGGGTTACCGAGGGATATCTGTATACCGATGAATTAGCGGCTTATATTGATAAAAACAAAAACATTGTGAAAAACGACAGTGATATGGCTAATCTTGAGTCATTGATCAACGGCGATATCGATATATTCCCCATTGATGAGTTAACAGGGTGGTATTTGCTTCAGCGTGAGTTTACTGACGCTGAAAGACGAGCTGTGGTTCCTGTTAAGCCCTTTATATCTACAGTGACAACTCACCTGCTTGTTCCCAAAGGGGAGGAAGATAGCCAACTTATCCTGTCTTTGTTTAATAAGGGATTAGAAGAGTTAACCCTCGAGGGTAAGCTGACACGATTTAAACGCCTATTGCGTGAAGGTTACTATCAGCATCCCGAAAAGAAAGTGAATTACGACAGACGTTAATGTGAAACGCGGCGCGCTTAGGACTTTTCGCGCGCCGTATGGCTTTTACTTCTTCTACTCCCCAACTTCTATTTTCTCTACTGAACTATTCTTGACCATCAAGAGACTGCTGCGTGGCTTTTCTGGAATAGATTATCCTGCTAAGGTGAGCTGCTAATGACTTTTTAACAAGAGGTTAGTTTGTCTGCACCTGAAAACATGACTGCTCTGGCACGGGGAACTGCATTACTAAAATTGCTTGGGCCAGGAGTGCTAATGGCCACTGCCGCGGTGGGGGGAAGTCATCTCGTCGCGTCCACTCAGGCGGGGGCGAAATTCGGTTGGCAACTCGCCTTGCTCATCCTCGCGGTTAACCTACTTAAATATCCATTTTTTAGAGCCGGGGTCAGCTATACCATCAGTACGAAATGTACGCTCCAGCAGGGTTATTTGGCGATGGGGAAACGGTATTTGGTACTGGCTCTTTGCTTAAATAGCATCGCGTCGGTAGTGAATGCCGCAGCATTACTGCTTTTCGCTGCCAGTCTCTTGGCCTATTTTATTCCATTTGATTTAGCCATTAGCCTATCCGCCGCAGTGGTATTAGGGCTTATTTTGCTTATTTTACTAAAAGGGCACTTCGATGGACTAGACAATATTGCCAAGGCCATCATGGGCGTTTTGATAGTAGCGACTATTGCGGTATTTGTTGTTGCCCTTGTTAATTACGATCCCACCACGGCACCTGTGGATCCGCCTTCTCCCTATACGCTAGCCACGCTAGGCTTTCTTGTGGTAACGATGGGGTGGATGCCAGCCCCCATTGAAATATCGGCAATAACATCGTTATGGTTAAAACGTCAGTGTGCTCAACAGGCGGTCACGCCAAAAACCGCGTTGTTCGATTTTAACTTGGGCTACGGTGTGACGGCATTGCTGGCGGTGCTGTTTTTAGGTTTAGGTGCACTTATATTATACGGCAGCAATGTTACTTTGAGTGCCAGTGGAATAGGCTTTTCACATCAGCTTATCAGTATGTATTCGTCAACCATTGGTCAGTGGACGCATTGGCTAATCGCATTGGTAGCCTTTTTATGTATCTTCGGGTCAGCGCTAACCGTGTACGATGGCTATGCCCGTGTGGTAGCTGAAGGAATAAGCTTGCTATTAAAAATGGATAAACCTGCTCGAAATACGTTAGTCACACCGGTGCTTTTAGTGATGTCTGTAGTGAGTTTTTCTATCGTACTGTTTTTCAAATCGGCATTGCTGGCCATGTTAGGGTTTGCGATGACGTTGGCCTTTATCACCACCCCAATGTTTGCTTGGCTAAATCACAAGTTGGTAAAGCAAACGCCTCTTCACAAGGATGCCGCCCCCAGTCTGGCGGTGAAAGTGTTAAGTTATATCGGCTTGGTGTACTTGTTTGGCTTTTTGCTGGTATTTATTTGGTGGAAATGGCTTAACTAGCGCCTGTTAAACATTCAATAAGCTAGCCCTTTCCATTAAGGGCTAGCAATGTACGAAAGTACTGATTTATGCTTTTTTCACAAACTGTGCGGTAAGCATCATTTCACCTGCACCGTCCACTTTGCAGTCAAGCTGGTGGTCTTTGCCTTCTTTGACATGCCGGATAACGGCTTTAGTACCAATTTTTAAGATCAGTGAACTTCCTTTTACTTTGAGGTCTTTAGCAAGGGTTATTTTATCGCCTGCGACCAGTGGCGTACCGTTAGCGTCATTTGCAGACACTTCTTCAGCCACCTCATTGGGGTTCCATTCGTGGCCGCATTCAGGGCATATTAGCAGGGCTTGATCTTCGTAAACGTATTCGGATTCACAGTGTGGGCAAGGAGGTAACGACATATCTCTTTCTCATTAATGGCATGTAGCCGGTATTTAAAGCGTTCGGGTCATAAAGTGACTGTTTGGATCCAGCGTATAATGACTAAACGGACCACAGTCAATAAAATGGAACTTTTGGTACAGTTTTCGTGCAGCAGTAAAATAATCCTGCGTGCCTGTTTCTAAACTTACCGAACGGAACCCCTTTATTTTGGCATGTTCAAGGGCAAAAAGTAATAGTTGAGAAGCAACCCCCTTCCCGCGAAACGCTTTTACCGTGCGCATAGACTTTAATTCCACTTCTGCGTCGCTAAGTATTTTAATGGCGACACAGCCTGCTAGTTGGCCTTCGTGCCATGCACTAAAAAAGGTGATCTCTGGTGCTTTTAAAGCTTCTACATCAAGCGCGTGAACACTTTCAGGCGGCGAAGTCGCATACATGTCTGACAGGTGTTCTTCCAGTAAGGCGATTACCTCGCCATTGGCTAAGTCGTCAATTTTTATCTGCATGGTGTTATCTCTGAATGTCAGCTAAGCGAACCTTAAAGCTTTGCTTTAGCTATCTTTGCCTGAAACTTTGATGACACTGGGAGTGTTTTAAAAGGGCTTATGTTGCTTCCGCCCGTGTTACCCGTAGGCACCAAACCAATCGCTGTTTTGGTGGCTGCGCCACCAATGCGAAGTAGTTGTCCAACAACCTCTTTAGGCTTTCGTTGCCTAATGCCCCACATTAACATCAAGACATGAATATACACATGCCATCGCGTAGACGCTTGGCCCAGTACATGGGCATTTTCTAAATGGGTAAATGCAATATCGTCTTTTCCTTCACGTAACATTCGTTTGGCATGCACAACTTCGCGCAATACTGCAAAGGCAATATTTTGTGTAAATGTGGCCATATTACTGTCCTCTTAGTTCAATGCTAGCTAATTACACTTGCGTCCAGGTAAATTCCATTTGTCGGGCGGTGGCTGTGGCGACAGCTTTTCCCTTCAGGCGACCTACTATATGAAGACTCATGTCGATACCCGCTGAAATTCCGCCAGAGGTTAAATATTTGCCTTGCTCAACCCAGCGCACATTCTCAATGACATTGAGGGTAGGGAACTGACGCTTTAAATCACCCAGATCTTCCCAATGTGTCGTTACATCCTGTGTAGTGAGCAATCCACACTGTGCTAATAGGAATGCACCTGTGCATACCGAGGCGACAACCTTAGCGTCTTTAGCTTGTTGAGATAGCCAATCAAGCACTTCGCTTTTGTTCATTTCATCGTGATGTACCCCACCAACAACAATAAGCACGTCAATTGCAGGGTGATGGGTAAAACTGAATTTTGGTAGAACGTTAAAACCACCGCGAGCCACCACGGGTCTTTCGTATTGAGAAATCAAAAATACATTAAACGCGTCTGGATCGCCCATGACCCTTGCTGCCGTTGAAAACACTTCGAATGGGCCTGAAAAGTCCAACACTTCTGCTTGATCATATATATAAATAGCAACGTTCATTGTTGGCTATCCTGACTTGTTGACCCGTTGACTTGAGTGACGTTCTCACGCGAGGGCTCAAAGCGATGGTATCGCGGTAGGTTGGCATCAAGATCATCCCAGTTTGCTTTTGAGGAAACAAAATTATGTGACATGGGGCGCTCTGTAATGTCTGAATCTAAAATACCTAAACGAAGCCTAAGTTTTTCAGGGTTTTCCTCATTAGAACTGTATATCGGCGAGCCGCAGGTTTTACAAAAGTGTCTGCACTTTCCTGGCTTAAATTCAAAAGTGGTGAGAGTATTGTTAGGGTCGATTACACGAAACTCGCTTGTATTGATAAAGCCATTGGTCGCGTAGGCTGTTCCACTATTTTTGCGGCAGAGCGAGCAGTGACAATGAATGATGCTTTCTATTGCCCCTTCTAATTCAACTTTTATGGCGCCACATAAACACCCACCTTTGTACATTTTACTGACCTCATTCATTTTTATTTCATCGAATGGCGCGAACGTGCAAACTTGGTGCCTTGCCACATACGAATTTGATTACTCTACAAGCGTAATTGCCTGTGATAGTCGTATTGAACTAGGTGTCACTTTTTCTTTTTTGAAGGGAAAATGTGTAGCCAAAATGCACCTTCAAACAGTAAACCTAACGCAATAAATACAAACATACCTGTTTTGTTTCCATGGCTATAAAGCGTAAGCGCTATAAATAGAAACGATAAAACCAAAAGTACTCTTAAGATTGTTTTCATGAAGTCCTCTTTACGCGATTTACTGCTTTTGGCCAGTAAATACGAGCGTTATATTGCGCTACTCACACGTTAGCGTAGCTTGTTGCTGACAGCGTTTTCTCGCTTCTAATTCGGTGCTTCCGCCCATGCAAAAATCCAGTCTTATCACTTTTTCTTCACTTGACGCCGATTTGCCAGGTACGAGTTGCCAATCCCATTTTTTAATAATACTTATAGCGGGTTTGGCAATTACGCGTTTTGGTACAGATGACAGCATTGTAACTTGCTCGGATGAGCCATCAGCATTAACGTTAACCTTGAATACACCGCAACCTACTATACCTTTCATTGCTAGATCTACAGGGTAGCGCGGCATTAACTGATTAGCTCTTTCCCAAGTACTTTCGGCGTGAGTGGGGGATACATGTGTTAATTCAACAGCAGCATAATTACCTGCTGCCAGTGCATGAGCAGAGAAAAAGCTCACCAATAAAGCCATCGTTTTGTTATTCATATAAATCACATTTAATGTAAACATATTGTCCATGAGGGCTTTATTGGCACGCCAATGATGAACATAATCCCAATGTAATATATCAGCCAGCTTAACGACTAACTGCGCGGCGAATCAAGAGTGTGAACAGCTGCTTTGATACCATCCCAACTTACATCATTCATAGATGATTTAAAGCACTTTATTGCCTCTTTTCTGTAATGTTCAGCCTCGCCACTGTCTCCAAAATTCTCGTGAAGTATTCCCAGACGAGCGTACGTCATCCCGAGAGTGTTAGGACCAATATCGTTAAGAAGCGCTGGTGATTGATCTGACTCTAGTAATCGAGTGAGGGTTTCAAGCGCATACATTGCGCTTTCAGGCGACCCCGTCATGTATTGCTGGTATGCAAGGTTAATTTCATTGCGCATAAACGCAGAGTCAAGTTGATTGGCATAAGAAAACGCAGTGGATACTGACAAAATTGAAGCTAAAATTATTCTGGTACTGTGTCGCATATAAATTTCCTTATTTTGGTCAAGTGATTGATGTGGGCAGTGTACACATACTTAACGAGAGCGTAGTTTTTCTGTACCTACCCATGAGGTTAACTAAGCGGTCGCACTTTTAAATTAAAACCCAGCGCCAACAGCGCAATGGGCTTTTGCTTTATCGTAATTAACAGCTTGGGGCATGTAAAAATCCATTTGTATCATACGTGTGATTGGCTTTCGCTCAGAGTTTTGTGGCGTTGGTTGCCAAGCCCATTTATTAATAACCTCTTGTGATGGCCCAATGAAAGCATTATTGGGATAGCTTTCTATTAACTCTGCATCCGTGGTTTCCCCTTCACTGTTGATTGATATTTTAAATCGGGAACATCCGGCAATGTGCTGCTTTGCGGCTTGGACAGGGTATTTGGGCGAAATGCGTTTCGATAAGACCCAGTAATTCTCCGCTTCTTCAACGCTATGCGTTAAATCCAGTTTTTCATTGTGTTGGTCAATCGAGTTGTATTTTGATGCACAAGCCGTCAAGAACAAGCCTATACAGGCTAATAAAACTATCTTATTCATTATCTTCCCTGAGATTTATTGTGATTGTTGTATGCTTATTACGTCGTTGAAAAAATATATTTAAATGTTTTTAAACATAGGGTTAGCTTTCAATTTTGTAATTCTCCCTTGGCGTATTACGCCAACCAAATTACAACCCTATTGATAAATCTACCGATCATTTTTCTTTTTGCCAAGGCCACCTTCCCTCGACTTCTAAATGTAGCGTCACGCTTAAAAAACTTCTTATTAAGATGATAAGTGCCAGTGTTCCTACATTTCCAAGTGAATCTGCCACAACCACGGTTCGTATGATATCTCCGGCAATGAGGAACTCTAACCCGAGAATGATTGAACGGCCTAGATGCTGACGGAATTGCCAATACGCCATACCATTAGCCAATGCTTTATACGACCTGATAAAAATGACTGTTGATATAAAGGAACCAATTATCACGATCAAGACACCAAAAGTTTCAATTGCATATCCGGCGACTGTGATGATTTCGATAAACGTAGTTTCCATGTATTTGTCTCCTAACGAGTCCCAGAGCGAGTTTACATGTTCGCGTCCTAACCCGCATCAGCAGGCGTGTCTCAAGGCAATCCAATCAAATCCAACCTCACCCAAGGTGAAGTGATCGTTTTATTCATTTAACATTAATCTAGATAGGGATACCCACCACCTCACCTCTGCGTGTACCCGTCATTTAAAGCGCAGTGGGTAGTGAACACTATTGTTATCAGCCATCCCGCTTCCAAGTCAAGATTGATCTTTCTGCTGGCTTGAAACCTGCTCGACGATAAAATTGTGAAGCCGAATCTGTACTTAAGGTAAATCTATTTTCATAGCCCAACTTAGATTTAGCTTATAACACCGCTAAAAACACCAAAATGGAGGTCTGCCTACTAGTTTTGTTTAGTGTTGACGCCATGATAAACTGCCTCCACTCTATTGCCGAATGGGTCATACAAGAATGCCCCAAAATAATTAGCGTGATAATGTGACCTCAACCCAGGTTCACCACCACATTTCCCGCCAGATGTAATACCCGCATTATAAAAACTTATCACAGCTTCCCTAGAAGGAGCCTTAAAGCACCAATGCCTGAATTCATCTGTATTCGCAGTTTCAGATTCGTATACTGCTAAGCATGAATGCGATTCCTGTCCTGCGGTACAGCGAACGCCATACCCCAGTGATGTCTGAGTTTCATAAACCTTTTCACATCCAAGACTTTCCATAAGTGCATCATAGAAACCTACACATTTAGCTATATTAGAAACTGATATTGATACGTGATCTAGAAGTTGCATGGTGCATATACCGTAAATTCATTGGTTAAAATTAGGAACGACGTGACGCAGCCCAAGTGTTACTGTTCCAGCGAGCTCAGCGAGTGTTAATGCGTTTGTTATGCGCTATTGACTTACAGTGCACAAATACCATAATTAGGTATATATTGGTACTTGGAGAAAGCAAATGGCTAAAAATACCAGCATTACCCTTGGTGACCATTTTGATGGCTTTATTGCTAGTCAAATTCAAACTGGTCGATATGGCTCAGCGAGCGAAGTAATTCGTTCAGCTCTTCGCTTGCTAGAAACACAGGAGACCAAATTAAACACTTTGCGTCAATTACTTGTAGCAGGTGAAGAAAGCGGCGAGGCTGAATACGACCTTGAGCATCTGATATCAGAACTAGATGGTGAATTAAAAGAGTGAAACCATTTAAGTTAACTGTACTCGCAAAATCCGATTTAAAAGATATCGCGTTATTTACGCAACGGAAATGGGGCCGAGAACAGCGTAATGTATATCTAAAGCAGTTCGACGATTCATTTTGGATGCTGTCTGAAAATCCTGATATCGGCAAAAGCTGCGACGAAATAATAGATGGGTACAGAAAATTTCCTCAAGGTAGTCACGTTGTGTTCTACAAACAGACTGGTAGCCAAGAAATCCTGATCATAAGAATTCTTCATAAAAGTATGGATGTAAATCCCTTACGGTCTGGCGCATAGACACAATGACTCCCTGTAAAAGTGCTAGCCCCCGCATTTTCGTGGGTTAACTTTTCAGCCAGAGCCATAATTAGTTTGTTCAATACTAAATTAATTTGGAGGCTAGCATGAACAAACATAGCATGATTTTTATCGGATTGGATACGCATAAAGAGTTTCACGACGTTGCTTATTGTGAAGAACAGCGTGGCGCGTCGCCCGTTCATTATGGTCGTATTCCCTCCTCTAAGGTCAGTGTCAAAAAGCTTATTCGCCAGTTTGAATCTAAATATCCTGGTGCAACACTTCACGTTGTTTATGAGGCAGGCCCTTGTGGTTATTGGATTTATCGTCTGATAACGAGCTTGGGACACTGTTGCTATGTTGTGGCACCGTCTCTTATCCCGAAAAAGCCAGGGGAGCGAATTAAAACTGACCGTCGAGATGCGCTAAAACTCGTTAGGTCTCTAAAGTCTGAAGACCTTACACCTATCTATGTGCCTGAGCCGGAAGATGAAGCTGTTCGGGATTTATCACGAGCCCGAGAAGCAGCAATGAAGGATTTAAAAGAAGCGAAGTACCAGCTTAAAGCCTTACTACTGCGTAACAACATTCGTTATGAAGGCACTGCCAACTGGTCGAAGAAGCACCTTCGCTGGCTCACTGAACTGATTTTGCCTCATCCTGCCCAGCAAATTGTCTTACAAGAACAATTGCAAACCATAGAAGAACGTATCCGGCGACTAGAAAGGCTCGACAATGAGTTAACCCATCATGTGCACCAATGGCGTTATTATCCGGTAGTGAAAGCCGTTCAGGCGATGCGAGGCGTTCGATTACTCGTTGCTGTTGGCGTGGTAGCAGAGCTTGGCGATTTAAACCGCTTCGACCATCCCAGAAAACTCATGGCTTATCTGGGCTTAGTACCCAGTGAGCAATCATCAGGTGGAAAGCGACACTTAGGAGCCATTACTAAAGCGGGAAATGGTCGAGCAAGGCGTTTACTGATTGAGGGGGCGCACAGCTATCGTTATCCGGCAAATGTCTCTACCGAATTACAATTGAGGCAGGAAGGCTTACCTAAAGACATCGTCGATATTGCATGGAAAGCACAGCTACGTCTGTGCAAGCGCTATCAGCGTATGAGTAAAAAGGGTAAACACTACAACTTGATCATTACCGCGATTGCTAGGGAAATGGCTGCATACATCTGGGCTATCGCAAAAGAAGTGGTACTTACACCGGTTAATCCAAAACTAAGATTGAGCCGAGTACCTGCATGATAAACGAGTTTGAGCTAACGCATTCGGGTCAGGCCGCGGAATGTGGCACAACCTACGAGGGCGTTATGATGGCAGTCACTTAACCGTGATTGAACCACGAACATAGACTGATGAGAAGGTGACCACGGCGGAGTGAGTAAGGTAGGCGCTGTTCATTATAGTTAATGAATAATCCACGAATACCAGCATGATAACCGACGACATTACTGCCTCATCCGGTGCGTTAGCACATTTATTTTGAGTGATAAAGACAACTAATTATGGGCTGGAAGAGTGTCAGGGAAGTGCTCGTTCAGGGTTGACAAAGGGAGTCATACCAACGCCCAGATAACGGGCAAAAATATATAGGCTACAAGACCAAGCGAAGCGCTGGGAGCCTACGTATTTTTGTCCCAGCGAACGTAGCGATTGTTAATTTGTTTGTTATATTCCAACCATGCTTTGCAATGCGCATATGTATGCGTATACTTGATGGTGAAATTAGTTGGAGTGATAACATGCAAGATTTATATGACGTCCATGCCCCCAAAAAAGCGACAAATCTAAGCTTAAATAGCGACTTATTGCAAAAAGCTCGAAGTTTAAAAGTTAACCTGTCTGCGACCTTAGAGCAAGCACTTAGAGACAAGCTAAAAAGTATTGAAGCAGAGAAATGGAAAAAAGAAAACAAAGCTGCCATAGCTGCATACAACGAGTTTGTTGCTGAGAACGGTTGTATAGGTGATGAGTACAGGAACTTCTAATGGCGCAATTTGATGTTTACAGAAACCCAAGCAAGAAAACTAGCAAAGCTTACCCTTTTCTTGTTGATGTTCAAAACTCTGTAATTGACCAATTGGCAACAAGGCTAGTTGTACCGTTAACAACTAGCAATACTAAAAACAGTTTTTACATGAAGAAGCTGACGCCGGAGATAGAATTCGAGGGCACAACATACTTATTTCTAGCACAACAACTTAGTTCTATACCCGAAGATGTACTCAAGGATCGTATTGGTTCGTTGGAGCAATCCAGAGAACTGTTAATAGACGCAATAGACTTTGCCATCACTGGAATATAGCTTTTCAATAACGGATGCAGACATGTGGGGCATAATGGCGAAGCCGCCCCGCGAGTATGCGGCCCAGCGAACGAAGCGAGTGTGTTTATTGGGTTGTTATGCGCCAATGTTAAATACTACTGATCATTTTTACTGACCAGTCACCCCAAACTTGCCATTTGAAAAGAGTGTGCATGGCAAGAACTAAAACGCTAAATAGAACCAACGATAATACTGTACTGGCATATAAACGACCGTGAACTTTCCAGTCATAAAAAATGAGAATCATGTAGATTGAAAACATGAAAATAAACATTGTATAGCCAGGTATTGATAGTAAGTGTACTACACGGTTTAAGCCTTCCGGCATCATTTGAATTGCTGCAGCGATCATAAACCTTTTGTGGTGCGCTGGTTTTTTTATATTTATAACTCCTAGAACGTAAAGTACTAAGAAAATTAGCCACTGCAAAAAAGCTCCACCTAGAAAACCGCCTGCCCGTAATCTGGCCTGTGCATCTTCTGGGTTGAATACACCGAAACCTGCTAAACGATGATAAAATTCGTATGCCATTATTGACCCAGTCAACAAGATTCCAAGCACCAAGATAACACTAAGCTTTCCGAGGATTTTATGAGCCGAATAGCTACCTTTACTCGCCAATTTTATTTGACTAAGGAGTAGTAAATACCACGCTGCACTGAAGGCGCCGTGTAATCCAGTCCAAAAGGTAACTCTATTTAAATTACTTGGGTTCGATACCCAATTTAAAGCAAAACCACCAAATACTATGAAAGAAATTAAAAGTGCAAATAGACCAAAAAACTTATTCTCCGCACTTCTGCTTCCAGTTGAGTTACTATTAATTATAGTTGAATCCATGTATTACGATTCCTTTCAATTCTATAGATGCAAGGTATGTCAATCTGGCGCATAACACTAAGCTTTGGGGCGCTAACATGGGACTATAATCGCGAAGCGGCCCCGTGTTTGCGTACCAGCGACCGAAGGGAGTGCCTTTTGTGTTTTGTTATACCGCCTACACTACACCTTGCTCTAAATTAGACAATGCATCCAACTGATTAACCCATTTAAGCTGAGACTCACAATAAATATTGATTGCTGGTTTCAGAGTCGGAGCGTTGTCTATTGAGCCCAAATATAAAATCTTTAAACCAGCAAGTTTAGGGTTTTGATTGTATATTGGTGTGCCACAATGCTTACAGAAGCTTTTTGAAGCATTCTCTGACACTTGTACAGTTTTCAGTGAGCCGCTTTTTAATATAAAGTTTTCACTCGCTACAACTACATATGTTGAAAATGCACTTCCATTCATTTTGCGGCATAGATTGCAGTGACAATTAACAATAGCTCTGATTTCATCCGATGAACTAAATTGAACACTCTTGCAGTTACAACTTCCTTCCATGAAATATCCTTTAAGTTGAGTAAGCGGTATAGACACAATGACTCCCTGTAAAAGTGCTAGCCCCCGCATTTTCGTGGGTTAACTTTTCAGCCACCGGAGCGCCGGCCGGAGTCCATTATTAGTTTGTTCAATACTAAATCAATTTGGAGGCTAGCATGAACAAACATAGCATGATTTTTATCGGATTGGATACGCATAAAGAGTTTCACGACGTTGCTTATTGTGAAGAACAGCGTGGCGCGTCGCCCGTTCATTATGGTCGTATTCCCTCCTCTAAGGTCAGTGTCAAAAAGCTTATTCGCCAGTTTGAATCTAAATATCCTGGTGCAACACTTCACGTTGTTTATGAGGCAGGCCCTTGTGGTTATTGGATTTATCGTCTGATAACGAGCTTGGGACACTGTTGCTATGTTGTGGCACCGTCTCTTATCCCGAAAAAGCCAGGGGAGCGAATTAAAACTGACCGTCGAGATGCGCTAAAACTCGTTAGGTCTCTAAAGTCTGAAGACCTTACACCTATCTATGTGCCTGAGCCGGAAGATGAAGCTGTTCGGGATTTATCACGAGCCCGAGAAGCAGCAATGAAGGATTTAAAAGAAGCGAAGTACCAGCTTAAAGCCTTACTACTGCGTAACAACATTCGTTATGAAGGCACTGCCAACTGGTCGAAGAAGCACCTTCGCTGGCTCACTGAACTGATTTTGCCTCATCCTGCCCAGCAAATTGTCTTACAAGAACAATTGCAAACCATAGAAGAACGTATCCGGCGACTAGAAAGGCTCGACAATGAGTTAACCCATCATGTGCACCAATGGCGTTATTATCCGGTAGTGAAAGCCGTTCAGGCGATGCGAGGCGTTCGATTACTCGTTGCTGTTGGCGTGGTAGCAGAGCTTGGCGATTTAAACCGCTTCGACCATCCCAGAAAACTCATGGCTTATCTGGGCTTAGTACCCAGTGAGCAATCATCAGGTGGAAAGCGACACTTAGGAGCCATTACTAAAGCGGGAAATGGTCGAGCAAGGCGTTTACTGATTGAGGGGGCGCACAGCTATCGTTATCCGGCAAATGTCTCTACCGAATTACAATTGAGGCAGGAAGGCTTACCTAAAGACATCGTCGATATTGCATGGAAAGCACAGCTACGTCTGTGCAAGCGCTATCAGCGCATGAGTAAAAAGGGTAAACACTACAACTTGATCATTACCGCGATTGCTAGGGAAATGGCTGCATACATCTGGGCTATCGCAAAAGAAGTGGTACTTACACCGGTTAATCCAAAACTAAGATTGAGCCGAGTACCTGCATGATAAACGAGTTTGAGCTAACGCATTCGGGTCAGGCCGCGGAATGTGGCACAACCTACGAGGGCGTTATGATGGCAGTCACTTAACCGTGATTGAACCACGAACATAGACTGATGAGAAGGTGACCACGGCGGAGTGAGTAAGGTAGGCGCTGTTCATTATAGTTAATGAATAATCCACGAATACCAGCATGATAACCGACGACATTACTGCCTCATCCGGTGCGTTAGCACATTTATTTTGAGTGATAAAGACAACTAATTATGGGCTGGAAGAGTGTCAGGGAAGTGCTCGTTCAGGGTTGACAAAGGGAGTCATACCAACACCCTGCTTAGGGGCGGAAACACATGGGCTAAAATTAGGAGCGAAGCGACGCAGCCCATGTGTTTGCGTCCCAGCGAGCCTGCGAGCGACTACAGCAGATTGTTAGAATTACCAAACTCCACAACCCGATACTTCCTTGCCATCCAACCAATCTCGAATTCTTTGAGTATGTCTTTCCCATGCGGACGTGAATTCATAAACATAGACATTTGAAGAGCAGCTTTCGCTAGGGCCAATTTCTACAAGCTGTTGATAAAACCTATTCCAGCTTGCCTCAACAGCAGTTGCTATCTGACGAGTGTCATCATCTAAGACTGATGACTCTACATATGTTGAGTGCCCGATAGGAATTAACATATTTCCAGCTGGAACAAGGGTTTCTCCCGAGCTTTGATAGCATTGAGCAATCTTGTTTAGTAATAGCTTATGTGTCTCTTCAACAGAGAAGTTTGAACAAAGTGTCCTGACAGTATACTCGCCACTCTTAAAATCGCTGATAGTTTTCGGCGGTGATGCACATCCAAATAATGTGCTTATTAAAAGTAAAAGAAAAAACCTCATAATCATCCTTGTAATTCTAACGCTTAGCTTTGGGGCGCAGACACATGGGCGATAATCGCGAAGCGCCCATGTGTTTGCGTCCCAGCGAACGAAGTGAGTGACAATAGCGTTTTGTTAGGCACTACTTCCCACCTGCGATATCGATAAATGAACCAGTTATATAGGACGCTTCGTCTGAAAGTAGCCACACAATAGCATTCGCTACTTCTTGAGTAGAACCACCTCGCCCTAAAGGTATTTGCGGGCTTAGGCGTTTAACTCTATCAGGCTCGCCGCCATTAGCATGAATGTCTGTATTAATGAAACCAGGACGGACACCATTAACTCTTATGTTTTTTGAAGCCAGTTCCAGCGATAAGCCTTTAGTAAATGTATCCAATGCGCCCTTTGAGCTAGCATAATCAAGATATTCAAAAGGGGAGCCTGTTCTGGCGGCGGCGGAAGACACATTGACAATGGCCCCATGATCGCCCCTTTGTGTGACGAACTCTTTTGAGCAAAGAAAAGCACTTAAAACATTCGTATTTAGCACTTTGCTAAAGCGTTCAGCGCTGATTTGAGCAAAGTCTGTTTTCGTAAAGAGAATACCTACGTTGTTGACCAGGTGTGTCACAGTACCCAATTCTGTATTTACATAACGGTATAAGTCTTTAACTTCTGCTTCTTTGGAAACATCAGCTTGAAAACTAATAGCAATCCCGCCAATTTCATTTACTGAAGCGCAGACACTGGCAGCGGCCTTGCTGTTAGAAAGATAATTCACACAGACTTTATAACCCCTCCTTGCGAGAGTGAGGGCTGTTGTGGCACCAATTCCTCGACTAGCACCAGTAATTATTGCGATTTTACTCAAAACACATTCCTTGTAGTGCCTAACGCCCCGCACAGGGGCAGACAAATAAGCGCAGCGTTTTGGCTGTCCCAGCGACCAACGGGAGCGATTGCTGCGGTTTGTTAGTTGCCATGTTTTGCCAACCTTTTAAAACGTTCTGCCGCCAAACTTCCTGCTCGCGCGCCGACATATTTATATGAACTCAGGTGCTTCTCCAATGCGGAGACAAGCGGTACCGGGAGATCTGAGTCGCAAGTTAGGGATATCTTTCCTCCCCATTCCATGCAGATGTTGATGCGATATCCTTGAAAAGTACCTTTCACATCCAATTCATCAGTACACTGAACATAGTGAAAAGTTGTAAATTCCAACCCCGCAAGTGATTCAACATATGCCATCAGATTGAGCACAGAGGGTTGAAGAAGACCTCTCCACCAACTATTCACTTCTTCTTGGATGGTTATGTATGTCACGACGGCTCTTCCATTTGGCAACTAACACTAAGCTAAGGGGCAAATGTACAATGCGATAATCGCGAAGCCGCATTGTATATTTGTCCCAGCAGCCCGCGCAGCGGGAAGCGACTTGAGCGTTTTGTTAGCTGCCTTGTTTGATTGGAAAAATGTAACACTTACCATCTAAGACCTCACTGTCTGATGCTACCAATTTAGTCTGTGGCTCCGTAACTACCGGTATGTTTACCGTAGCACAATAATTATCTGAATTTTCCAAAAGAGCGACAACAACAGAGTTTTCGTAATCCGGATAGGCCATGCAACTTGCTTTAAAACACCCAGCATTAACTTTTTCGGTTACTCCAGTTTGAATATGATTCACAAGTTCTTGGATTTGATCGGATATTTCCAAAGTGGCAGTAACGACTTCTACTTTGTCTTCCGAATTTACTAATAGACCAATAGGCAAAATGTAATTGTTTTCCTGTAACATTTTATTGCAGCGCACTTCTACGTGGGCAATTAATGTTTGAAATTGTTCTTCCGATGAATTCACTATTTTCCTCTTTGGCAGCTAACACCCCACTAAGGGGCGATAATACATGGGCTAAAATTAGGAACGAAGTGACGCAGCCCATGTGTAAGCGTCCCAGCGAGCAGCGCGAGCGCCTTTAGTGTTTTGTTATGTGCGTTCACCTAATTCCTTGTAGTAGTGCTCATAATTTAGAGCTACAACAGACGAAAATATGATGTAAAAGACGAAGGCTATAATGGTGCTCGTAAACAACAATATTCCGAGGCTCAAGACAATGCAACTAGCAATACGTACCCACAACTTTTTTGAATTTGTAAATGTAAGTTTGAGTTCTCTGTTGGTAGTGACGATTGCCCAAGATGCTAAAAGGCCAAGAGGAAGCCAAAGTAGATATGCGATGTTTTGAACAGCCATCATTATCGGGATAACTGGAGCGATTAAAACTAGGCAGTTTAAGTAAGAGTTTTGAAACATCTCTTTATTCTTTAGTTCCCTTTAGCACATAACACCGCATTCAGCGGCTTGTCCGCTGCAATGCTTTGTTAGCCATAGTATCTGCGGCAAAATCTGCTCGATTAAAAACTTCCCCATGTAAGATAACTTGGTGGATATTGCTCCAAGCATCCACGGTAGTTAAAGGGTTTTGTTTTAGCAAAAGTAAATTTGCAACCTTACCAACTTCAACCGTTCCGTAATCTTTATCAATATTAAATTGTCGCGCATTATTACTGGTCGCAGCTGCAAGTATTGCAACTAAAGATACGCCGGCGTCTGCCATTGCTTTCATCTCAAGGAAAGTTGTTAAACCAGGCTGGTTGGAAAAACTAGGACTTCCCGGAAAATCGGAACCTAATAACAGCGGATAGCCTGCCTCGGTGAGGGTTTGTAGAATTTTGTCACCTTTCCCCATCCGATCTTTTAAAAAGATTCGAGCAATAACCTCGTCGGGTAGTCCGTCAAATCCTGCGCGTAATTCTTCTTTAAACCATTGTGCTGAAGGTTGCTTATACCACTCAAGTAATTCTTTGGGCGTTACCTTACTAAATTCAGGAACACCATGTGAGTTATGCAACATGAGTTCACCTAGTCCGGCAATTACTCTTTGGGTTGGCATGTAACCAATGCTTTTGTTCATTAACTGGTTAAGCACGCCATGCATTGTTTTGGATACTTCAGTTTCACGCGAAAACTCCCCCCAATTCCAAAGCCCGTGCGCAATTACATCCACATCTGCATCAATAGCTCTTTGATACATATCCAATGCATTGGCATGCGCTACCAGAGGTAGCTTATGTTGTAATGCAGATTCTCGAATACGTTTCAGGGTATCGTCAGACAACAACGGCCACTGACTTTCATCCCCATAGCCATCTTCAAAGTATACTTTTATACAAGAAGCGCCAGATGCACTAATGCGCTCAATAATTTGTTCAGGAGAGTTTACCGTCGTATCAGCAACGCCTTCTTCCACTATGTAAGAAAACATTGTTTTGGAGAGTGGGTCAGTCTTTTCTACCATAGGGAATGTATCAATAGAAGTAATTACTTCGCATCGATAATAATCAGGATGAACTGGAGATGAAGTGAATTTCGGCCATTGAAGACCAGGATTCGGATCAAGGACCTGAGTAACACCATAATACAAAAAACTATATGGTTGTTGCCTATAATATTTCTCAGAGAGAGTACCGTTTCTTTGTGCTACTGGCTCCACTCCAAAGCCCATGCCGGGAACTGATGAGACGTGAACATGGCTGTCCATTATTCCTGGGGCTAAATATAACTCTTGTCCATCTAATATCTTACCAACAGATGGTAAGACAATCTTAGAAGACGATATTTCTTTTATACGCCCTTCAGAAATAAGAACATTAACATTTTTTAAAGGCATCTGAAGATGTGATGAAACGATTGTAACATTTTCGATCAACAAACTATCCTGAGCAAAAACGGGATGTGACAAAATCAGGACTATAATTATGATGTAGCTACGCACAATTTTTCTCTCCATGAATGGCTAACATTAAGCTAAGCGGCGCAGTTGCGTGGGGCATAATGGCGAAGCCGCCCCGCGTAAATGCGTCCGAGCGACCGAAGGGAGTGGACTTTAGCGCTTTGTTAGAAGCAGAGCCAGTTCCTTTGGTCTTTTTAAAAAACTAATGAAGCCAGCATACGATTGATTGTTAACACAAACAAGCGAAACGACTGTGCAGTAATGTTTTTGATTTGGCAGAAGCTAGCCGCCATCTGAGCTGTCGAGTGTAATGGCGCTTGCTGGCTGAAAATAAAAGGTTGAAGGTAAAGCGCCTATTGCACCACCTTTGAATTGAAAGCGGCGGATTTAAACCTACCACAAGCCAAAGCGATGCTAATGAAAACAGGTGAGGGTGGTTGCACTGAGATTTTTATAAAGCCAAACGAAGTTTAGGCTGACGCCTTATAACGGCCCGCATAACGGGCAAAAATACGTAGGCTATAATACAGAGCGAAGCGAAGGGAGCCTACGTGTTTTTGTCCCTAGCGAGCGAAGCGAGTGTTAATGCGTTTGTTAGCTATGCCTTAAAACTTCAACCCCAAGTACACATGATACGGATAAAAGGCCGAACCACCCTAAAATATGCCCAAAGTCCTCGCCGAAATAATCTAGTGACGAAAAGCCTTCTATAATTTCACTGGCAGGTTTGGAAAATACGATAAGGCTAATACTTAAACCTGGTTCCCATAGCAAATACCAATAAGTTGATAATCTCCAGCTAGTCCCTTCCGTTGTAATTATGAAAAAGGTCAACACAGTAAAGAAAACAATGCCAATTATCTTGGAGTTTCTCCACCTTTTAAAACTGGTCGCTAATGAATGCTGATATTCATATTTTGAGTAAAGGAATACAAAGGCAATTGGCGACAAATAGAGTAAAAAAATAGCAAATGAAAATAGCATGTTCACCACAATAGCTAACTTTCCAATAACGGGCGCAGACATGTGGGGCATAATGGCGCAGCCGCCCCACGTGTATGCGTCCCAGCGAACGTAGTGAGTGAGTTTATTGGGTTGTTATATGCCTTGTTTATTAAACCTGATGACATCTTTGTGTAATCCATAAGACATGCTCAATCCAAGCGTATCGTTAAAATAGAACTGAATATATCCATTATTGAGCCTAGCTTCCCAGTTACTGATATTGTCGTAGCGAGAAAGGTATAGATTTACTTTTTTCTGTTTCCCAAGGTTCCAAGACCTTCCAATGGGATCGTCGTACCAAGCACTTGAAACAATGCCATTCGTTTCATAAATAGCTACATTGTAAGCTGCATTTGAAACTTTATATTGCCTTTCCTCTTCGGACTCAAAAAAGACAGGGCTGCCAATCTTTTTTAATATAGCCAATCCATCTTCTATTGGAATGCCTAAAGGTACGTGAGGGCTTTTGAGTTTTTTAAACCAGATAATGTCCGTATTCCTTTGGCATATAACACCCGCATAACGGGCAAAAATACGTAGGCTACAATACCAAGCGAAGCGCAGGGAGCCTACGTATTTTTGTCCCTGGCGAGCGCAGCGAGTGTTAATGCGCTTGTTATGTGCGTGCAGAAAGAAGCCTTTTGTTTCGCATCATTTTAAATAAAAAGTAGATGGTAATAATAGGACAAATAAACAGCGCTTTGTATGAAAAAGTGACTGGGTATGTATCTGGTAACCAGAGTCCGATAGCAATTGCAAAAAGAATCGAAGCAATGCCTAAACAGCAGAAGATCAAAAGGGAATAGAGTGCAATTTTCAGCAGAGTGGAGGGCATTGGAAAAATTGCTTTTTCGATGAGCTTATACCCTGTAATGAAGAATACAATTGTTACCAGATTTGCAAAAAATAGATCCATCTAAGCATTCTCTTTAGCACATAACTTTTAAATAAGGGGCGCAGACATGTGGGCTAAAATGCGAAGCAGCCCACGTGTATGCGTCCCAACGAACGAAGTGAGTGACTTAATTTTTTTGTTATGCGATTTTTAATAACAACCTCGTTCTTTCAATGTTGAATGTATTTACTTTGCCATCTAACGACTCTTGAAGCGACATTTTTTCTTGTGTGTCTAATACTGATTTAGAGCTAAGTAATGCTGTTGAGGTACCAAGAGTTGAATACCACTCTTCGGAAAATGTTGAGATAAATTGAGACATAGCCAATGCGCAATCCTCCAAAGAGCTAGCCTCTTCCGTGTATTCAAATTTTGCTGCTGGATCGAGCTCTTGTTCGATGGGACCAAATAGCGCAACAAATTCCAAGCTAGAGTTTAATGGCCTAATACATGTATGAATTCTAAAAAAAGGGCCAAAAGTATATTTGTGTATATGAATGAATTGGACCAAATGCTCTCGTTCTCTGACCCAGAACGTTGGCTTAGTTCGCTTAAAGCCAAGTGGCTTGATTTTGTTTGTAAGTCTTCTTAAGACTTTGTCTGCATTGGAACGTTCTAGTTTTTTATCCATGTTCCACCAATCGCATAACGCTAAGCTAACGGGCACGGACGTGGCGCTATAATGCCGAAGGCGCGCCGCGTTTGTGTCCCAGTGACCGAAGGGAACGAGTTTAGCGTTTTGTTAGGTAGCATGTTTAATCGGAGTGCCTTGGTGATATTGAATTTGCCAATTGTTTTGTGATTTTTTCCATATAGAACACCGATACGCACTTTGTTGATTTATTGTGGTCAGATACTTAACCAAAACACAGTCTTTGGCTAGTACAACAAAGCTAAAATCATGGGCTGAAAAAGCAACTGATTCTTCGTTGACCAGTTCGTTGATAATATCCGATTTAGAAAACCTCTTGCCTGATTTTCCGACTTCCTCGAATTCATCGGCTATTAAAACTTCCAGACGTTGCTTGTTTTTTCGGGTAGCAAGATCATTTAGCTCTAATTCCAAATTTCTTATAGTGTCGAATTCCATGCTGCTACCTAACAATTTAATCGTTCCCTAAACGGGGCGAATTAACGAACCAGAACGGGGTATTTGTCCGTTTGGTTTTAAACATGTTTAAACCATAACCTATAGCATGCGTTAGTAAAATACGTTTTAGGTGTATTTTGCTCAAAAATTAAAAACACCAAATCGGGTTGCAGGTGGTTTTGGGGTATTTCGTGAATACTTCAGCAACAAAACAGGCGGTATGGTCAGTTATTTCGTTGCCATTTTTTAAATAGACTTCTTTTATTTCGGAGTCGACCATGAAATCTCAGTTTATCAAATCTTTGTACGAGCACATGATGCTTAAACGCTATGCAAAACGTACCATACAAACTTATATAAATTGGATTTCAGACTACATTCGTTTTCATAACTTTCAGCACCCGAAAGATTTAGACGTGTTGCATGTTGAGGCATACCTTACGCACCTGTCTACTAAGCGCAAGAATGCCCGCTCTACGCAAGCCACTGCGCTAAACGCATTAGTTTTTCTCTATAACAAATATTTAGAACAACCGTTACCAGCAGACATGAACTTTGTGGGGAGTGGCAGGGAACGAAAATTACCCGTTGTATTAACTCAACTTGAGGTAAAGGCATTACTTGGAAGAGTGCCCACGCATCACTATTTGGCGGTAGCGTTGTTATATGGCAGCGGCCTGCGACTTATGGAATGTGTTCGTCTTAGAGCAGGAGATATCGACTTCGACTATAAATGCGTACGTATTTGGTTTGGTAAGGGTGGCAAACATCGTGTGGTGACGTTATCAGAATCATTAATTCCTCTTTTGAAGAACCATATTAGTGAAAGTGAAAATCTCTTACAGAGGGATTTATTAGTACCAGACTTTGCTGGTGCTTGGATCCCGCACGGGTTGAGGAAAAAATATCAACAGCGCAATAAAACCTTAGAGTGGCAGTACTTGTTTCCATCCGCAAAACTCAGTACCGATCCTGAAAGCAAGTTGTTGCGACGACATCATATCGATGAAAAACAGATACAGCGCGCGGTAAGTCGAGCCTCCAGTGATGCGGGGATAATCAAGCATGTTACCCCACACACGCTTCGTCATTCGTTCGCTACGCATTTGCTGCAGTCAGGAGCTGATATCAGAACGGTACAAGACCAACTAGGTCATGCCGATGTTAGAACTACTCAAATCTATACCCATATACTTCAACAAGGGGCTAATGGTGTAGTCAGTCCACTTTCTAATTTAGCTTTTTGATTTTAAATATGAGCTGCAACAAAAAAGGGCCCGAAGGCCCTTTTCAAATTTAGCTATTTAAGCGCTAATTCAAATGCTTAGTGAAGCGGTTATACACGCTCGAATACAGTAGCAATACCCTGGCCTAAACCAATACACATAGTCGCTAGGCCTAGGCTAACGTCTTGTGATTCCATTAGGTTAATTAGCGTACCTGAGATACGCGAACCAGAACAACCTAGCGGGTGGCCAAGTGCAATAGCACCACCGTTAAGGTTAACTTTGCTATCCATTTGATCCATCCAGCCTAGCTGCTTAATGCACGATAGTGCCTGTGCCGCGAACGCTTCGTTGAACTCGGCAAGTTCAATGTCGTCCATAGTTAGGCCGGCGCGCTTAAGGGCTTTTTGTGTTGCTGGCACTGGGCCGTAGCCCATAATTGCCGCATCACAACCTGCCACCGCCATTGAGCGAATTTTCGCGCGTGGCGTTAAGCCAAGTGCTTTCGCGCGCTCTGCCGACATAAGTAGCATGGCAGATGCACCGTCAGACAGCGCCGAAGACGTACCCGCAGTCACTGTACCGTTTACTGGGTCGAACACTGGACGAAGTGCCGCCATGCTCTCTGCTGTACTTTCTGGGCGTACTACTTCATCGTAGTCAATCAGCTTTAATACGCCGTTAGCATCGTGACCTTCTACAGGCACAATCTCGTTAGCCCAACGGCCTTCAAGGTGTGCTTTGTGTGCTAGCTGGTGCGAACGCGCGCCGAAAGCGTCTTGTTGCTCGCGGGTAATACCGTTTTGACGGCCAAGTAGCTCGGCAGTCATACCCATCATACCCGACGCCTTCGCCGTGTACTTGGCTAGGCCGGGGTGGAAGTCTACGTTGAAGTTCATGGGTACGTGACCCATGTGCTCAACACCACCAATCATGTAAATATCGCCGCGGCCAGTCATAATGCCGCTGGCAGCATCGTGAAGGGCTTGCATTGATGAACCACATAAACGGTTAACCGTTACCGCACCTGTGGTACGAGGAATTTTGGTAAGCAGTTGCGCGTTACGCGCAATGTTGAAGCCTTGTTCTTTTGTTTGCTGAACACAGCCCCAAATGATGTCTTCAATTTCTGCTGGATTTACGCCAGGGTTACGCTCTAGTAGCGCGGTCATTAGCGCAGCAGATAGGTCTTCTGCACGCACATTTCTGAAAACACCGTTTTTTGAACGACCCATAGGGGTACGTACGCAATCGATTACGACCACTTCTTTCATTAGTTTTTCCTCCGGGTCTTATGCGAAATAGGATTTACCAGAAGCGGCCATTTCACGAACGCCGTCTGAGATCTGATAAATAGGACCAAGTTCAGCGTACTTGTCTGCCATAGCAACAAAGTTCGCCAAGCCAATGGTTTCAATCCAACGGAAAATACCACCGCGGAATGGAGGGAAACCTAAGCCGTAAAGTAGCGCCATATCTGCTTCAGCTGCGCTATCTACAATGCCTTCTTCCAGACAGCGAATTGCTTCGTTTGCCATAGGGATCATAAGGCGTGCAATAATGTCGTCGGCTTCAAAGTCTGTCTTTTCAGCTACGTGTGGCGCCATTAGTGCGTAGGCTTCTTCAGCAGGTGTTTTAGACGGCTTACCGCGCTTATCAACACCGTAGTTGTAGAAACCTTTACCGTTCTTCTGACCTAAACGCTCTTCTTTGTAGAAAAGAGTTACCGGGTCGTTGTCTAGGCGAGCCATACGCTCTGGAATACCTGCAGCCATAACGTCTGCTGCGTGATCGCCTGTGTCGATACCTACAACGTCCATTAGGTAAGCAGGGCCCATAGGCCAGCCATAGATTTTTTCCATTACTTTATCAACCGCTACAAAGTCTGCGCCGTCGATAAGAAGCTTACTGAAGCCCGCAAAGTACGGGAACAATACGCGGTTTACCAAAAATCCTGGGCAGTCGTTAACCACAATGGGGGTTTTGCCCATTTTAAGGGTAGCGGCGACTACTGCATTGATGGTTTCTTCAGAGGTTTTTTCGCCACGAATAATTTCAACTAACGGCATGCGGTGCACTGGGTTAAAGAAGTGCATACCACAGAAGCGCTCTGGCTTGTCTAGGCTTTCTGCTAGCTGGTTGATAGAGATAGTCGAGGTGTTTGAACAGATGATAGCGTCGTCAGCTACGTTCTCTTCAACTTCTTTAAGTACAATACCTTTTACTTTCGGGTTTTCTACAACCGCTTCAATAACAAGGTCTGCATCTTTTAGTGTGCTGTACTCAAGGGTAGGCGTGATAGCGTTAAGTGTTTGCGCCATTTTGGCCGCGTCTACTTTACCGCGCTGCATGCCTTTACCAAGAATTTTCGCCGCTTCTGAAAGGCCAAGGTCAAGTGCACCTTGGTTGATGTCTTTCATGATAACCGGCGTGCCTTTCACGGCGCTTTGGTAGGCAATACCACCGCCCATAATGCCGGCACCTAGTACGGCATTCAGTTTAATTTCTTTGGTGCTGGCTTTCGCTTGCTTCTTACCTTTACCTTTAACAAGTTGGTCGGCAAGGAAAATACCAATCTGTGCTTTCGCTGCGTCGGTTTTCGCAAGGGCAACAAAGCCTTCGTTTTCAAGCTTAAGTGCGCCTTCACGATCTAGGCCTGCTGCTTTTTGAACCGTCTCAACCATTTTGTGTGGAGCTGGGTAGTGTTTGCCTGCTTGTGCAAATACCATAGCTTGGGCAGTAGAGAAGCTCATCATAGCTTCGTTTTTGTTCAGCTGTAGTGGGGCTTTCTTAACCGCACGACGTGCTTGCCAATCAAATTTGCCTTGTGCTGCGTCTTTCACCATTGAAAGCGCACCTTCAACCAATGCTTCTGGTGCTACTACGGCATCAACCGCGCCTTCAGCCAGGGCTTTCGCGCCTTTTCTGTCGCGGCCAGTGGTCATCCACTCAAGGGCGTTGTCTGCACCAATCAGGCGAGGTAAACGAACCGTACCACCAAACCCTGGCATTAGGCCTAGTTTAACTTCTGGTAAACCAATAGAAGCGGTCGTGTCAGCAATACGCATGTCACACGCCAATGCCATTTCACAGCCGCCACCTAGAGCGAAGCCGTTAACTGCAGCGATGGTTGGGAAAGGTAGGTCTTCGAAGCGGTCGAATACTTGAGACGTATTGGCAACCCACTGTAGTACTTCTGCATCGTCCATGGCGAATAGGCCAGTGAACTCGGTGATATCAGCACCTACGATAAATGCAGGTTTTGCACTGCGTACTACTAAGCCTTTAATGTCGCCTTTAGCAAGTAGGGCTTGTGTTGCTTCGTCAAGTTCAGTTACCGTTTGGCGGTCGAACTTGTTTACTGAACCTTGGGCGTCGAATACCAGCTCAGCAAAGCCGTCTTCTAACAGGCTGACGGAAAGACTTTTGCCTGTGTATATCATTATCATCTCCTTCGGCATTGGCCAGGATGTTAGTGAAGTAATCCAACTAGTGTGTAGGGTCGTATGCTTTCACTAACGCGTTAGGGTGGCTAAATTCTTTACAAAGCCACACAAAATTTCAACGAAAAATTCAAACAGCTGTTTCAATTTGTCTAAGGTAGTGGTCGGATGACTTAAATTCAAGTGCAAATATCGAATTCAAGCTTCATTTCGACACTGGTGGTTGTATAATGAGCGTTATTGACGCAAAGCGCCAATCCAGCATAAGAATAATCTACAATCACGTCGTTAATGTGTGTAAAGCATAGATAACGTCAGCTGGCACAACATCTTCATATGGCAAGGAGCCGGGTTGAAAATGTCGCAATGTGTAAAGCCACTTTGGCGAGCAAGGCGGAATATTTTCAATGGTTGATGCTGCTTTTAAGCAACATTTTACAACCCACTCGTTCTGGCTGATTAGCTTACGCCCACTGTATTCAAGCGTATTCGAGTGGAAAAGGGTAGGAGTTTTATTGTGTCTGGTACAAAAGTTTTACCGTGTTCCCGCAAGCGTTTTTCTCGTTTTTCTCATATGGCGTTTACGCTTGCACGTCAATGTTACTCAAGTTGGCTGGTGCTTGTTACGGCGCTGGCGCTGCCAGCTATGGCTACTACTTACCAGCCACTTAATTTACCGGCCGATGTATTCAAAGACGATCGGCAGCAGTACCTCGCGATAGAAAAAAAGCTCCGCACTTATTCAAGACGGCGCGTAAATGATTTAGACGCAGACATTTACGCTCTGGCGCATTATCCCCTTTATCCTTACTTGTTGCGCTTGAAAATAGAGCGCACGATGTCGCTAAAAACGAAGCGAGAAATCAAACAGTTTCTCGATGATTACAGCGAACAACCGGTGAGTTACGGGCTGCGTTATCAATGGCTCAACTATTTGTCACGCCACGGTCATCAGCAAACATTTCTGGAAGATTATCGCCCGGGTATGGGTGCCAAACTCACTTGTATCTCACTCAATTACAGGCTTAACCAAGGTGAGAGTGCGGCTACTGTTCTGCCAGAGGTCGACGCGTTATGGCTTCATGGACAGTCTCAACCTGACGAATGCGATCCATTGTTTGTTAAATGGAAAAAGGCCGGCATGATGACGCCCGATAGGGTGGTTCAGCGTATCGAAATTGCTGCCAAAGAGGGAAATAGAAGTATTATCTCATACCTTAAAAGGCAGCTGCCGGGTGATTTACAGTACATTGCCGATGCATGGCTGGCTGTTACTCGCGATGTCTCTCGGGTTAACCGAACGGCGTTGTTTCCCCTTAAATACCCAGACAAAGAGGCTGAGATCATAGTATGGGCGCTTGAAAAGTTGGCGTGGCGTAAACCTGTGCTGGCCGCAAAAGTGTACCAGCGTTATGTCGATAAAGGCATTTTGTCTCCAGCACAACAACACATGGCCAAGCGGGCGATTGCGTTAAGTTATACTTTGGACAGATTGCCCCAAGCCCACGAATGGTTAGAAAAGGCTGACGCCGACGGTGCCGATGAAGACGTAAAACTGTGGCATATCGCCCACCTTTTGCGTACTCAGAAGTGGCAGGAAGTGGTTGCGGTTATCGACAATGCGCCAGCACATCTGCAACAAGAGGAAAATTATCGCTATTGGAAAGCGCGTGCATTGGAAATGCTTGGTCATACAATGCAGGCTACAGTGCTGTATAAAGAGCTTTCTCAAGAACGCCATTATTATGGTTTTATGGCCAGCGCCCATATAGGAGAAATTCCCTCACTGGCGCACACTCCAGCACCTACAAACATAGAAACATTGGCCAATGTTCGAAAAACGCCCGCGACCCTGCGTGCAGTAGAGCTTTTTCGACTCGACCGCAATACAGATGCGCGACGTGAGTGGTATTACTTGTTGTCGCACATTCCCGAAGACTGGGTAACCGACGCGGGTATTCTGGCCTACGAGTGGGGGTTATATGACCAAGCCATCAATAGCTTCGCGCGCAGTGGCTATTGGGATGATGTAGAGCGGCGTTTTCCGCTGGCGTTCAGTGAAGTCTTTAGTGAAAAATCGCAAGCACACAACATTTCTAAATCGTTTGCCATGGCCATTGCCCGTCGAGAAAGTTCGTTTAGAACCGACGCCATATCACCGGTGGGCGCGACCGGACTGATGCAATTGATGCCTGGCACGGCCAGGTATGTTGCACAAGAAAAGGTGACGCGAAATGCATTATTTCAAGCCGATGAAAACATTGATTACGGGGTGCAATACCTGCGCTACCTCATGGATAAACTCAATAATAATCCAGTGTTAGTGTCGGCATCTTATAATGCTGGGTGGCGCAAAGTATTAGAGTGGTTACCCGTTAATGAAGCATTGCCCGTAGATATCTGGATTGAAAACATTCCTTACAAAGAAACCCGCGCCTATGTGAAAGCGGTTATGGCCTATCAGCATATTTACGACCAGCAGTTGGGGGGGAATGAAAATATTTTCCCTCAGTTAACCCGCGATTTGATCCCCTCTGCCGATGCGGTCAGTACCCATCCGCAAACCGGTATGCTTCAGCTGGCTCCACGCTGAATAAGTGTGGGCCAAATAAGGCCGCTATTGTTAAACGCATACCACACGCATGTATTTTCTGCGTGCTTGTGGTGATTTGCGATAGATGTACTGTACAGCGCGTGCAGTATTGATTAGTACGATGCACGAATTCACCACCTCGTGATACACTGGGTATATCAGGCAAACCATCTAACGATTACAAAGATAAGAGGGGCTATGTCGCAACATACTGCAACTTACCAACAGCATATTGAAGAACTCCAGGCACGCACCCGTGAAGCACTACAACGGGAAGGACTGGACGGTCTGGTTATTCACTCAGGCCAGGCTAAGCGTTTATTTTTAGACGATAATCACTATCCGTTTAAAGTTAATCCACAATTTAAAGCTTGGGTACCCGTTATCGACAACCCAAATTGCTGGCTGGTAGTTAACGGTGTAGATAAGCCAACCCTTATTTTTTATCGCCCGGAAGACTTCTGGCATAAGGTACCACCAGAGCCAAACGCCTTTTGGACTGACTGTTTCGATATTAAAATGCTGCAACAAGCCGATGCAGTTGAAAAGCTTCTGCCCTATGACAAGCACCGCTATGCGTATATTGGCGAGTATATTGAAGTGGCTAAAGCGCTGGGCTTTGAGAATGTGAACCCTGATAGGGTATTGCACTATTTACACTATCAACGTGCGTATAAAACCGACTATGAATTGGAATGTATGCGCGAAGCGAATAAGTTGGCAGTGGCAGGGCACAAAGCTGCTGAGCACGCTTTCCGCGAAGGCAAAAGCGAGTTTGATATCAATTTAGCCTATGCATCAGCATGTCGTCAGGGCGACAATGACGTACCTTATACCAGTATTGTGGCGCTAAACGAGCATGCGGCTATATTGCACTATATGCAGTGCGACACTGTAGCACCCGACGAGTCTCGCTCATTTTTAATCGACGCTGGTGCCAACTATCACGGTTATGCCGCTGATATTACACGTACCTACTGCCAACATTCATCGCTGTTTAACGACCTGATTAAAGCGGTAGATAAAGTCACCCTGACTCTGGTGGATGGCCTTAAGCCAGGAGTGGCTTACACTGATCTTCACCTGCTGGCACACGACGGTATTGCCCAAATCCTTCACGATGCGGGTATCGTCAATCTCACCGCGCCAGAAATTGTAGAAATGGGAATTACACGCACATTTTTCCCTCACGGTATCGGCCACTTCCTTGGCTTGCAGGTACACGATGTGGGGGGCTTAGTGAATGATGACAGAGGCACACCTAAACCCGCACCGGAGGACCATCCTTTCCTGCGCTGTACTAGAATTGTCGAGCCGCGTCAGGTATTTACTATTGAGCCCGGGTTATATTTTATCGACAGCTTGTTGCGTGATTTAAAAGCCACGCCGGCTTCTAAATATATCAATTGGGGCACCGTAGAACAGTACAAGCCTTTTGGCGGGATCCGCATAGAGGACAACATCATTGTGCATCGCGATAAAAACGAGAATATGACGCGAGATTTCGATTTGAACTAATCTGTCATAGGCTAATTGATGTAGTAATATTATGTAAAAAGAGCAGCATCGGCTGCTCTTTTGGGTTATCGCCCCCGTTTATTGAAAAAGGATTGATGTCACATGGAGCAAGGTAACATTTTAAGTTTACTTATCATTGCTACTTTGGCCGGTTTAGCCATGCCACTGGGTGCGCTGCTTGCGACGTATAAGGGCATTCACCCGAAATGGATAGAGCAAGAGTTACGTCATGGTATTTTGGCTGTAGGTGCTGGCGCACTTGTGTCTGCTGTAGGATTGGTACTTGTGCCTGAGGGAATAAAAGGTCTTTCGATAATCAGCGCCTTAATTAGCTTTATCAGTGGTGCGTTGGCTTTTATGGCGCTGGATATTTATCTGGCAAAGAAGAAAACCGCAGGTAGCCAACTAGCGGCAATGGTGACCGATTTCGTGCCTGAATCCATAGCGTTAGGCACTACGGCTGCACTGGGCGGTGGTACTTTGTTGCTGGGTGTTCTGATTGCTGTACAGAATCTACCGGAAGGGTTTAATGCCTACCGCGAAATGTTGCCAACAAACAAACGCCGCAGTAAAAAACTGATTGTCGTGTTTGCATTAATGGCGTTACTTGGCCCCTTATTCAGTTTGATTGGCTTTTACTATCTCGCGCAATACCCAATCATAATAAGTGGGATCATGTTATTTGCCGCTGGCGGGATTTTATATTCGGTTTTCCAGGATATCGCACCACAAATACGCATGGAAAACCATTGGTTACCACCGCTTGGGGGAATTATCGGCTTTTTAGTTGGGTTAGTCGGCTTTATGCTACATGGTTAAGCAAAAGGTAGAAATTGCCCTGCTAAGCCACAGGGCAATGGCTTTTACATCAGTATTAGCTTGTGCGCTCAACAGCAATGTGTGCAAGGGCAATAAGCGCGTTTTTATACTCAGAGTCAGGAATAACTGACAGGCTTTCTATTGCCATTTGTACTTCTTTGTGGGCACATTCTCGGGTGTAATCAAGGGCGCCGGTGGCTTCCATAATCCCTTGAATTCGCGCCAAATGAGGCAAGCCGTTACTTTGTTCGATGGCTTCTTGAATGAGCGCTTTATCTTCTTCTTGTGTGGCATGCCACATGGCGTAAAGCAGGGGGAGAGTAGGTTTGCCTTCGGCTAAATCATCGCCCGCGTTTTTGCCCATTTCTTCACTGTCAGCCATATAATCGAGAATATCATCGGCCAGTTGGAAAGCAGTACCTAAGTGCTTTCCATACTCCTGCATGGCGCGTTCAATATGGTCATCTTGATCGGTTAGGAGTGCGGCTAACTGGGTAGCTGCTTCAAATAAGCGTGCTGTTTTGCCATAAATAACGTCAAAGTAACGGGCTTCTGTCGTACTGGCGTCGTTGCAGTTCATAAGTTGCAAAACTTCGCCTTCCGCAATTTGGTTTGTGGCTTCCGACAGTATTTCCATTACGCGCATTCGTTTAAGACTCACCATCATCTGGAAAGAACGGGTATAAAGAAAATCGCCAACCAACACTGAAGCTTGATTGCCAAAAATGGCGTTGGCTGTTTCTCTGCCCCGTCGCATGGTGGACTCATCCACTACGTCGTCGTGAAGTAAAGTCGCGGTATGAATAAATTCCACAATGGCTGCAAGCGTATGGTGGTCGTTATTTTCGATACCCATAGCACGTGCGCTTAAAACGGTAAGTAAAGGGCGCAAACGCTTGCCACCACTGTTAACTATGTAAAACCCAAGCTGATTAATAAGTGCAACTTCCGAGTCGACTTGTTGTTGGATCAGTTGATTAACCGCCTGCATGTCATCGTTCGACAGGGTGCGGATTTGGTCTATATCCATAGGCATGGCAATAAATACTTACTCTTTACGTCATGGGTAATTGTTGCTGGCGATTGTACCTTAATCATTTGTACTATCCACCAAATTGTCTTAAAAAATGACAGTTTAACGCATTTGTCATCAATTAACTTAACCTAACAACGCTTAAAATTAGGTGAAATACGTACTGTTCGCATCTCATTGTTTTTTACCATTATAGGTATTCATCGCTAATTTATCCTATGAAGGGGTATTTATGACAATTAGCGTATGCCGATCCCAAACGAGGGATCATTTTGAAAGCATTTACGATCCTGCGCGATCATTGTTGCATCGGATCCGGTTGTTAAGGCTTAACCCGATCGTTCTTTTCTCATTCGACGTTGCAGTCATCTTAATATTTTTACTAAATATTTGCCTAATTTAGACCATTTCAAGCTGCATCAAACACGCATTTCAGGCATAATTCTCCCCATGTTGGAAAAATAATCTATTTTTCTGCGAATCGGGGTTGTGATTTACGGATGTTTCACGTACAATTCGCGCCCTGTTTTTTGAATTGAAGCGTCAGTGGACGCAGAGCGGAGTTAACTATGTACGCGGTTTTCCAAAGTGGCGGTAAACAACACCGTGTGGCCGAAGGCCAAACCGTTCGTCTTGAAAAAATCGAAGTAGCCCCAGGCGAAACGGTTGAATTTGACAAAGTTTTAATGGTAAGCAACGGTGACGACGTAAAAATCGGCACACCAATCGTTGCTGGTGGTAAGGTGACTGCTGAGGTTGTTACACACGGTCGTGGCGATAAAGTAAAAATCGTTAAGTTCCGTCGTCGTAAGCACTCTCGTAAGCAAGCGGGTCACCGTCAGTGGTTCACAGAAGTGAAAATCACTGGTATCAACGCATAATAGGAGCACGAACACATGGCACACAAAAAAGCTGGTGGTAGTACCAAAAACGGTCGTGATTCAGAAAGTAAACGCCTAGGTGTTAAGCGCTTTGGTGGTGAATCTGTTCTTGCTGGTAACATCATTGTTCGTCAACGTGGTACTCGTTTCCACGCTGGTGACAACATGGGTATCGGTAAAGACCACACGTTGTTTGCACTAAAAGACGGTAAAGTTCAGTTCGACGTTAAAGGACCGAAGAACCGTAAATTTGTAAGCATCGTAGCTGAGTAAGCGCGTAAGCTTCTCGCCGAACAGGCTTAGAAAAACCCCGCGCTAGCGGGGTTTTTTGTTTTGTGAAACCTTTAACGCATTTTCTGTTCTTAACTAAGTAGGGAAGAACTGGATTAGTCAGCGTTAAGTTTTACTTCTCATAGTGACCAACAAAAGGCTTATGCGAAGGCGCTTGAGCCTAAATTGGTGTAAACTTGTAGTACGTTTACGATGTACCAGTTTGACTAAGTTAATAACCCACGGCATTACAGCCCGGAGTGATAAATGAAATTTGTAGATGAAGCTGAAATTCGCGTTGAAGCCGGTGACGGCGGCAACGGTACCATTGGCTTTAGACGGGAAAAATACGTACCTAAAGGTGGCCCAGATGGTGGCGACGGTGGTGACGGCGGCAGTGTATTTTTACAAGCCGATGAAAACCTAAATACATTGATCGATTATCGCTTTGAGCGTTTTCACCGTGCCGAGCGCGGCCAAAATGGCCAGGGCGGCAATTGTATTGGTAAGAAAGGTAAAGACCTAACGGTCATGGTACCGGTAGGTACGCGTGCCACTGACTGCGATACTGGTGAAGTATTGGGTGACTTAACCCGTCATGGACAGAAGCTTAAAGTTGCCCAGGGTGGTTTTCACGGCTTAGGTAATGCGCGCTTTAAAAGCAGTACAAACCGTGCGCCACGTCAAAAAACCAATGGCACGCCCGGTGAAATTCGCAACCTTAAGCTAGAACTGATGCTGTTGGCTGATGTGGGCTTACTCGGTATGCCGAATGCGGGTAAATCAACCTTTATCCGTTCGGTTTCTGCGGCTAAACCAAAAGTGGCTGACTACCCGTTTACTACCCTTGTGCCTAACTTAGGTGTAGTACGCCAAGACTCACAACGCAGCTTTGTGGTGGCTGATATTCCTGGTCTTATTGAAGGTGCAGCCGATGGCGCGGGCTTGGGTATTCGCTTCTTAAAGCACTTAGAACGTTGCCGTATATTGCTTCATATTGTTGATATTTTCCCGGTAGATGAATCAGACCCAGCTGAAAATGCCAAGGCGATCATCGAAGAGTTAGAAAAATACAGTCCAAAGCTGGCTGAAAAGCCTCGCTGGCTAGTATTTAATAAGGTGGATCTTCTATTAGAAGACGAAGCTGAAGAGCGTTGTCAGCACGTTATTGATGCGCTTGGTTGGGAAGGCCCTGTTTATCAAATCTCAGCTTTCCAAAAGCTTAATTTAGACCCGCTTTGTAACGATGTCATGAACTTTATCGAAACCCTTCCTACAGAAATTGTAGAGGAAGAAGAGAAGAAAGACGTTGAGTTTAAGTGGGATACCTACCATAAGAACACATTGGAAGCCCATGATGAGTTCGAAGATGATTTGGACGATGACGACTGGGATGAAGACGATTACGACGTGGAAGTGGAATACCGTAAATAATAGACGACGTAAATAGGCGTCTGCCACAGCTTGCGAATGGCACAACCGCTTACATCATCGTTGCTGGTATCATTGTAGTTGCAGATAGACATGTAAAAGCTCGCTCACTACCTGTTGGTAGCGCGAGCTTTTTGCCTATTATGCGCAGATAATACATTGCGCTGGTTTATTGCGTTAAGTATTGAAAATATTCAACCGTAGTTAGCGTGACGCCTTCGCGTGGTAAATGACTTTTCCTAGCAATTGTGAGGCAGAGAAGTCTCCCATGGCTGCCTGACTCACTGAATAGACGCTATTGTCTCCAACCAAAGTGAATGACCCATCTTCAGATACGCTGCTAATTCGTTTTACGACAACACCGTATTTTTCGCTGTCTGCAACTACGACATGGCCTAACTTTAACCAATGGCGAGGCCATTTGAGCGCACACACAAAGTCACCGTCTTCTAATGTCGGTGACATGCTGTGTCCCGTTACGCGAAAAAGACGGATCATTTATAAGGCTGGGTATACCACTTCTTCAGCCGGAGGATAAGGACATGTGGCCTTTTTAGTCGCCACATCTTTAGTGGCCCAAAAACGTTCGGCAAACTCGTTAACCAATGTCAGTAACTCCATTGCCTTCTCACGACTAACGTGCTGTTTACAGCCAGAGCCCGCCAGCATTATTTTATGAACCAGCTCGTGAGTATCTGGAAATTTTTCAAACTGAGGCGCTTTAAAATAATCACCCCAAATTACGCGGACTTCTTGTTTCACTTTTTCGGCATGGGTCTCTTTTTCGCCAATCAAACGACTTATTTGTGCTTGATCAGCAAAAGTGTGCGTGTCTTTAGCTGCAATTTCGTCGAGTAAATCAACAAAGCGGATCACGCTTAGTGCAGCAAGTTGTGCTGAGAAAGGGTCATATATTTTACATGGAATATCACAATGCGCACTGGCTGTGTTAAAAGGGCGACGGGCATCAATTTTTGAAAGTAAACGGTGGATCATGGGACGGAGTTCCTTACTTAACTGTTCTTTTTTTTGCACTGAAGTACTTATAGGCTGCATAACCACATGCAGCAGCACCAGCCACTAATGAGGCATAAAACAAGATGTGCATAAAATTGCTTGTCCAATGACTGTGATCGTGACCCGCATGTGCAAACGATGCTGAACTGAACAGTGTTGCTGATAATGCGAGTGCTGGTCGTTTAAGAGTAGCTTTCATGAATTCTCCTGATAGTGTTGTGGTTAAGTACTAGTGGATAGCACGTTGCTTTTCGTGGTTTTGTTGCAAATGGGGGCCATATATTTCAGAATAATTTGGATGTCTTTTGACAAACAGAAGTCGCTGTTGCCGTGCTATGGAGGCGAGACGCATCACATCAATGTTGTTTACATAACGACGTTCTATTTCTTCAATGGCTTGCTCGGCTTGCCTAATAGAGTCATAGGCTAGGCTCAACGCCAACTGTGTTTCATTACTTTGGTGATAGTAAAGGTACACATCTGAACGATTGTGAAAACTCGTAATAAGTGCAGTGAGTGATTTGCGATTGCATGGCGCAATGTTAATCAACTCCTTTGCTACGGCAATCGCTTGGGAATAAGCGCCTAACGCGGTTAATACCTGACCTTTTTCATAGCACAGATTCCCGCCGATTATAATTTTCTCCCATAGCTCAAACTTTTGGTCGAAGTGAGTTTCTGTAATGTGATCTTGTTTCAATAAACTTGTTGAGTGAGAAAAGTTCATGATCACACCTCAAATTAGACCGCGAAACGCAATGAAGCTGTGTTATTTACAACCGTATTAGATGCGTTTATGACAGCACTAGCACGGTCTACAATAGCGTGGCGGTAATGGGGTAATTTCAAATGAAAGTAGGTTTCTTCAAGCAGGCTGGTGAGCGCCATTATTTTGTTTGCCATCGCGCTGTTTTCACCGCCATCAACTTCAAGCAATATCACCGCAATATCAAAAGCACAGCCTAGATAAGGGATAGCTTCACTATACTGACCGTTGTGCATCAGCATGGTGCCTTGCATTTCATCTCGGGCCATCACGTGTAATGACTGCTGGGGGTTGTTATAAACCCAGTCGGTGTGCTTAGGGCATAAATAACTTATTTGCGTAGTCTGCATAATATCTACCTCCTTGTTTCACACTAGATTAATAACATAAATAATGCAAATGATAATTGTTTTTATTTGTGTGGTGAGGCAAGAATTGTTACTAAGACAGTTTTAAAGAGCCTTGCAAAGGATAGTTGTTCAAAGGCGATGTTAAGTTTTGCTCATTGCAAGCGCATCTAGCATAATACTTGTCTGCACTAGCACACATCCACAAAAGCAGTAAGGTAAAACCACAATGAAAATAGCGATGATTGCTGCCATGGCGAATAACAGAATTATTGGCGCTGACAATGATATGCCCTGGCATCTTCCTGCTGATTTAAAACACTTTAAGGCCGTGACCATGGGGAAAGCGGTAATAATGGGTCGTAAAACATATGAGTCCATTGGAAAAGCCTTACCTGGAAGACCTAATATCGTTATTACTCAAAATGCTGAATACAGTTTGTCTGATGCGACGGTAGTTGATTGCCCTGAATCAGCATTAGAAGTGGCTAAAGCACTTAATGCCGAGCAAGATGAGGTAATGATCATTGGTGGTGGTACTATTTATCAGGCGTTTCTTGACCGCGCTGATACGTTATACCTTACCTTTATTGATTTAACGGTGAATGGTGACACGCAGTTTCCAGATTATCACGCAGCTGCAAAATGGGAAGAGGTTGAGCGAGAAGTCCATCAAAGTGACGATAAAAATCCCTATCAGTACACTTTTGTTACGCTAAAGCGAGCGTAACAACACTCGCGTTATGCCTTGTTATGAGATGATATGGCTTCGCCTGATGGGCAGCTATTTTACAGCGCGGCATGTGTAGCTCTGTAATGCCTTTATTTGAACAGCGTAAAACAAAAAAACGCCAGCAAGCTGGCGTTTTTACGATACCACTGTTTAAAGCGGATTATTTCATTTGGTCGAACAAGTTTTCCAGTGAAAGACCTTGATGACCGAGCATATCGCGAAGTCGACGTAGGGCTTCAACTTGAATTTGGCGAACCCGTTCACGGGTCAAACCAATTTCTGCACCGACATCTTCAAGGGTTGAAGGCTCATAACCCATTAACCCAAAACGTCTTGCTAATACTTCGCGCTGCTTGGGATTAAGTTCTTCAAGCCACGTGATAATATTACTTTTAATATCCGAGTCTTGTAAGCTTTCTTCAGGGCTGAACTCTTTATCGTCAGCAATGATATCTAGCAGAGCTTTATCGTTTTCGCCGCCAATGGGTGTATCAACTGATGTGATACGTTCATTAAGGCGCAGCATTTTGGTGACATCTTCAACCGGCTTATCGAGTGCCGCAGCAATCTCCTCGGCAGTAGGCTCGTGATCTAACTTCTGCGACAATTCACGGGAAGCGCGCAGGTATACGTTCAACTCTTTTACCACATGAATAGGCAGACGGATGGTTCTTGTCTGATTCATAATGGCCCGTTCGATGGTTTGTCTAATCCACCACGTTGCATAAGTTGAAAAGCGGAACCCTCGCTCGGGATCGAACTTTTCTACTGCGCGAATAAGGCCTAGATTTCCCTCTTCAATTAAGTCGAGTAGGGCTAAACCTCGGTTGTTGTATCGGCGTGCAATTTTCACTACTAAGCGAAGGTTGCTGACTATCATGCGTTTGCGAGAGGCTTCGCATCCTTTCAGAGAACGGCGAGCAAAATAGACTTCTTCCTCTGCGGTAAGCAGTGGTGAAAATCCAATTTCGCCTAGATACAGCTGTGTGGCGTCTAGGTTTTTGGGCTGGTCGTCTTGACTGAATATGGCATCATCGTTGTCCAATTCTTCGTCGTTAACTAAGGTGTCGTCAGCTTTCATATCAGCTGGCATATCGATGACATCTAAATCATCCTGCGATTTTGATCCTAAGGCTTTCGTTGATTTACCCATGGTGAATCTCCTGCTACAAGGTTTACCTTATGACGTTTCTCCTTTGTCCTTTCTTATTTTTATTTATTGTTATTATTTTAATGGTGGCAGGTACTTTAAGGGGTCTAAGGATTTCCCTCGATACCTAACTTCAAAATGAAGTTTTACCGAATCTGTGCCGCTGTTACCCATGGTTGCAATTTTTTGCCCCGCCGACACCCATTCCCGTTCTTTGACTAAAATGGTGTCGTTATACGCGTAGGCACTTAAGAATGTGTCGGTATGTTTAATAATGACTAAATTACCGTAGCCTCTTAGTGCATTCCCTGAATAAACAACTTTGCCATTCGCTGCTGCTACGACACTACTGCCTCTAGTACCAGCGATATCTATTCCTTTATTGCCTGACTCTGCTCTGCTAAACGTGTCTGTCAGTTTACCATCGGCAGGCCATACCCATTTCTGAACTTTTTCTGGAAAGCTTGTTGGCGCTTGGCGTTGAGCGCTTTCAACTGGCTTTTTTACCCGAGTCCCAATCTTGGGTTTAACAATTTTTTCACTTTCACGATACGCCTGAGTTTTTTTACGGTCAACCAAACTTTTGTCTACATTTGAAGAGGTCAGACCTGTTGGTGGGGGGGGAGTAGTCTTACGAATAGTAGGGGATGAAACGCTATTGTTGGGCTTTGTAACGCGCAATACTTGGCCGGGGAAAATGGTGTAAGGCGCTGATAACTGGTTGTATTTCGCTATGTCACGATAGTCGTTGCCGGTGTACCAAGCGACAGCATAAAGGGTATCTCCGGGTTGCACTTTGTAGGTGTCGTCGTGATATTCCTCACTGCCATCGCTGACTTGACTATTGAGCAATATAACCGGGGCAGGCACACTTCTGCCTGCACATCCGTGTAGCAAGAAACAACTTAAAACCGCGGCGTAGCTCCATTGCCGTCTCATGTCACCTCAATAGGAGGTAGGCGACAATGGCAAGCACAACCACTGCCCAGCCGAGCACTTCCACATATTGCCGGAGCTTTTGTTCCATGGCAGCTCCACCCCATTTCATTAGTCCGGCCACCAGAAAGAATCGAGCCCCTCGTCCAATAGCAGAGGCGACAATGAATGGTAAAAACGCCATTTGCAGAAAACCTGCGCTCACAGTAAAAATTTTATACGGAATGGGGGAGAAGCCAGCTAAAAACACCACCCACACACCATAGTCTTTAAACCATTGCATAGCCATTTCAATTTTGGCTGAATATCCCCAGCTGTCGATCAGTGGTGCAAGCCAGGCATCGAAGGCAAAATAGCCTAACCAATATCCCGCGATCCCGCCAAAAATAGACGCAAAAGTGGTAATAAGCGCATATCGCCATGCTTTATCCGGCTGAGAAAGCGCCATGGGCGCAAGCATGACATCGGGTGGTATGGGAAAAAAAACGGACTCTGAAAAACTTAAACCACCTAAGTATCGGGTAGCGTGAGGGTGTCTGGCCCAACGCAAAGCCATGTCATAGCAAGGCTCAAATAGCTTCACATCAGTTCTCCTGCAACCAGTGGGACAAACCTTACTGATTCAATGGTAGAGGTTTTTAACTCGCCTTCTACGCGGTCTATGCACAGTAACGATTGCTGCTCGTTACCTACGGGTATAATTAAACGTCCCCCTTCCTTTAGTTGATCACAAAGATCCTGAGGAAGAGTTGCAGCGGCAGCCGTGACAATGATGGCATCGTAGGGGCCTTTCGATTCCCAACCCTTCCAGCCATCGCCATGCTTCATGGCGATATTGTGGAGGTCGAGTTGATTCATGCGGCGTTTGGCTTGAAACTGCAGCGATTTGATGCGTTCTACGCTAAAAACTTTAGAAAATAACTGAGCAAGGATCGCCGTTTGATAACCTGAGCCAGTGCCAATCTCTAGCACTTTTTCGGGCTTGTTTGGGCTATCTAGCAGCAATTCAGTCATTTTAGCAACAATATAAGGCTGAGAAATAGTTTGTCCCTGACCAATAGGTAAAGCTGTATTCTGGTAGGCTTTATGCTTTAACGCATCCGGTAAAAAGGCTTCCCGGGGCGTACCAGCAATGGCATTTAATACAGCTTGCGAACGGATACCGTCGTTGTAAAGCAGCTGTGCTAATGCGTCTCCTTTTCTAGAAGCTCTCATAATGTTGCGTACTTTCCTTTATTCTTATTTACCGCTAAGCGGAATGATATTGTTGTAACTCGCACGGTTATATTATCTGTATTTTATTACGCCGTCATGTTTAGCGAGCACGGCAAGCCCTCTCTTATCTCTGAGAAGAGGACTTTGCTAGCACCACCTAACCTATACTCTATTAATAGGAGATAGTGTTTCCACGCATTCCCTTAGTACTGACGTCGCAAAACAGCCACTGGGCAGTGAAAAAGAAACAGTAAAGGTATCGCCCTTACTCTGCCACTGTAATTGGGACGGCCATATTTTTATCGCCCTGCGCTCTTGCTCGAAACCACATTGGCTCAGAAAATCAATCACTTCACTATTCGTGTTGGCGACATTTTGTTCTAGACTAAAGGCTGTCGCACGAGTTGGCAATTCCCCTTTACCCCACAGTGGTGCTGAAGGGCAGATATCCTTTGTATCGTACCTGTGTTGCGCGTCTTGCTGTTCTTTACTTTCCTTTTCACCACCTGAAGAGTGAATGAAAAAGCTATTTGAACCGGTTAACATGAGCGCATCGCCATCTAGCACGGTATCGAATTGCCCCTGAGCTAAACGCGCAGACAGCATCTCGTTAAACAACCAGCTTCTCAGCGCAGAAAGGGCCATCGAACGCTTGTTCCTATGCCGTATGGTCTCGCCATTTACCATACGCTCCGCCATAACTAAGTTACCACCTCGCTGTACTTCACCCATCTCATTTAAGCGCATGACACCGAACCGTTGCTCGCCGTAATAGTTGGGAACACCCTGCTGAGCAATGTCTTGCAGGCGTTCTTCAATGGCTTCTGGATGAAGAACCTGGCGTAGGGTAATAGTAAAGTGATTGCCTTTTAACTGACCGGTACGCAATTTTCTATTGTGGCGAACTTGCTTTAATACCCTCACGCCTTCAAGGTCGAAAGAACTGAAATCAAAATCTGGCTTACCCGGAGCATGGATCCCAAACCATTGTTGCGTCACAGCATATTTGTCTTTTCTGCCTGCATAGGTAATTTGACGAAGAGGGAGTTTAACGAATCGCGCCAGTTGTTCAGCTACAAATGCGGTATTGGTATTGATTTTTTCAATAAAGACAAATTGGTGTTCACCTTCACCACAGGGTTCATAACCTAAATCTTCCACCACTTGAAAATCTTCAGCCTGGAATTTAAAAATGCCTGTGGAAACGGGTTTTGCGTAATAGTATTGCCAATGATCTGTATGTAACGGCTTCATATTTTTTCCAGTAAGACAACGGCATGAGAGGCAATACCTTCTTTGCGTCCCGTGTAACCCAGTTTTTCAGTGGTCGTCGCTTTAACATTAATGTCGTCTAGGTTAACTGTGCAATCTTGCGCAATAATTTGGCGCATGGCTGCAATGTGCGGAGCCATTTTGGGGGCCTGTGCCACAATGGTCATGTCGGCATTACTGAGTTTGTAACCTTTCTCTTTAATGACTTGTATGACATGTCGCAATAATACACGGCTATCTGCACCGGCGTATGCATCGTCAGTATCTGGGAAGTGTTTGCCAATATCACCTAATGCAGCTGCGCCGAGCAGGGCGTCGCATAGCGCGTGAAGCAGCACGTCGCCATCTGAATGAGCCACTAAACCTTGTTCGTATTCTATGGCAACACCACCGATAATAATGGGACCTTCCCCACCAAATTTATGAACGTCAAATCCATGTCCTATTCGCATTGTGATTGTGCCTTCTTAGTTAATGCTTTATTAGAAAGCGATTGAAATTTTTGCTGAAGATAAAATTCTGCTAGGGGTAAGTCTGCCGGATGGGTCACTTTAATATTAGCGGGACTGCCCGGAACCATTGCCACTTTATAGCCGGCTAATTCCATCGCTGATGCTTCATCTGTAATGGTTTCCCCCCGACTTAGCCCTTCTTTAAGCGCTTGCTTGAGTAACCGCGCAGGAAATAACTGAGGCGTTAGCGCATGCCACAAGCCGTTTCTGTCTTCGGTATGGGAAATTACGTGTAGATTACCAGTTTGGGTTGGCTGGGACGGAGAGTCGCTAGCGAGTACGCGTTTCATTGTATCGCGTACAGGTGTTGCCAGGATACCACCCACAACATGCGCATTACACATTATGTGAAGCAAAGCCGTGATATCCTCATCGCTTATACAGGGTCTTGCCGCATCGTGAACTAACGCCCAGTCATTGTCATTAAGTGTGTTAAGCCCACTCAACACACTATCGGCCCGTTCGGCTCCTCCTGTAACTACCGTTATTGGCAGCTTGTGTAAACCAAGGCGCTCGAAGTACGTGTCTTGGGGACTAATAGCCACGATTACGTCATCAATTTTTTCATGGTTGAGCAACGCATCGATAGTATGCTCAAGAATGGTTTTGTTGGCGAGGTTGAGGTACTGTTTGGGACGGTCGGCTTGCATACGGCTACCAACTCCGGCTGCGGGGATAACCGCAACTACGCGGGGCGTTGTCATATTTTTCACTTAGTTTCTGCTGGCAGTATTCGGTAAAAGGTTTCTCCCTTTTTAATCAGGCCCAGTTCGTTTCGAGCGCGCTCTTCAATAGCTTCGAGACCTATTTTTAAATCGCTAATATCAGCGTTAAGTAAGGCGTTACGTTGCGCTAAATTGGCATTTTGGAGGGCTTGTGTATGAACTTCTTGTTTGCGGCTGAAGTAATCGGGAATACTGTTTTTTCCAAACCACAGTCGGTATTGTAGTAACCCTAAAAGCACTATCAATACGATGGGAAGCCATTTGCCTTGTAACACAGATTCACCTGACATTTGTGGTTAAGTGGAAAAATGCAGAGGCCGTTGGCCTCTGCCACGTCTTATTATGCCGCGAAGCATCCTCGAGTCAAAGAACCTTTATTCCCCTTGACCTAATTTACCCTTTAATTTGTCCAATAACTTATTTTTCTGTTGTTCCACGACATTATTCAGTTGTGTCTGCAACAACGCTTGCAACGCTTCACTATCACCTTGCGCCGCGTTTAGCATACTTGTTATATCCACCAACTCGCCTGAAAGTAAGGCTTGTTCGCCACTGATCATGTTATTGAGCTTAGTATTAAGCTCGTCAAGTTTGTCTTGTTGGCTTGCCGTCAATTGTGAGAGTGCGGCTTGGGCCAATTTGTTGTCAAGATCAGACTTAATATTGAAGTCAGGGTTGGATAATGTGCCCGCTAACAACATTGTCATATTTAGGCTAGTTAAATCCTGCAAAGCCTGTGCAATGGCGCGAGTGACTTCACTTGAGCCAGTGGCTTCCATTACGAGCTGTTGTAAATCAATCTCACCTGAGCCGGATAGAATGTTATTGGTCACTTCCATTGAACCTGTCGTTTTCATCAGTGCTGACTTCAGTACGGCGTTTAAGGCTTCGTGCTGGCCGAAGGCGATCTCTGACATATTTACCCCAGCTAATTGCCATACTTGACTCGCATCAATACCATCGGCATCAATCCAAAATTCACCATTTGAGGTGAATGATTTAAGCAGTTCACCAGCAGCTTCTATGCTAAACGTAGTTGGCGTATTGAAGACCTCGTGAACATTGGTAATGTTGTTCCACTTACTGGTAATAGATTCGTTCTGCCACAATACCGATACGTTGGCTTCTTTTACCAGAATTGAGGGGACATCGGCGGGCGCCGTGCTTTTTTCTTCCCCTTGGATCAACGGCATCACAATTTGCATCGCTGCCATTAGGTATTCAGTATATTCGGCGGCCTTATCGCCAAACACAAAATAAGTCACTTGCGACAGTGCTGCTTGATCACCTGCGATGACACCTTTAAGCAGTGCGTAATCTTCTTGAGGTGCATGTTTAAGCGCCTGAATACTTTCACTTAGTGCTTGTTTGGCTTGGGACGCTTTATCGGTAAATGCACTGAGCATTGCTTTATCAGCCTGCATTTCTTTTTTTAAGTTGTCGAAAGCTGATTTCGCTTGAATTAGCGCCTGCGGATCTTTGTAATTTGTTTCTTTTAACTGAGTTACCTGTGCTTTGTAGTAGTCAATGCGTTCCTTGTCAGGCAGTGCTTCGTACTCATCCTTCAGCTCTACTCCATAAGTTTCGTAAGTGGTTTTCGCTTTATTAATTGCTGCAGTCGTTTTCAGCGGGTTGCGTTCAAGTAGTTCATCTACAGTTGGAATGGCTTCCTTCGCTTTAGTTTTAACTTCATCAAAGGAGAGTGAGCGCTCAGGTACGCGGTAAACTTCACCGGGAGTTGCTCGCTCAGTATCAAACTGAACCTTTAAGAGATTGAGATTATTCACAATCACTTGATCGTCGAGTAAAGGTTTTAACGCAACATCTGCATAGGCTTCACCAACATATACCTGGTTGTGAGATGGCTTGGTGGGGTTGGTGAGTGAAATGCCTTTCAGTGTGACAGTAGTGGGAAACAAGCTGTGATCTAATTCTTCAATATTAACCTCGGCGCCATACGACTCACCTAACTTTGCGGCTAATATTGACTTGATAATGGTATTGGCGAACAAGAAGTACACCAGAAACAGCAACACAAAAAAACCAAGCACCCATAAGAAAATAGATTTGCCTTTGGTACCACTACTCATTGTCTACTCCTTGTCATTCAAAGCCATTATTGTAAAGCGCACAATGGGCCGTTTGGTTATCGAGAAAAAAGCACATTCGGTGCAAGCTGGATTTTCAGTGTAATGTACTCGCTTTTATTCTTCCACAACATAAGTATTTCAGCTAACCCCGCGCGTGGCACTGAAAAAGGAAGGAGAACAAAGGGAAGCAGGGGCAACAGCGTGAAAGCTGAAAATAATGCGAAAAGTGAAAGTACAAAAAGAAAGGGGCGATTGTCGCCCCTTCGTCGTTAGTTTACAGCTTAAATCGGTTGGCAATATCCATAATAGCTAAACAACTGGCCCGCAATGCCTGACTTGCTGAAGCCAACTCATCAGCAGTGCGCAAACTGTTATCAGCGGCTCCTGACAAAGCATTTATTCTCATATTTGCTTCATTCGCCGCTTCAGCCTGCTGTTCAGTGGCTCTTGCAATCTCACTACTCTTATTAGAAATCTCAGTCATAAGTCTGTCAGCTTCTTGCAGGCTTTGGTTAGCCTGAATAGCGTTATCTACTGTTCTTGTTGACGCAGATTGACTAACTTTAACCGCATCTACAGCATTTTTGGCGTTACTTTGGAGCTTTTCTATCATGGCCTGAATTTCGTCGGTACTCTGACCGGTTCGACTTGCTAAGGTACGCACTTCGTCTGCAACCACTGCGAACCCTCGACCTTGTTCACCCGCGCGGGCTGCTTCTATGGCCGCGTTTAATGCAAGCAGGTTGGTTTGTTCAGCAATACCGCGAATAACGTCAAGCACGGCTCCAATACTGTCAGTTTGTGCAGCAAGCTCCGTCACTACTGAACTGACGCTTTCTATATCGGATGTCAGCGAACGTATATCGTTCACTGTGCTGTCAACCACTGATGCACCGTTTTGAACATTAGTGCGCGCGCTGCTAGTGCTTTTTTCAGCAGAATCAGCGTTGTTGCTCACATCGTTAATCTGCGTGGTCATCTCTTCCATGGCGGCAGCGACTTGAAGCATATTCTCGTTTTGAGTTTGCGCCTGGGAATTACTGTTTTTACTTGAATTTTCAACTAGTTCTGCCTGCTGCGACAGTGAGTTGATATTCTCGCGAATGCCAATCAAAGATTGACGCATTTTCTCGGTGTATTCATTGAAGTAGCGAGCCAGTTGGGTAATTTCGTCTTGTCCTGACTCCGGTAGTGAACGCGTCAAATCCCCTTCGCCTTGCGAAATATCCTTCATACGGTCAGTAACTTCTTGAACCGGTTTCACAATGCTTCCGCCGATGACGTAAATAAGTAGTATTACTAACAAAATACTTACGATGCAGAAGACAATTATAAGGTTGCGCAAATGCGCATAGTCGCTTTCAAGGTTAGTCAGGTATATACCCGACCCGACCGTCCACCCCCAGGGTTTGAATTCTTTTACGTAGGAAATTTTATCTGTAGGATCTTCTTTACCGGGCAGTGGCCACACGTAATCGACAAACCCGTCACCTTCGGATTTGACCGCTTTCGCCATATCTACGAAGAACGCTTTACCATTACCGTCTTTAAAGCTGCGTAGATCCTGACCGTCTAACGCAGGTTTAATAGGATGCATGACCATACTAGGCGTTTGATCCTGTATCCAAAAGTAATTACTGCCATCGTATCGCAGCGCTTTGACCGCATTTAAAGCAAGTTGCTTTGCTTCCTCTTCACTGACGTCTGTACGTTCAGCAAAGGCACTTAACATCGTATGAACAACTTCAACTAAGTGTTTGTTTTCTTCATAGGATTTCGATTTTAACGCGCTATAGTGCTGGTTCAATACCACCGCTGTAAGCAAAACAAATAACAGCGTAATTAAGGCAACAATAATACCTAAACGCTGAATCAAGCTGAAGTTTCTTAACCACATAAGACAAATACCCACCAGTAAGTGATTTTTATTTTTTCATTAAGTGTAGACGCTTTTTCACAGTCTATTAGTTTTAACGGCTATTTTTGTTAAATGTTAATAAATATTTTCAAAATAGTTGCAATAATGAGACTAAAGTCGAAAAGGAGCGGGGTTATTTGAAACCGTTTGAGCAACATTTGCGCAAAATGCCAACTACAGATTTTCCCGTTAATCTCTCTTTTTTTGCGACGTAAACATTGAATAACTCGTTGAATCAACTTTCTGCGAAAACTTTGCTGGTAAGAGCTTGGCAGAGCTTTTTAGTGTGCTACCATCCGCGCAAATTTAGCGCTGTCGTGATCTTCAACCAAAAGTATAAAGTTTAAAGAAGGACGATGCGTGAAAGCAGAGTTTCGACTTTGCTTGTTATTTAGCCGCTTCCATGTAACCGTGGTTTTGTTCACGGCGGGAACGCTTTTTATTACAGCTATTTCTATGAAAGGGTTGCAATGCTCATTAACGACACACTTCATACAACATCACCCCTACGTCAGCGCATAAGAGATTACTATCGCATTAGTGAGTCGGTGGCTGTCGATCAAATACTTCCCATCGCCGAAGTTAACCCGCGTGCGCGCAGTCGTGCCTGGGAAAGGGCCAGAAAAATGGTACTTCAAATTCGCCGCGAGCAAGAAGGGCACGGTGGTGTAGATGCACTATTAAACGAATACTCATTGTCTACTGCAGAAGGCGTGGTACTGATGTGCTTAGCCGAAGCGTTATTGCGTGTTCCAGATCGCGCGACACAAGACGAATTGATCCGCGATAAGCTTTCTAAGGGACAGTGGACCCCGCACCTGGGGAATTCAGACTCATTGTTTGTTAATGCATCAGCGTGGGGGCTGTTGTTCACTGGTAATATGGTGAACTACGCTGACAAGCGCAAGAAAGAGCAATTCGGCTTACTCAAAAAGACATTGGGTAGACTTGGTGAGCCAGTGATACGCCGGGCAATGAATATAGCTATGCGCGTGATGGGACGCCAGTTTGTCATGGGTGAGACCATTGAAGACGCAGTGGAGCGTGCCAAGGACAAAGAAACCAAGGGCTACGTGTATTCTTATGACATGCTTGGTGAAGGTGCACGTACCATGCGTGATGCTGATCGCTATTATGATGCCTATGTCAAAGCGATCAAAGTGATTGGTAAAGCGGCAAACGGCCGTGGCCCTAAACGCTCACCGGGTATTTCGGTAAAACTCTCAGCTATCCACCCGCGTTTTGAGTTTTCGCATCGCGAACGTGCCATGGCAGATATCCCCCCACGCTTAAAAGCCTTGTGTATGATGGCTAAAGAATACGATATTGGCCTTACAGTGGATGCCGAGGAAGCGGATCGGCTTGAACTTTCTCTCGATATTATTGAAAAGGTGTTTCGCGATGAAGATTTAAGCGGTTGGACGGGTTTTGGTCTGGCAGTACAGGCTTACCAAAAACGCGCAATCCACGTAATCGAGTACTTACGTGAACTAACCTTGGATGTGGGTCGTCCTTTAATGATACGACTGGTAAAAGGCGCATACTGGGATACCGAAATTAAGCTTACACAACAAGCGGGATTAGAAGAGTTCCCAGTGTTTACTCGAAAATCTTCTACAGACGTTTCCTATCACGCTTGTGCGAATCGTCTCCTTGAATACCGCGATACTATCTATCCTCAGTTTGCTACTCACAACGCCTACACTGCATCTGTTATTGTGGAATTGGCGGGTGATGACAAAGACGGATTTGAGTTCCAGTGTCTTCACGGTATGGGCGATACCCTTTACGACCAAGTGGTTACTCAGGACAAAATACAATGCCGTGTTTATGCCCCGGTAGGTGAACACGAAGATCTACTGGCCTACTTAGTTCGCCGTCTACTTGAAAATGGTGCGAATTCGTCGTTTGTTAACGCCATTGTGGATGATGAAAAACCGGTTGAATCATTACTAGAAGATCCGGTAGAGAAAACACAGCGATTAAAAATACGTTATAACAAGCTGATAAAAACTCCCCGTGGTTTGTATGCGCCTGAACGCGATAACTCTCGCGGTTTAGATCTAACGGATACCAATGCCGTGACGGCATTGAAACACGAACTAGAGCGTTGGCAAGAGTACTATAAAGTCTCTGGTGAAGTGCCAGAAGGTGCGACCCCGGTGGTCAGTCCTACTGATCACAATGATATTGTAGGATATCACTACTACGCACAGCCTGATGACATGCGCAAAGCATTGGACGAGGCGGAAGCGGGTTTTGACGCATGGTCGAAGCGCGATGTGAGTGAGCGTGCCGAAATTCTTAATCGTACGGCAGATGCACTTGAACGCCATATGGCTGAACTTATCGCTATTTGTATGCGCGAAGCCGGCAAAGTTGCTCAGGACAGTATTGATGAAGTGCGCGAAGCGATTGATTTCTGCCGATACTATGCAGTTAGAGCGCAAGAGTTGGCTGAAGATCAGCGCTTACTACCTCGTGGTGTGGTGCTATGTATCAGCCCTTGGAACTTCCCGTTAGCGATATTCTTAGGTCAGGTTGCGGCCGCGCTGGTAACAGGCAATACCGTCATTGCGAAGCCGGCAGAGCAAACCAGTATCATTGCAAAGCGGGCGGTGGATATCATGCACTCTGTGGGACTTCCCGAAGATGCGTTAAAGCTGATTGTATCACCGGGTAAGGCCGTGGGTGACACGTTATTACCTGACGAGCGCATTAAAGCAGTTATGTTTACTGGGTCTACCCAAACAGGTACTTTAATTTCTCAGGTTCTGGCTGAACGGGGAGGTGAGCAAGTCCCTTTGATTGCCGAAACCGGTGGTCAAAACTGTATGATTGTTGACTCTACTGCGCTACCTGAGCAGGTGGTGGACGACGTCATTCATTCGGGCTTCCAAAGTGCCGGTCAGCGTTGTTCTGCTTTACGCGTGTTATTCGTTCAAGAAGAAATTGCCGATGATATTATTGATATGTTGATCGGTGCCATGAAAGAGTTAACAGTGGGCAACCCTACATTACTGGCCACAGATGTCGGGCCGGTAATTGATCAGAAGGCGCTCAAGAGTCTTACCGATCACCAGCAATATATGGAGGGTAAAGGTAAACTGCTTTACCGCAATGAAATGCCTGCAGGGTTTGAAAATGGAACCTTCTTCGCGCCTACGTTGTATGAGATAGAACACATTAATGTGCTTGAGAAAGAAGTATTTGGGCCAGTTGTGCATTTGGTGCGCTTCAAATCAAAAGACATAGACAATGTGTTGGCGCAAATTAACGGTACTGGATATGGTCTTACCATGGGGATCCACTCTCGAATTGAAGAGCGCGCCAATGAGCTTGCTGCAAGAAGTCGGGCGGGTAACGTGTATATCAACCGCAATATGATTGGGGCAATTGTTGGTGTGCAGCCATTTGGCGGCAGAGGACTTTCAGGCACCGGACCAAAAGCGGGTGGACCTAACTATTTACCCCGCTTAATGATGGAGCGCGCTACCCCGAAACCGTCTTATATCGAAGATGTAGACAGTACCGATGCAGCGTTGGTAGGCGATGAAAAAGTTGCTGAACGCGCAAATGTTATGATGGATAAAGCGAAAGCGGTGGAAGTTCAGTGGCGTCATACTCCGTTGAATGACCGTATCTCCATGGTGCGTCAACTATTGGCTAAAATTGCCAAAGTAGACATTGTGGATGAATTGGCCGATGACCTTAACCGGACCTTAGCGACCGCACGTCAGCAGCTCACTAGTGTAGAGCGCAAATTGGCAAAACCTCAGACGTTACCAGGGCCTACGGGGGAGTCGAATAAACTTTATTTAGAACCACGAGGTATTTTGGTGTGCTTCGCTGACAAGGACGTGACCTTTGAATATTGGTTGTTGTCTATTGTCACCGCGTTGTCGACAGGAAACCCTGTGGTGTCGGTGGTTTCTGAAATTTTCTACGAAGAAGCCGTGGAAATTCAAAACAAATTCGAGTCAACGGGGGCGCCGAAAGGACTGTTTCAAGTAGCTCGCTTAGCTCACTTAGATACTTTGTTGATGGATGAGGATTTATCTGGTGTGGTTGTGGACTCAAATACCGAGCGTACTGCACGGATCACGGCAATGTTGTCTTCCCGTGAAGGCGCCATATTACCAGTGATCACGGCAGAGTATAACGACAACCTTATCCAACGATTAATGACTGAGAAGACCATCAGCATCGACACGACAGCGTCAGGTGGAAATACCTCGCTGATGACGTTAGTGGAAGATGATGAGTAAGGATAAAGGAAGGGGGCCTTTCTTTTTATAAGTAGAAAAAAGGCCAGATGTCGATAATGCTTCGCTATCTGGCCTGTTTTCACAATGTACTAAGTTAACTACGCCGTTTTTGCTTCACTTCACGTGTTACTAGAGCATGTTTACATCCACTGGTCGCCTCTGCGCTTGCGCTTAGGTAAATAGGTCAGTAACACACCGAGTAAAATTCCAGCTCCAGCAACCATGCCACCTCGTGTAAACCAGGTCATCAATTCTTCTTTTTCTGCGCCTTCAATTTTTGCGTCAATACGTTGAATTTCAGCTGCTTGTTCTTTTACGGTCGAAGACAGCGATGCTGCGTGTTGTTGGGCTTCCTCTAAAGCCAGACGAAGTTGTTCGTTATCTGATTGCGCAGCTTGTAAGGATCGCTCAGCATCAGCCAGTTGTTCGCTGATAATAGGAAGTCGTTGTGCTTGAGGAAGTGCGTCTGAAACATAACGACTTTCTATCCAGCCAGTACGGCCCTCATCGTCCGTTATCTGAGTGAATTTCGCTTCGTTGTTTTTTTCTAGCACCGTGATTGGGGTGCCTGCGTTGACGGATCCTAAAATGCGGTAGTCTCTGCCCGGGCCTGTATGCATAAACACAAACAAATCATCTCTGATGTAGTGTGATGAAGTTGCGTCTACCTCTGCGGTATCTTGTAGCGAAAATGCTGGAAAAGAGCATGCAATAAGGGCTGCTGCTAACCACTTTCGAATCATAAAAAGTCCAATTTTAGAATTTAAAACATGGAGATGGTATTGTTTGGCTGGCCCAAAGGCAAGTGTGATTACCAATCTCTATATGTGAATACGTTATTATTAAAAAAAGCGCGTACACAGGTCAACATACGAGAGTGGTTCACTACAACGGCGCCGCAAAGATTACTCACTGAGCAAGTCGTCTTCCCGAGCTTGTCCAGCCATTGCGAAAACCCACTGACACAGGTAAGGTGTCAGCATTACAAGCTGTGCTTAGCGCAACCATGTCAGAAATAGAATTAAAATTTGTTACCGGTGATGATGCACACCATGCATTTACGCATAACGTATTGCCTTTCTTCGAAAAGCGTCAGATTAAAGTAAACTCCCATCGCGAGATGCGTTTAGAAAACGATTATTACGATACTGATAAACTTGATTTTCAGGCTAATAAGATGGGTTTTCGGGTGCGTGGAAATGACGGGCAGTATGAACAAACCCTAAAAACGAATGGTGTGGTGAGTGGGGGGCTGCACAAGCGCTCTGAATACAACGTCGCCCTTTCCGGATCTACGCCAGATTTAACGCTTTTTGACAGTGCTGTGTGGCCAATTTCATGGGACATAGCGGCGAAAAATGCCACTTTGGCCAAACAATTTAGTACCCACTTCACACGCCATGCCTATCTTGTTGAAGTCCAGGGCAGTGTGGTGGAACTGGTATTGGATTGTGGCGAGGCGAGTACAGATAAAGCCAGCTCACCTATCAACGAAATAGAATTGGAATTGGTGTCAGGGGAAATTGACAGTTTATTCGTGCTTGCCGGGCTGATTAACGACAATATGGCTGTGCGGCTGAGTGATGTGTCAAAGGCTGCTCAAGGCTATCAATTACTCCACGGGTTCAATGCTAAGGTGAACCCACTGCCAGATTTTCTTGAACTTGAAGATACGACTTCAACTGAAGAGGCTTTTGTTCGGGCTGTGCAAATAGCGCTAGCGCATTGGCAACATCACGAACACGTTTTTTGTGAAAGCGGCTCGATTAAAATGTTGGCTGAAGTGGCTAAAAGTATCCGTTTGTTGCTTCAAAGCGTATCGCTTTATCTCCCCGTATTGCAATGCCAGGAAATGTTGATATTGCATAAAAAACTGTTGTCATACGCCCAGAAGTGGGGGTGGCAAGATGACTTACAAAGCTTGCGCTATTTGCTTTCTAAAAAAAGTATGTTCTACAAAACGTTGAGCAAACACCCTGCAGTGGTTAGTTATCTTCAGGGGCGCAAAGCTGGGCTTTTGCATGCGCATGAGCCCGATAAGCTCTTTTTTGATAATGACGCTACCAATATTAAATTGCACGCTATCCGCTTAATTCAGAATAAACCCTGGCAAACTACAGCAACAGGTTATGACCACTCAGTATTAGAACACGCTAAGGGATGGCTGTCGCAAGGGTGGCAAACGGTACAGCAAAGTATGCCGTTAAGTAAAACCATGGGGCCAGCGCATTACTCTTCGGTTGAAATACTGCTGAGACAAACGCTGTGGAGTGGGTTTCTGTTAGGTGATTTATTTGTCGAAGAAAGGGGCAACTTTCGCGCACCCTGGTTAGATTTGCTCACCGGTATCGATGAATTAAACGCATTGTTGATGTTGAAACAATCCATAGATGAAGCCGACATTGGCTCCCACGACGAACTGCGAAAGTGGACTGCAGAAAAGTTGACAACCCTGATACGAGTGATGGAACGCACCCGCAAGGTGGCCATGCAGCGCGAGATTTATTGGTGATGAATAGGGTGTTCAAGGAGTGTTATTGTCAATGATGACGGTGGTGTACGAGTACTTTTTGGCAGGGCTTATTGTCATTTGGGCAGTAGGTGTGGCTCGTTTGTTTGCATTTAAAGTGAATTTAACCAGCAAGCGTTGGTTGTGTTGTGCATTTGTTTGCTGGCCGCTGTTTTTAACTGACGAATGGCTGCGTATTGCCAATGCTACGCATCTTTCTCACCTGTACGGCTTATCGGAGGTGTTCGCAGTTATTGCGGTGACGTGTTGTTATCGCGCCATCAAACCACTCCTTATTTCCGCGGTAACTGCGCGTAAGCGATTATGGTTACCCGCTGTGGTCACCGCTGTATTACAAATGAGCGTGTTGTTGATCCCCGAAACCCAAAAACAACAATGGTTCCAGGTGGCACCAACGGGTCACCCCTTATTGCTGTGGCCTGCCTATGTCGCTCCTTTGGCGGCTGGCTTTAGTGTGTTGTTGATAGGCATTTTAATTACCGAACACATCCAAATGTACCATCGCTATTTACCTGCTCAGACTGTCGATTACAAAAACTTGCGAATGCCGAGGCTAGCGGGGGTAATGGGGTCTTTAGTGGGAGTCGCCTTTATGAGTATTTTGCTGGTTACAGCGGCGACCTTTGGCTTTTTGTCGGTTCCCTTTTGGGAAAGTTTCCACCATCTTATGCTAGGGGTAGCGCTGTTGATCGTTTTGGTTTCGCTTACCTTCGTGCGACGTACTTCACCTTCTCCCCTTGATTACGAACGGCTCGAACAGGGAAAACCCACGCCTTATGAAATCAGCAGTATTATTTCAAAAGCAGAACGGTACACCATTGAATCAAAAGCGTATAAACAGCGTTTTTTAACATTGGAAACCTTTTGTGCCGGCGCTGGACTTGACCCTACGGCTCTTGCTCAGGCGTTGCAGTTAACTGAAAGAAAAAGTTTTCGACGGTTTATTTTTCACTATCGCCTTGAATATGCCAAAAACGTGTTGTTAAAGAGTGATGCGAAGCTCGCCGCGGTGGCGAAAAGAATGGGTATTACTTCAGAGAAATTTTTAAGTGAGTATCTGGTTAAGCACCTTCAAAAGGACAATTAACATTTGTGTGCTTAATAAAACGCATTGTGCAATATTTGTTGAGTGAACGCTTTGCGCAGATAAAAACCTCTGGGGCGTGTCTGAATGCGTTGACCCTCGGGATTTAACGCTTCAGTGAGTACTGAGCCATTCGCCGCCTTGGGACGGATATGCAACGCTTCCCCTTGTCGGGAAGTAATAGATTCAACATGGCCTGTGACTATTTGCTCAACCAATTCCTCCCAGTCCTGTCGCAACACTTGATCTTCATTTACAGATGGTCGCCAATAAAACCCCGTAGCCACTCTTCTCTCGGCTAAAGGGATCGCTCTATCTCCTTCTATGGGTAACCACAGTACCTGTTGTAATTTATTTCTAACATTTGAAGTCTCCCAAGTAATGCCCAGCGGCATTAGCAGGGGAGCGAAACATACATAGGTGGTTTCCAACGGCGAAAAATTACTGTCTATAGGAATGGTTTTAAGCTCTATGCCTAGTTCGGGAAAGTCCTGTTGAGGCTTAGAGCCTGCTGTCGCGCCTAACCATTTTTCGACAAGCATGCCGGGCCACCCTTTATGACGCTGCAAATTGGCGGGTATGGCGATATTTGCCATTGCAGCTAGCTCGCCTAATGTCAGTCCTGCAATAGCGTGGCAGCGAGCTAGAAGCGCTTCTGGAGATGAGGGGGGCAGTGCAGGTGGTTGCATAATTAACGATTATTTCCTATTAGACAAGCGCGAGTGAACATTAAGACTATGATTGGAGCATAGTTTGTGGAAGAATGAAAACATATAACAGTATAGTGTGCCCGGGAGTCTATGTGATAGATGCCGATGGATTCCGTGCGAATGTGGGCATAGTGATTTGCAACAAAATGGGTCAAGTATTTTGGGCAAGACGTTATGGTCAACATTCATGGCAGTTCCCTCAAGGCGGAATTGATGAAGGGGAATCTGCTGAACAAGCTATGTACCGCGAGCTTCACGAGGAAGTAGGGCTGACACCGAAAGATGTCACTATTTTAAGTGTTACCCGTAACTGGCTTAGATATAAACTGCCAAAGCGATTAATTCGCCAAGGTAGCAACCCTGTCTGTATTGGACAAAAACAAAAGTGGTTCTTGTTGCAGCTTGAATGCAACGAGAAAGATGTCAATGTACTTAAAACTGGTCATCCCGAGTTTGATGACTGGCGATGGGTAAGCTACTGGTACCCTATTCGCAATGTTGTGTCGTTTAAGCGTGACGTTTATCGCAGAGTGATGAAAGAATTCTCTGGGGTAGCAATGTCTACGCAACACCGTGCTCCTCAGCGCCCCAATGCAGGTATGCTTAAAAGGGGTAAAAAGCGCAGACGTGGCTAACGGTGCAAAGCAGCAAGCAGCGAGTCAACAAGGAGTAACCGGTGAGCACCCAAAGTAAGCAAGGTACAATGTTAACCACATTAAAGCGTATTGTGCAGGAGATGAATCAGATCCCTGCACTTGATACTGCCTTGTTTCGTCTTGCTTCCCGTGTAAAGCAGACCTTAGATGTCGATTCCTGCTCTATCTATCTTGCCGACTACGATACGCAAGAGTTCATATTAAAGGCCACCGATGGCTTACACCCCGATGCTGTAGAACAAGTGCGCATTGGGTTTTCGGAAGGGCTAATTGGACTTGTTGGGCAGCGTGAAGAGCCTCTAAACATTGTCAATGCGCACAGTCACCCGCGCTTTAAGCACTACCCTGAAGTTCAGGAAGAAAACTACAATGCTTTTCTCGGGACGCCGATTATCAATCAACGGCGTGTGCTGGGAGTAATTACCCTTCAACAAGCAGAAATGCGCCGCTTCAGCGAAGATGAAGAAGCCTTTTTGGTGACATTGGCTGCACAGCTAGCCCTTGAAATAACCAATGCCGATATCCGTGGCGCGTTAACCCTGTCTGCTTCTCCTGATAGTGCCGCTCAGCAAAAGAACGTGCATGGTATCGCGGGGTCGCCAGGTTTGGCGATAGGTAAGGGCGTGTCACCGGACAAGTCGGTAAATTTGAAAAATTGGGTAATAAAACGCACGCAGTCACCTGCCGATCAAATTCAACTTTATCGCAAAGGGGTAGAAGTTACTCGAGAGCATGTCGATGCGCTGTCGAAGCGGCTGGATGATGGTATCCCTGAAGATGTTAAATCTATTTTTCAACTCTACCACCACCTGCTGGACGCCAATAGCCTTGGGCGAGAAGTAGAAGAAAAGATCCGGCAAGGGTGGGATGCGGCGTCATCGCTAAAAATGGTGGTAGAAGGGTATGCGGCGCGATTCCAGGCGATGGATGACCCGTATATGCAAGAACGGGCTATCGATATTATAGATCTGTCCGATCGCATACTGGCTAATATTCTGTATGAAGCGAATGGGCAAAAAGTCTCTGAAAAGCACATTACAGAAGCCAGCATCTTAGTGGCGGATGAAGTATCTGCGCCAATGTTGGCAGAGTTTCCTCGCGATAAACTCAAAGGCATAATCTCAATACGGGGCTCTAACAACTCCCATGCGGCTATTTTAGCAAGAGCCATGGGCGTACCGGCAGTAATGGGCTGTCAAAACGTGACGCCCGCGTTGCTAGAAGATAAAGAAATTCTGTTAGACGGGTATTCTGGCGAAGTCATCGTTTCACCCGAAAGAAATATAAAATCAGAATTCATCCAACTGATCGAAGAAGAATCTGCGATCACTGAAAAGATTGATGCCGAAGCGGATAAACCCTGCGAAAGTGTCGATGGTTGTAGAATGTCGTTGTACATTAACGCGGGCTTATCTACTGAAGTAGAGCTAAATCCAGAACAAATTGGGGCGGGTGTCGGGTTATACAGAACAGAAATCCCGTTTATGCTCAGAGAGCGGTTTCCGTCTGAACAAGAACAGGTAAGCCTGTATCGACAAGTCTTAGAAGCGGCCCCCGAGTTGCCTATTACCATGCGAACATTGGACGTGGGGGGCGATAAGCCACTGCCTTATTTTCCTATTAATGAAGAAAACCCGTTTCTTGGCTGGCGGGGAATTCGATTAACCCTCGATCACCCTGAAATTTTCCTCGTGCAAGTTCGTGCTATGCTGCGCGCCAGTGTAGGGCTGAATAATTTGCAAATAATGTTGCCCATGATATCCACCGTATCAGAGGTACAAGAGGCAAAGAGGCTGATTAATCAGGCTTTTTTTGAAGTGTCAGATGAGATTTCCGCTTCAGCGTTGATTCTGAATAAACCTAAATTAGGGATCATGCTGGAAGTGCCTTCAGTACTTTATCAGCTTCCTCAATTGGCCAAATATGTCGATTTCTTTTCGGTGGGTAGTAACGATTTAACTCAGTATCTTCTAGCCGTAGATAGGAACAACACACGCGTTGCCGGATTGTATAACAGCTACCACCCTGCAGTATTGGGCGCACTTTACGATGTGGTTCAAAAGGCCAATGACTGTCAGGTGCCCGTGACGATATGTGGTGAAATTGCAGGTGAGCCCGCTGGCGCACTGTTGTTGATGGGAATGGGCTATCGACGACTGAGTATGAATGGTTTTAACTTGAGAAAAATTAACTGGTTAATTCGAAAAGTCACCCTTGGAGAGTGTAAGCAGCTACTGGCTCTGGCATTGACCTCGGTGAGTCAGGAAGAAGTGTTTGAACACCTCAATGAGTACTTAGAAACGAAAGGCTTAGGTGGGTTAATTCGAGCTGGCGCGTAGCTTCCTTAAGGGAGAGTTAATCTCCTGTTTTCAGTATTGCCTTCGTTTGGCATGCATTATTTTTATTGGTCGTTTATACGCGGCTTGTCGGTACACATAACACTTGGAATTATCAATGGAAGCGTTGTCGGTTATCCTGGTAAGTTGTTTAATACTGGGTTCAGTGGTGGGTATTTTGGCGGGAATGCTGGGTATTGGAGGCGGATTGATTATCGTCCCGGCATTATCATACCTGCTTATCCACTTTTTAGGTATGACTACTGAAGCTGTGATGCCAGTTGCAGTGGCGACTTCCCTGTCGACGATTATTTTTACCAGCATGTCTTCAGCATATGCGCATTACAAACTGGGTAATATTAAAGTCAATATTGTCCTTTATACTGGGATTGGTATCGCCTTGGGCGCAATCGTAGGTGCTCAGGTTGCCAGCCATATGTCAGGGGAAACCCTTAAAGATGTATTTGCAGTACTGGTTATTTTGATTGCTGCCCAGATGATATTTGGTAAGCAAAAGCCCTCGGAAAATGATGCATCTAAGCCCGCTTTGGTTGCTGTGGGCTCGGGTACAGGTATTGTAAGTGCCTTGATGGGAATTGGGGGAGGTGCGCTTTTAGTGCCTGCTCTTGTGTGGTTTCGCGTTAATGTACGCGCAGCCATTGGGTGTGCCGCATTTTGCGGATTAGTTATTGCCGTATTTGGTACAGCAAGTTTTGTTATTGCGGGTTGGAATGCGACGGATGTACCAGAACACAGCTTGGGATATGTTTATTTGCCTGCTACCGCTGGTATTGTTACAACCTCAATATTTACCGCAAATATTGGCGCAAAGCTCGGTCAGAAGGTAAATGTACGCGTATTAAAGGCCTTGTTGGCTTGCCTTCTCGTGTTAGTCAGTATACGAATGATTTTAGGAATTGAGTAATATAATGCAGCAAAATAGTTATCTGGTTTTCCCCAGTATCGACCCCGTCATTTTCAGCCTAGGCCCCCTAAGTGTTCGCTGGTACGGATTAATGTATCTCGTGGGTTTTATTGCGGCTTATTTACTGGCACAAAAGCGGCTTTCTCAAACGCCGTGGAGCAGAGATCAGTTAAGTGATTTATTATTTTGGAGCTTTGTCGGTGTCATACTTGGCGGCCGGATCGGGTACGTTTTCTTTTACCAATTTGAACTTTTTCTCTCCGATCCGCTTTATCTGTTTAAAATATGGGCGGGCGGTATGTCTTTCCACGGCGGGTTGTTAGGGGTATTAGCAGCTTTGTTCTGGCGAGCGCGTTGTATGAATACGTCATTTCTAGCGCTTGGCGATTTCGTCGCACCACTTGTTCCAATTGGTTTAGGTGCAGGACGTATCGGCAATTTTCTAAACGCAGAACTGTGGGGGAGAACGACCGATGTCTCGTGGGCGGTAATTTTTCCAAACGCGGGCAATGTGCCTCGCCATCCCTCGCAGCTATATGAATTTGCCTTGGAAGGGGTACTTCTGTTTATTATTTTATGGCTGTATTCAGCGAAAAAACGCCCTGTAGGTGCTGTAAGTGGGGTATTCTTACTGGGCTACGGTAGCTTCCGCTTTTTTGTGGAATATTTCAGAGAGCCTGACGCCCATATTGGGTTATATCAGATGGGACTGAGCCAAGGGCAACTTCTGTGTTTACCTATGATAGGCTTAGGCATAGGATTAGTTGTGCGCGCCTATACGCGCCGTGACAACCGTATTCAACACTCCTGAACAAAAGAATAACGATGAAAGAATATCTCGCGCTTATGCGCCATGTACGTGATACAGGCGTAAGAAAAGAAGACAGAACGGGCACCGGGACTTTGAGTGTATTCGGTTACCAGATGCGATTTAATTTACAGGAAGGCTTTCCTTTAGTGACAACCAAAAAATGTCACTTGAAGTCAATTATTCACGAATTGCTTTGGTTCCTGAAAGGCGAAACAAACATTGCGTATTTAAAAGAGCACGGTGTGAGTATCTGGGACGAGTGGGCTACCGAGGACGGCGAACTTGGACCTGTATACGGACACCAATGGCGCAGTTGGGATCGCGGTGATGGTACATCAGTCGATCAGATTGCCGAAGTGGTTGAACAAATCAAAAACAACCCCGATTCACGCCGACTTATCGTCAGTGGTTGGAACCCTGCAGTGTTGCCTGATACTCGCTATTCTCCTAAGGAAAACGCAGCAATGGGGAAACAAGCGCTACCTCCCTGTCATACCTTGTTTCAGTTTTATGTCTTGGAAGGCAAACTGAGCTGCCAGCTGTATCAACGCAGTGGAGACATATTTCTTGGTGTGCCCTTTAATATTGCAAGCTATGCACTACTGACCATGATGATGGCGCAGGTATGTGGTCTTAAGCCCGGTGATTTTATTCACACCCTGGGAGATGCTCACCTATATGCTAATCATTTGGATCAAGTGGAGTTACAACTGAGTCGAGAACCTTTTGCTAGGCCGACGATGGAAATTAACCCTGATGTAAAAGACATCTTTGGTTTTACATTCGAAGACTTCACATTGAAGGACTACCAGTCTCATCCACACATCAAAGCGCCAGTTGCCATTTAATTAGCGTTAGTCATCTTAGGAGCACCCCTGCGTCTTGTTGTTGCAACAGCATTGAAACTAAAAGACGCAGGGGAGTTGTACTTCTGAGTACTATTGAAATTAAATCGTGAGTTTTAACGTGTTTTTCAATTCCTGAAACGTAATTGGTTTTACTAAGTGGTAACGAATACCTGCTTCTACCGACGCCTCTTTATCGTTGCGGTGGGAATTGGCAGTCAACGCAATTATCGCCAGAGCAGGGTGTCGTTCTTTTAATATACGCGCGACTTCTAGTCCGTTTATATCGGGAAGATTGATATCCAATAAGACGCAGTCAAAGGTCAGCTCATTCGAACGAACAATGGCTTCTTCGCCGGTATAACACACGGTTACCGTATGTCCCATACAAGTCAGCATGAATTCAACCATCTCGGCGTTGATAGGTTCATCTTCGACCACCAAAATGTTGGCTTTTTTGGTCGGCTCTAACAGTTTCGAACTATTTGTAGCTAGGCTGTGGAGGGTATCGACAAAGCGGTATTTGTCGATTGGTTTGACGAAACTTTGATAGATGGTCACGTTTGCGTTGGCCACAATATTAGCGATATCAGGAGTGGCAGAAAGCACAATAATGGGTGGAGTACGCTCACCATACATGGCGTGAAGGGTTTCGACCAACTCTAATCCGGTCATTCCAGGCATATAGAGATCGGCAATAATAGCGGTAAATTGTAAGACTTCATCGTGCAAATTTAGCAGCTCGGCACCAGATGAAAACGTTTGGGCACTGAAACCCTGTGTCGCGAGGATTGACTGAATATGCATGCGAGAGATTTCTAGATCGTCCACCACAGCAAATTTAGCGTGAGACGGTGCGGGAATCACTGCAGCATCATCATCTACAGGTGTAATGGGGAAGGTGATTTTAAATTCGCTGCCCACTCCTAGGGTACTGGTCACTTTTATCGACCCTTTTAAAAAATCTATAGAGCGCTTAGTAACCGAAAGACCAATGCCCGCACCAGGGAAACGCTTGGTGCTTGCGTTTTTTCCCCGAAAAAATCGCTCAAACATTCTCTTTTGGGTTTCTTCGTCAATACCAATGCCAGTATCACTGACAATTACCACTAAATAGATATTTTTGTGCTTTACCTTTGTAGTAAAGGTCACGTCAATCAGTCCGGTTGTGGTGAATTTCACCGCATTGTCTAGAATGTTAGTGATCACTTTCGCGATTGCTGTGGGGTTGGACTCTATAAAATGGGGAACGCTGTGACTACAGTGTATCTCCAATTCCACTTTTCTATCTTTAACTTGAACTGAAAAAGGCGATATACATTCATCTAACAAACTTATGAGATCAACCCGTTGAGTTTGGTTTTCTTCTTCAATATTTACAGCAAGTAATTCAGTGAGATTATTGGTAAGGCTAAGCAAGCGATAGCTTGATTGTTCCGCCTGCTGTATTAGTCGGTCCCGTTGTGCTTCCATATTGGGAATTAATTCTAACGCGCTGATTATTACACTTATCGGTGCTCTAAATTCATGAATAATAAGCTGAAGTAGCTCTTTTTTATACGCTCCATCTTCGTCTAACGCTTTTGAGGGAGTGATGTTAAACGCTTGGCTGACACTATCATTGGCATTCTGGTTGAGCGACATGAGTGCTGCAATTTGTTGTACAACAAAGCCCATTAACGAAAAAATAAGCACTAGGAAAAGTTGATTTCGCGCTTCCGAGATTTTAAGGATAAGGGTGTTCTCTTCTATGCGCATGGCATTCATCATCGGCACCAGTGAAAAACCTGAATCGAGCAGCGAAAAGGCTTGTTCAGGAGGTGCTTGCACTAGTGTATGCAGTAGCAGTAGCGTATCTTGAACTACGCTATGCGCCGCATCACTGCGCAAATTGGCTTGTTTGTTCTCAAATGCGACATCTGTCAGCGCACTAGGGGAAAACTGAGGATCAATTTCCAGGCTGAAGTTGTCGTATATTTTTTGGTATAACACAGACAAATTTTGCTGTAGGGGCTCTAATGTTCCCGCATGGGGATTGGCCTGAAACCGCTGGATGCGATGTTCAGTTGTCACCATGTAGACACCCAGGCTATTGTGTTTCTCTAACGCATAAATGTATTTGTGTTGGTTATTTAGGATCAGAAAGACGAGTAAAAACGAGATTGCCGCTAGAGCAAAAGTGGCAAAGTTCACTTTGAGAAAAGTAAACACGTGTTGTGCCACTTTTGAGGGCGTTTTTAAAGAGCGAACCTGTTCTGTCACCGAAATACTTCCTTGCTCGAAGTGGGCAAACACTGTGCATCAGGTTACCGCCACTTCGTTAAAAGGTACGGTACCTGCTTTATCTAAATGTAGATAATTACTGTTAGCTTGCAAGGAAAGTCGACATAATTTAATGAATTAACGCGCTGTGTGTTCAACACTTTTTATGTCTTCGCGGATCCAATACAGAAAACTCAAGCTTGGAATGACCATTAGGGCAGTTAGGATGAAGAACAAACTCCAATTACCTTCTAGCACGTCGACGACCACTCCACTGCTGGATGCTACAAGAGTTCGGCCAGCGACGCTAAGAGAGGCCATCAGCGCGTATTGCGTGGCACTAAAAGCCCTGTTGCAAAGCAGTGAAATGAACGCCACCATGGCCACAGTACTCCACGCACCGGTAAAGCCATCGACGATCACCGCTAGGGTAAGTAGTGAAGTAGATGGCCCCACCTGAGCTATTACTGCAAACAAAAGATTAGATGCCGCCATTGCTATACCCGCTACCATCAGCCCTTTGTAGATGCCATAGCGCATATTTACCAACCCACCAAGCAACGAGAAAATGATGGTAACCCACCAGTTTAAGAGTTTTGAATAGGTAGCAATATCTGAGTTTGTGAAGCCGATCTCTTTGTAAAATACGATACTCATTCTACCCAAAAAGGCTTCGCCAATTTTGAACAAAAAGATAAACAACAAAAAAGACGCTGCCAGTCTTACACCATTGCGGTTAAAGAACTCTGAGAAAGGTGTGATTAATGTGGTTTGTAGCCAGTAAAGTAAACCAGTAGCATGCTCTTTGCGATGCTGGATACGGGCTATAAGCATATCCCTATCAACAACGGGCTCTCGGGTTACGAAGGTAACAATTATCAGTGGCAACATCATGACTGCCAGTAGTAAATAGATGTTTGGCCAGGTAAACGAAGTTAAGTCGGCCAGGTAGAAGGGGATAGCCCCAAGTCCGCCATATCCCGTCCACCAACCAGCAGTAGCAACTGATGAAGCCGCAGACATTCCGTCCTTGTCATGCTCTTCAATAGAATCAATTCTAAAACCGTCAATAGCGATATCTTGTGTGGCAGAGGCGATAGCAATGCATAGCCCGGTTAAGGCAATGAAATAGAGGTGGCTTTGCGTACTAAGCTGTGACATCACCAGACAGCAGCCGACAATGCATAACTGCATCAACAAGATCCATCCTCGTCGCTGACCCAATACGGGAGGTTTAACTTTATCCAGTAATGGCGACCATAAAAAATTGAAGGAATACGTTGCGAAAATCACGCCAAACAAACCAATAGCAGAGCGGGATAGACCGTCGTCTTTAAGCCAGGCTGATAATACCGAACCAATCATGATCCATGGGAATCCACTGGAAATGCCGAAGCAAAAAATACTCAGTAACCGTTTGTCGTTATAGGTTTTTAGCGCTGCAAACAAAGAAATAGGCCTTTGGGGTTGGCAAAAGCAACATTGAGCCATGAACCTCTTTGATTAGCAATACCAGAGGGGAGATATAATTGAGTGACATTAAGGGCGAACGCCTACACAATCTAGGGGGCAATGCCCTAGCCCTTCTAAAAAATTGACACAGTTATTCAATTCGTCAAACAGATATTTATCCTGTTTGAGCTTTTCGTTGTTCCAATAATGAACTTGGTGTAAAAGGTGCCAAAACACACGTTCTTTTTGTGTGTATGGCTGCGTCAATGTGTAATCGATCTGACCCCATTCTTCCATGCTATCCCAAAAAAATAGCTCAAGTTCCTCTATAGGAAGTTTTCCTTGCCAGAATGCTTTCAAATAAAAACACAGTTGCTTCGCTTTGCTATCTACAAATTCTTGAACAGTCACGAGGAACCCAACCGTATTAGCGTTGTAGAACTAGTATAGTTCATATCAAATTACATAGATAATACGCTCTATCGTTTTTTGCAATCTACAACTTTAGGTGATTGTTTTGGATACTGATTTAGCCTAATACCTGAAGGCGATATTTACCAGCCTAAATGACGAGTCCAGCCAATTGTGTTATTGGCAACGAGTTGAATATAGGGTGATTTTTGATTTGGTGTCATACTAAAGTATGATGAATTGTTGGGGATGTTTATTTGCCGATAATGGAGTTTTAACGCGTTCTTTGCACTAATTCTCCTGCGTTCGTGAGTAATCGTCGCCCAGCCATTAAAATTGCTTAGAGAAAGGTCTAGTACTGGAAATTCACTTTGTGCCACATGCTCTACAACTTGGTTGTTGATCGCTAATTCTGGCCAAAAAGGTGAAATAGCTACAAATGTGTCAGGATAAAGCGATGGTTGCTCTCTGGTTGCACTGATGTAGGCTGCTGCAACCATTCCTTGGGCGATGTATAGGCGATAACCCTGTCTATCCTTAATAAAATTATTCAGCGCATTTAACTGTATCTGTAGTGCCCCTTGTGTGGCATTGAAATCGGCGTGCTGCGAAAGTGAATTACTTCGCGGATGGATTGAAGCTATTTGGGCTGTATCTTTGTTGGGCTCTTGTGCTTCGTTGGAGTCAGTGTCATCACTTGGCTCTTTTAACGGTAAGTGGAAGGGACTGATGATCACGTTCCACCCTTTTTCAGATAGCATAGTCGCAAGGGAATGCCCTTCTGCCAGCGTAATACTGGAAGGGAAAGGCTCAGTGAGGATAACGGCCGTGCCCAAGGGTAACGGACTTTGAGCGTCGACTTGAATAATTGGCAGGTTGTTTTCACCAGCCATCAACGAAGTGACTTCACCGGGTAAATAAGCGTGGTTCACATCAGAAAAGAGATCGGCTCTACTTGTCTTTACCAGCAGACAAGAAACAAATAAAAAAAGTAGGGTGTAGTGAAACCTTCTCATTGTTAAGTGATAGCCTAGAAAATAGTTAAAGTGAATAGCGCCTATCGTGTTCGCTTAACGTACTTATCGGCTATTGATAAAATTACTGAACCTTTTTATTGCCTTGAAATAGTGACGGCTTTGTCACTATACCAAACTATTCATATTCCTCGGGCACAGTTGCCATGCTCGCCGCTTGGTAATGACTAAAAGGAATAGGTGATTGGAAGTTGAGCCACTGAGCGTCAGTAGGGTGTGTGAGCGACAAACTTTCTGCGTGCAGCTGCAAACGAGGCGCCATTGCAAGGGCCTTGGGATGTGCATACAGGCGATCACCTAATATAGGGTGTCCCAGTGCTAACATATGCACGCGAAGTTGGTGTGAGCGCCCTGTTATTGGGTAAAGTGCGACCAGCGTGAAGGCGTGACCACTTTCATCTTTACTTCGCTCAATGACCTCAAAGTGCGTTACTGCCCGTTTTCCGTTTTCGTGATCCACTTTTTGTTTGGGGCGGTTAGGCCAGTCACAGATAAGCGGTAAATTCACTTCACCGGTATCGTGAGTCATGTGTCCGTACACTCGCGCAAAGTAGCGTTTTTTCGTCTTTCGAAGTTCAAATTGCTTTGAGATGTGTCTGTGGCTGTCTTTGTTAAGTGCCAACACCATGACACCAGACGTAGCCATATCCAACCTGTGCACCACAGTTGCAGTCGGAAATACCCGATTTATACGCGTTATTAACGCATCGCGATGCTCGACTGCTTTACCCGGTACGCTAAGCAATCCACTGGGTTTTATGGCCACCACCATGTCATTGTCGCGATATACAATATCGAGATAAGGTGACATGGGGGGGCGGTAAACAAAACTGGGATTGGCCATTATGGGTTATTCACAACAATGCGCAGGGCGTCTAGCTGAACGTCCGCGTCTTGTATTACTTTATCAAGTGCAAGCATCTGGGTTTCGATAAACGCTATTTCACTGTCACGAACGGCGGGGTTGCGCTTTTGTAAATCACGTAAACGCTGTATTTCTTCGTTCAACGTAGTATGCATAGTGTGTAAGGCATCATGCTGCTTTTGGTTAGCTTGCTGATGGGCCAATTTACGGGCTTTTTCAATCGCTAGCTCAAGCGGTTGATGGAGCGCTTTAATCAGTTGCGCTGATATTTTGTGTCCCACTTTGCGTTTAACATCGAAGCTCAAATCGGAAGTATTGCCCTGTGCATCTAAACAAATTCGCACTGGGGTTTGCGGTAAAAAGCGCCCTAACTGCAGTGATTTAGGTGCTTGTGCATGCAGTACAAACAAGGCTTCAATCCAATATGCCCCTTTGGGAAGTGAAGGTTCGGCAATAAAGCCAATGCTGCTTTTACCGTGGACATCAGTGAGAACGACATCAATGGCGGTGTGAACTAAAGGGTGATCCCAACTTAAAAACTGTACATTTTCCAGTGTGGTTGCGACACGGCGCTTGTACGTGACTGTCATACCTTCTGGATCTAAACCGGGTAACTGACTCACCATAGACTCGGTGGGCATAAGAATAAAACAATCGTTACCTTTTTCATCCTGCTGCACACCAATTGCATCAAATACTCGTCCCATAAATCGCGCGAGGTCTTGCTCACTGTCCAGCGCAATAATATCTTCAAGGAGCTGCTCTACACGGCCTTCCCCGGAAGCATTGAGCTCTAGCAATCTGTCCCGCCCTGCTTCGAGTTGTGCTACCAATTGACTGTTAAGCGTTACACTCATATTGACCAGTTCATCACGGGCGCTAGTATCTTCTGGGTGCAGGCAAGCCCCAATCAGCAAGGGTTTAACGTCATCAAATACACCCGCCCCGGTAGGGCAGGTTTTCTCGAATGCATTAAGACCTTCGTGGTACCAATCTAAAAGAACGTGTTGCGCAGTGTGGGCCAAATAGGGCACATGAATATGCACGGTTTGCGTCTGACCAATGCGATCCAATCGGCCGATACGTTGCTCTAATAAGTCTGGGGTAATGGGCAAGTCAAACAGTACCAAATGATGGGCAAACTGAAAGTTTCGGCCTTCACTACCGATTTCACTGCACAGTAAGATTTGTGCACCGTCTTCGTCATCGGCAAAATAATGCGCGGCTTTGTCTCGCTCCACAATACTCATGCCTTCGTGGAAAACACTATGGCGTATACCGGTTTGCGTGCGAATGACCTCGCCCAGTTCCTGAGCCGTGCGAGCACTGGCGCAAATCAGCAGAATTTTTGCTGGCTTTACGCTTTGCATGAAGTCCACTAGCCATGCAACTCTTGGGTCGTGCTTGGTCCAGTTATTTACCACACTTGCCATGCGCTCTGGGTAAAGTGAATAAGTGAGATCGCCGCCTGACACAGCCTCATTGTACACATCAGGTAAAGCCAGTTCGTAGGCACTCAGTTTACGCTCAGGAAACCCTTCGATGTTGGCGCGTCGGTTCCTAAACAGCATACGCCCTGTTCCGTGGCAGTCGATTAGCTGGTGGAGTAAACTGTGACGCGTTTGTGCACAGGTTAGGTCGCCCGCATGTTCCATTACATCCGGGGCAAGTTCCGTTAATTTACTGCGCTGCTTATCGTTAGGTTCAACGTCAGACAACAAGGGGGCTACCGCATCAGCCAACTGGCTGTATTTAGCTTCTTCCTGTAAAAAAGCGTCATAACTATGGAAACGCGCAGGATCTAATAATCGAAGGCGGGCAAAATGACTTTCGTGTCCAAGTTGATCTGGCGTGGCGGTAAGTAACAGCACTCCGGGAGTCTGGTTGGCGAGCGCTTCTACACACAGGTATTCTGGTGAGGGGGCGTCGCTCGACCAGGCGAGGTGGTGAGCTTCATCGACCACCATTACATCCCAGTCAGCTGCAAGGATCTGCTGCTGGCGTTTTTGACTTTGACTTATAAAGTCAATACTGCACAGCACAAGCTGGTCATTTTCAAACGGGTTAGGCTGGTTGTCATCTTGGGCTTCGCTGGATTCTAATGCCTCACAACGGCTTTCATCATAAATGGCGAAAGGAAGATTGACTCGACGTAACATTTCTACCAGCCATTGGTGTACCAGAGAGTCGGGAACCAAAATGAGCACCCTTTCAGCGCGACCGGTTTTTAATTGTTGATGAATAATCAGTGCCGCTTCGATGGTTTTACCCAGCCCTACTTCATCGGCGAGTAAAACCCGAGGTGCATGGCGGCCGCCCACTTCCGATGCAATATGCAATTGGTGTGGGATCAGTGAAATTCGCGCCCCCGCCAGTCCGATTGTACTGGAGCGAAGATACTCGTATTGATAGTCGAGTGCGCGTTCGCGAAGGTCAAACCATTTAGGGTGATCTAGTTGTTGGCTAAATAAGCGCTTTTCAGGTTGGTTTAAGCGGATATGATGATCCAGCATGGTTTCGGGAAGGCGAGTCTGAGCTTTAGTGTCTTCCCGTAAGCCGTGATAAATATATACGCCTTGTGATTCCTCTCTATCAGTGACGGTCATTTCCCATCCATCCTGACTTTTTACTGTATCGCCAATTTCGAAGATAAGTCTGGTCAACGGCGCGTCTTGTTTCGTATAGATGCGCGCATCACCCGTGGCAGGGTAAAGTACTTCAACCGAGCGGAAGTCGACGCCAATAATCGCGCCTAACCCCAGTTCTGTCTCTGTATTACTTAACCAGCGTTGACCAACTGCAAATTGACTTTCTAAACTCATAAATCACCAACCTTTTTTCGGGGGGCAGTATTGTACGCATTGCGGTGTAATAAGTCATTAATAGTAGCGCGTGATAGCCGTTGCGGCACACTTTTCGTCCAATATCAGTTGTTATTACGACGCGGTAGGTTATTTGATAGACTAAATGAAATAAAAAGTGACAGGTTATGTATTACACACATTGATTTTAGTGTAATCAGCAAGGCCTAATCATGGTCTGCGAACTGCCTTGTCACACCCTTTACGTAAAACTGTCGTATCATTGTCGAGACTTTTCTCCTACCGTAATTCAGCCCGATATGGTAAGGAGATGTGAGATGGAAATGAAAATTGATACCCATAAATTAATAAAACTTCGCAATGCGAAAGCGTGGAGTCAACAGCACCTCGCTGATGTATCAGGTTTAAGTTTGCGAACTATACAGCGAATTGAAAAGACCCAATCGGCTTCTCAAGAATCGGTAAAGGCCATTGCGGCTGTGTTCGATACTACGCCAGATGACATATTATTACCCATCAGTGTTGGTGCAAGCTTGCCTGCTAATGAGAAAGTGGACGGGATAAATACCAGCCGTTTGCTAACGCCTGCTAGCGCTTTTCAAAGGCATTTCCTTATGTGGTGGGGTGTGGCAATTGTTCTCAGCTTTTGTGTGGCGGTATATTGGTCTCAGTCTGTTAAGGCAACGAATGCGGGGAGTCAGGTGATAGAATCCGGTGCCCCCGTTGAAATTAGCGACATGGCGCTAGCGCAGGCGACAGATTGGCTAGCACTCATTGACAGTGAACAATATACACAGAGTTGGCGTGAAAGCGCAGCTATCTTTAGAGCCAATGTGACTCAAGCCAAATGGTCTGAAGCCATGGTTTTAGTGCGTAAACCACTTGGGGTGGTAAAGTCTCGCGAATTGGTTATGGCACAGTCGCCCGCTTCGTTACCTGGATTGCCTGCAGGTGAATATCTCATTTTATCGTTCGTGACCGAATTTGATGCCAAGCCATCGTCAGCCACTGAAACCCTTTCTTTAGAGAAACGGGACGGGGTGTACCGAGCCATTGGTTACTTTATCAAATAATCAGATGAGCTGTGTCAGCTTGGGCAAATTAATGCGCTTTTCGTTTATATCTGCTATGAATGTGTATTGGATGTAAACAGTTGAGGCAATGCGAGACGTGTTTCTAACAGGACGTAAGGCAGTACAGGTAGCGAATGCGAGTAGGGTAATAAGTAAAAGAGTCATAATAGCTACCCTTCTGATGTGCTCATTTCCTTTTTTAAGTCTTAAAGCATCGGTGGTTGAGCACATCCTTGCTACTTCTGATGTCAGCCCTTTTAGCAGCGAATACGATACGTCAAAGGGCTATGTTAATGAGATCATTAAACAGGTATTTGAGGATATTAACGAGCCTGTAAAGTTTGAGTTTTACCCCCATTCCCGTGCAATATTTTTAGCACAGAAAGGTGAAGTAGAAGGTGCGTTTCCTGTGCACGCTGATACTGAATTTGCATCAGGTTTTTACTTATCTGATCCCATCCCTGCCGGCAAGCGTGGCTACCTTATTCGACGGGAGGTGCTGCTTCCATCATCGGCAACACAGCTAACAATAACCGACAGACTTAAACGTTTGGGTCTACATGGAATTGGCTACATTCGAGGAACCGCTCTGCCTTCGGCTTTTGATAAGCAGAAAAGTTTTAGCTACTTTACTGCAAAGTCAGCTGACACCTTGTTAGATATGCTTGATAAAGGTCGCTTAGATGTGGTTTTTATTGATAAATACAGTGCTAAGGAAAGCTTGATTAACGAGCGACCCAACCTCATCGGAAAATTTGTTTTCTTACCTGATGCAGATGAAAACAATGGCTTTCATTTGGCGCTCTCTCGCAATTACATTGGCGCCAAAACGCTGATAGACAGGTTTAATGAGGCGTTACATAAGCGTACCCAAAGTGGATTTGTACAAAGAACACTTGAAAAATATGGCATCTACGATAGCCGCTCTGTTACTAGCAATACCCTTGTGGTTGGAGCGCCGAACATTAACGCTATTGTGAACACTCAGGCCTTCCTTGAAAAATATGATTCGCCTTTTTCAGGTGTGAATATTCAGTGGCGTGTGATGGATGAAACTATTTTGCGACGCAGAATGTTAGGTGACTTTGCGGTAAACGAAAACAGTTTCGATCTGGTTTTGATAGGTAATTACGGCATTCCGATATGGGCAAGACGAGGCGCACTATTACCTTTTGATTCCCTGCCCAAAAACTATGATATTGAAGATGTTTTTAACGTTGCTCGTGCGGCCAATACTGTAGATGGCGCATTATACGGTGTACCTTTTGTCGCGGAAACGACCTTGACCTTTTATCGACAAGACCTCCTCGAAAAAGCCGGGCTTGCCTTACCGTCAGTACTCACTTATGAAAATTTAATTCAACTTGCTGCCACACTTCATCAACCCGAAAAAGAAATTTACGGCATTGGACTTAGAACGCGGGTGGGCTGGGGTCAAAATATGGCACTGTTAAGTACCATGGTGAATACCTTTGGGGGAAAATGGTTTGACGATGATATGCGGCCACAACTCACTTCACCAGAATGGCTGGCGGCGGTAAATACATACGCGCAGCTTTTAAAAGACTCAGGCCCCAGTGATAACAGCGATCTTGGGTGGCAAGAAAATCAGCTACTTTTTGCCGCTGGCAAACTCGCATTTTTCGTTGATGCGTCGTCATTGGGCGGCTCGTTATTTGATCCTCAATTTTCCAAAGTCTATGCCCAAACAGGCGTGACTTATGCGCCTGTGGGCATTCAGAAAGCCGGGGCGCAATGGTTTTGGTCATGGAATTTCGCTATACCTGTGTCTTCCAAACATGTCGCTCACGCTCAGTCCTTAGCGTATTGGCTCACTTCTAAAACCTTTATCAGTGCGCTAAAAAATAATATGGGCGAGTATGCGGCGCCATCCGGCACCCGACACTCTACTTACAGTGCTGATTATCAGCAGGTTTTGCCTTATGCGTCATATGAATACGAAGCACTTAAAGCGCTCTCGGCTGAACTTAAACAGTCTACCGATGTGGGGAGGCAATTCGTTCCTATTCCAGAGTTTACAGCCATTGGTTACGCTGTGGGGGTGCAGGTGAATGCCGTGATATCGGGCAAGGTGAATACGCAGGAAGCACTGAGTACCGCACAAAGTCAAACTGAAGCTATTTTGCTAAGAGCGGGCTACGACAAAGATAAATTGCTCAACTAAATAACCCAAGTCGAGTGTTTAACTACACGGCTTTCTCCCATTCCAGTTTAAGTCATCCTCGTATTAACATGGACAATCTGTCCTTATGTTCTGGAAGTAAACTTGATTATGGATAGATAGCATTACGTAGGTTTGCCTAACGAGTATCGAATAAAAATAAAAAAGAAAAACAGTGCGAAAATGCCAAATCTGCATTAAGGTGGAAATTAGGAACTGTTATTGTTGATAACCCGTTCTTGAGGCAGTGAGTGTAGTACTGCTTCTCAGTCGACGCGAGTGGGGGAAGCAGTCCTGTTTCGAGCGGCATTCTCCTACAAGCGTAACTGTGGCTTGTTAGCCCCACCTAGGCGGTCATCACCGTGAATGGTGGCTAACCTGGCTTTATTTACCGGAGTGAAGGATGCCAAGAAAAAATTCTACCGAAACCAAGATATACGTCCTCGATACCAACATACTGCTTCACGAACCTCACGCTTTTCTCTCCTTTAAAGAACACGACGTTGTCATTCCCATGACAGTGTTGGAAGAACTTGATTACATTAAAGACAGCAAAAAAGACGTCGCACGAGATGCACGGGTTTCAATTCGCGCCATGGAAGACTTACTTCACGACGCGACACCTGAGGATATGCTCGCAGGTGTAACTATGGAAGGGTTGGGGGCTGGGCACACTGCTCCAACGGGACATTTATCCATTTTTGCCGACCTCAATATGGTAGAAGCGCAACAGGTTTTTACCAGTAATGAAAACGACAACCGTATTATCAACGTAGCGCTGCATTTGCAGAAGACCTATGCTCCCCAACGCGTAGTCTTAGTGACCAAAGACTTAAATATGCGTTTGAAAGCTAAAGGCGCAGGTTTAGCTCACGTTGAGGATTATCGCACCGACCAGCTTATTACTGATATTAAATACTTGTCTCGTGGTTTTCACACCTTCGAGGGGAGTTTTTGGGACAATGTGAAAAGCGTTGAAAGTCGCACAGAAGGGAGGGATACCATCCATACTGTGCCAAAGTCCATGTTACCCGAAGCTTACATTAACGAGTTTTTAATTGATGAGACAAAGCAATTCGCAGGGTTAGTGGAAGAGATTTCATCAGAACACTTGGAAGTGCTGGACTTAGGTTATGAGCGTTTAATGAGTCGGCATGCGTGGGGAATTTCACCTAAAAACATTGGTCAGGCAATGGCTTTACATGCACTGCTAGATCCGCATATTGACATGGTGATCCTTACCGGCCCTGCTGGGAGTGGTAAAACCTTATTGGCGTTAGCCGCTGCCCTTGAAATGGTGGTGGAGCGCAACATGTACGACAAAATTATTGTTACCAGAAGCACCCCCGAAATTGCAGAATCCATCGGCTTCTTGCCCGGTACAGAAGAGGAAAAAATGTTGCCTTGGCTAGCGGCTATCACAGACTCGCTAGAGGTCCTTCACAAACACGATGAGAACACCAAGGGCTCTATGAATTACATCATGGAAAAAGCCAATATTCAGTACAAGTCTGTCAACTTTATGCGTGGCCGTAGTATACAAAATGCCATAGTCATTTTAGATGAATCGCAAAACCTAACAGCCTCTCAGTTAAAAACCATTATTACCCGCTGTGGAGAAGGAACCAAACTCATAGTGGGGGGCAACTTGGCGCAGATAGATAGTAATTACCTCTCGGCAGTGACCTCGGGGCTGACTTATCTGGTTGAAAAGTTCAAAGACTTTTCAGGTAGTGCGACTATCAATTTAGATGGTGTGGTCAGAAGCCGTCTAGCGAGCTTCGCTGAAGAAAACCTCTAGCACGTGCGCAGTATCATTTGCTGCGCGTATACAAACTTGGAAAGTGCAGAATAAAGCGTCATTTATAAATCAGTAGTAAGTATCGACGCTGGAGAAAGAACGAATGTCAGTGAAACACTCGTCGGAAGATTTACCTTTTGGTGCCGTACAGGGTATTGCCTCTGGCAACGTACCGGCATATTGCTGTGATTACGATACGGTGGATGAAACGCGCTTAACCAACAGGGAAGCGTTTCGTCACTATGAAAATGGTATCTATACCGGTTACAAGTGGCAATGTGTTGAGTTTGCGCGACGATGGCTACTTATCAATACAGGTTGCGTATTTGACGATGTAGCAATGGCCTATGACATCTTCAATTTAGAGTCATTAAAGCGTGTACAAGACGGCAAGCGTCTTCCATTGATGTCTTATAAAAACGGCTCTCCTATTGAACCGGAAGTAGGAGGTATGTTGATTTGGCAAGAAGGCGGCGAGTTCGCTGTAACTGGCCATGTAGCAATAATTGTTGGAGTCGAAAAAAACAGGCTCTATATAGCAGAGCAAAACGCAAGTTTTTCAGCTTGGCCTGCAGGTATGGATTATTCGCGTTCACTGCCAATACACAAAGATGAACAGGGCAACGTGTGGGTAGAAGAGGAAGAACATGGCACACCCGTACTCGGTTGGATGTTACAAAAAAATGATACATCTTACTCACAACCTACCGCTCCATTTACTCCGTCGAAATTAAAAATTCTGTCTCAAACAGCGAGCTCTCAACCGTCACAAAGTGACTGGTTAGATGTCAACGATAATGCGGAAAATGCTTATGTACATATGATGGACGGTCACAGGATGAAGTGTTCTGGTGACCAATCACAGTTTTATATTATGTCGACATCTGCACAACGGGCCGTCAGAAGAGCAACTGCAGAACTTCACAGTCAGTTCCTATTTGCAGTCGATCACGTTTTGAAACGCCCTGAAACTTGGTCGGCTTTCAACATTCCCGAAGCGGTATGGCCAAAAATACAACAGTCTTGGAACAACCGTCGCAACGAAGTCATGACGGGGCGATTTGATTTTTGCTTAACTGAAATGGGACTAAAATGTTACGAATACAATGCTGACTCGGCGTCATGTTATATGGAAGCAGGCCGTATTCAAGGAAAATGGGCCGAGGCTTTTAA